>JAAHGL010000099.1 GCA_010692635.1 Symploca sp. SIO2C1 | reverse complement strand
GTAAAGAGTGTACTATCGCTTGCTGCACAACTCTTTGAGGCAATTAATTGAAGTGAAAGTAGCTCTTAAAAATCTGCTTACTTTTAGCTCATATTCGGAATTTAAGCGGGTGTTTCCCTACGATGGTGCAAGGAAATTGTCTCGATGGGCTCAAAAACCTTGGACTTTTTGGGGGCAATAAATGATTGAAAGCCTTGTCTGGTATCGCTTACAGACTTATTCAGCAAGCCCTAAGTAATCGCTCAAATCCCAGATTTCAGTCAATCCTCTGGCTGGCATAATAGCAGGGCTAATTTACTGTAATAGAAGAAAAATTAGAATTGATTTTACCCTCACTGACTGAGGTACTAATACTACAAATCCTTACAGTTCAGACATTTTGATAATCGTAACAACTATGAGTAACTGGCCAAATTTTGACTGCCATGGTTATCTAATAGAAGGGGAGTTAGGTTCTAATCGTACAGGTGGACGAGTGACTTATCTCGCAAGGGACATTAGCACTCAGCAGCAAGTTGTGATTAAGCAGTTTCAGTTTGCCAAAACTAGCTCAAGTTGGTCAGATTATAATGCCTATGACCGAGAGATTGAAGTCTTGCGAGGACTCAATCATCAGGGTATACCCTGTTACCTCAATGCTTTTCAGACAGAAGATGGTTTTTGCATGGTGCAGGAATATAAACATGCCTTAACCATAGCTGCTTCCCGTAGCTTTAATCCCGATGAAATTAAGCAAATCGCGGTCTCTTTACTAGAAATTTTAGTCTACCTGCAAAATAGAATTCCCCCAGTAATTCATCGAGATATTAAACCAGAGAATATCTTGGTTGATGACCAAATGAATGTTTATCTTGTTGATTTTGGTTTTGCCAGAATTGGTGATGGTGAGGTGGGGGTAAGCAGTGTAGTCAAAGGAACTTTAGGGTTTATGCCTCCAGAACAACTATTCAATCGTCAACTAACGGAAGCATCAGATTTATATGGCTTGGGCATGACCTTAATTTGCCTACTTACAGGAACAAAATCTGTTGATATTGGTGACTTAGTTGATATAACCTATCGTATAAATTTTAAACATCTAGTTCCCAAGCTTAACTTCCACTGGGTTAAATGGCTAGAAAAGATGGTTGAACCGAAATTTAAAGAGCGCTTTCCTAATGCTGAAGCTGCTTTAGAAGCCATTCCAGCTTCCCCAATGCGCTTACCGAAGGCTAATTTTAGCCAAACTAGCCTGGAATTTACAGCTATTCAACTAGGGGAAAAACTCACTCAAGCGATCGCAATTAACAACCCAGTTCCAGAAACAATGCTTTCTGGAAGGTGGGAAGTTGCACCTCATCGTCAGGATCCACCCCATACCCCTGATGCTCATACCTGGATTTCTTTTCAACCAGCAACATTTGAAGCTAATAGAGCTGAGTTTCAAATTACTGTAGATACCAGTAAATTAATGGCACATCAAACTTACATCAGAAAGATTTTACTTCACAGTAATTCTTTGCCAGAAACCCATTCTCTTACTCTGCAAGTTCAGACTGCACCTATGCCGATTAAAACACAAAAACTACCTCTAGGTATCCTCGCTCTACTGGGGCTATTTTCTCTGGTAGTGGTGGGGATTGTCTCTTGGAGTGTCTCTACATCAAAAACTTTCCTAGAAACTCCACTTACTGCAGGTATTGGTGCGATGGCTGGTGCTGCGGTTGGTTGGGAAGCAGCAGCTTGGCTGATGGCAACAGCTGGAGCAACAACGGGTGCGAAAGCTGGGTTTGTCGCTGGTGTTGTGACAGGGATTATCGCTTCAATCATGGTTTTGACTGGAACTGTGGTGACAGGTGGAACCGCAGCTTTAACTGGAGCTTTAGGTGGACTTATTAGTGGGGTGATTATTGGAGTTGCTACTGGCATTGCGGTGGAGAAGTTGATGGCAAGGGGATTGGGGGAGCAATTTAGTATCTGGCTATCACTTTTGAGTGCAGCAGTGGGGAGCACTCTAGGAATAGGTCTAGCAGTGGGACTCCTCAATCCTTTGGTAATCTGGGCTGTGGTAGGCACAAGCTTACCGTGGGCTACTATGATCATTCACCTCAATTTGCGGCGAACTAGATTAATTGGTGATTATCGGCGAAGTGAGCGACATTTGATTAAACCTTAGCCAAAATAATTTCACCCAAATTTCACAAATAAAATCATTTTTAGAAGGACTAGAGTAAATCTAAAACTATCTCAGTCTTTACAAAAGCTTTAAACTAAATCTACATAATTTCACTGTACAGCGCATGGCACTGGATAACTTGACGATTGGTTTTCTTTTTGGCGATCGCAACATTTAACCACCCTCAAAGTTTTATATCTCGTGAGCAATTTTTCCTTATGACTTACATGAAGGTAAGTCACTTTTCGTGCTCAAATTGCAAACCCTTTTTTGATGTTTTCTAAACTATCGCAGTCTTTACCAAAGCTTTAAACCAAATCTACATAATTTCACGGGAACTTGATTCATATCTCAATATCCCAGGCTAGATTGAAAGTGATGGTATTGGAATAACTAAAACAATCATGAATATTTTAAAGCAAACCTTCCTAGCTTTGAGTGCCGGTGTCGTCGGAACTACTCTTGTAGCAATGCCTGCTGCTGCCATTAACTTTGGCTTTTCCTTTAATAATGAATTGAATGGAGGTGGAGCTGTAACAGGCATCATCCGAGGGTTAGATGAAGGAACCGGAGCTGCAACTAGTGTTGAAATACTCAGCAATACCACAGGCTTAGGTATCGGTGAGTATATCGGAAGTCCTCTAACAAACTCATGGACTGTGTCGGGTGGGGAAATAATTGCATTTGATTTTCTCTCAGCTGGTGTTCTCAATAGCCCTCCTGCTGTAACGGATGCCTTGCTTTTCTTAGATTCAACTGAATTGTCCGGTGCTTCATTTCGAGCAGGAATTGCCCCAAGTCCTGGTCCGTTTGTTACTGGCAGCGGCTTTGTTTCCACTGAAGATATCGGCTTGAGTTTTACTCAGTTAGAAGATGAGACTGATGAGACTGAATCTGTACCAGAACCCACCAGCCTATTGAGTTTCTTGGCAATTGGTGCAGTTGTAACTGGAACAGCGCTCAAGCGCAAGCAAGCTTGAGGGTGAGGAATACCACCGGATGGGGGAAACAAGCTGTGGGAGCTGTGAGAGCTGTGGGAGCTGAGGGAGCTGGGGGATTAAGATCAGCAAGTCAAATCCAAAAATTGGCATAATTTATTTCTTGCAGTTCCCTAAAGCTAAAATCCTTTCCAAAGATGAGTACTTATTAACAGATGTATTGGCAAAAAACTGGATGAATTTTCTTGCTCGGTACAGACAACTCGAAAACCCAGAAAGCTGATGTGTCTACTGCTAGGATCATTGAGGTTGCGAAATGCACAACGGCAGTTTCCTGGAATGTTCCCCCAAGAACCACCCCGTAACATCCTAAAGTGATTCTCTTTGTCATTCTCGTCTTCCCACACACTGCCATCTGTGGGTGCACCTTCATAGTTAGGATGCCAACTGTCTGCACACCACTCCGACACATTCCCGTGCATATCGTAGAGTCCAAAGTCATTAGCTATACCAAAGCTACCCACAGGAGTTGTTTCTTCTTGACTGATTCTCTGTGGTTCTGCACCATCACAACCTTGAGAAAGCTCCAGTTGACTATCTATTCCATAGTAATTAGCTAAATCAGTAGTAATTGTCTCCCCAAAGTGAAATGGTGTAGTTGTGTTTGCTCGACAAGCATATTCCCACTCAGCTTCGCTAGGTAACCGATACTGCCATCCAGTTTTTTGAGATAAGCGATCGCAAAATTCTATGGCATCGTACCAAGAAACTTGTTCTACAGGAAGATTTGCTCCTTGAAACTTAGAGGGATGGGGATTAAGGGAGCGGTTGACTTCCGGCAAAGCAGCTACAGCTTGCCATTGTGCCTGGGTAACTGGATATTTACCCATAAAGAAGGATTTAACCGTAACTTGATGCTGCGGACTTTCACTGTCTCTATGCCCTTCTTCCGTTGCTGGTGAACCCATAAGAAAGGTTCCACCTGGGATAGACACCATTTCTAAGGTGATGTCATCTTCCAAGTCTTCAAGCAAAAATTGAGCTTGTTTATTATAGTGACTGTTGATAACTCCTTGAGTATCTACCTTCACCACTTCAAATTCATACCAGGGTAATTTGTTGTTTAACTGCTGTTTAATCATTGGTTCCTGTTGCTGGATGAGTAATGAATAAGCCGTAAACTTTACCTTGGGTGATTCATCCTGCAACGCTTCCAGCACTAACTCTAAACCAGTTTTGCCATAATTGAGGGCATCTTTAAGAGCAGCAAGCCGTTGCTCAACTACCTTACTCTCTAAGCGCTGTTTGACGCCTTCAATTCCCCCCAATACCACACCACCTACTGGTGGTGATACTTTACTTCCTAAGACAGCATCATCTGTTCTTGGTGAGTGATCTTTAGCATTACAGCTAGTTGGCTGATAAGGTGTTTTGCCTTGGCTCATGGCTGATACCAAATCTGGGTTAATTACCCTCTCTTATCTCAAAAAAGCAAGAGAGATGGGGAGTAGGGAGCAGAGGGAGACACGGGGACAATTCTCAATTCTCAATTCTCAATTCTCAATTTAATACCTATCAAATTTCTCTTTCTGCCTTCTTTAATACTAATCAACCAGAGTATTAGCACACAAAATCCCTGAAGCTGCTACTGCTGGCACTCCAATCCCTGGCATAGTGCTATCACCAACTCGATATAAACCCTTAATAGGTGTTTGATATCCAGGAAACAGTCCTTTTCCAGCTGCAATAGCGGGACCATAAGTGCCTTGATAGCGGCGTAAATAATGAGCATGAGTCAAAGGTGTACCAATCAACTCTAAGACAATGCGCTCTCTGATATCGGGAATTATCCGTTCTAAGGCACACAACAGAGGTTGCGATCGCATTTTTTTCTTCTCCTGATACAATTCATCTCTACACCAGTCTGCATAGGGTTCCAAGCTGTAAACATGGACTACATGATGTCCCTCAGGAGCAAGATTCCTATCCCAAACAGAAGGAATAGAAATCATGCAAGTGTTACCAGGTTCAGTAATATCCTTATTAGCATCCTGAACTACCACATGATGTCCTGTGAGTTGTTCTAACCCCTCAGCTTGAATACCCAAATGCAAGTGCATGAAGCTATCAACTGCTGGTGTTGCTAAAGAGGATTGGCGGTAAGATGGGGGCAAGTCTTCCTCTTGCAGCAATTTAGTATAGGTATCCCAGAGGGTAGCATTAGAAATCACCACAGGTGCCTCGATTACTTCACCATTACGCAACCGAACACCCAGTACCTTACCTTCTGCCACCAAAATTTGCTCCACATGAGTATTCAGCCGTAACTCCCCACCCCAGTGCTGCAAACCCCGCACTAAAGCAGCTACAATGGCTCCACTACCTCCAACGGGATACTCTACACCAGCGCGGCTGCGCTCTCCCAACATGAATGCTACTTCTGGAGCAACTGTGCCATGAGCCTTTAATCCAGATAGCAAAAAGCATTCCAAATCAATAAGTCGCCGCACCCAAGGATCACGCACATATTGATCCATTACCTTACCTACTGAACCCTGAATGATACCCAACTGGGGCAGCATTTTGACAATAGTTGGTAGATAGTTGCTTAATAAAATTGGAATTAGCCGCCAATCAGCTCTCAGGGCAATGGTTGGTATATCTTTAAGGCAGTCATAGAGCGATAAAAGCCGTTGTTCAAATTGGGCTAGTTCCTTAGCTCCTTGAGGTGTAATCTCAGCTACTGCCTCTCTGTAACGCTGTGCATCACAATAAACCGGAAAGCTGCCTTCAGGAAAGTGGTAATGTCCTAACGGATCGTAGGATACTACTTGCAATGATTCTCCTAAAACATCCAGCACTTGCCGTAAAGGATTCAAACTGGGGCGTTGGTTCCCCAAACCACAGTAAAAAGAAGGACCACTATCAAAAGTAAACCCTCTCCTAGTAAAACTGTGAGCAGCACCACCTGCGATCGCATGGCTTTCGCATACTAGCACCCGCTTATGATAACGACCGAGTAAGGCAGCAGCAGTTAACCCGCCAATGCCACTACCGATGACAATAACTTCAAAACTCATAGTTTTGCTAGGCAATAATTCTTACAGTATGACTCTCGAGAAACACGCTCATGCGCTAATGGCTAATGGCTAATGGCTAATGGCTAATGGCTAATGGCTAATGGCTAATGGCCAATGGCTAATGGCTAATGGCTAATGGCTAATGGCTAATGGCTAATGGCTAATGGCTAATGGAAGAGAATTGTTTCTCCCATTCAATTGGGGGTGCGAAGCACTCCTGGGGGGCTCTTGGCGTACAACCGTCGAGGATATAGAGGAGGATGTAGATGATGTCCCAGATATCGATCATCTTCGAGAAATTTTCTAGAGACTATTGTGGAGAGCTTCTCTAATATGAAAAGTAGAATCTTCTCTAAAGAGATCGCTACCATCAGATGGATCAAGACGAATGTAAAGTTCAGGATAATTATAAGAACTCATAGAGTATGTTCGCACGATAAGAAGCATCTGCTTGGTTCGATTTTGCGAGTGGTGTCGATGAATATTGTATCATTTATACCATTTCACTTTAAGTGTGATACACATAGTTGTGGAAAAAATTCTAGCTAAATTTAGCCAAAAAGTGATTGCATCTGTAACAGGATGGGATTTTATTCTGGAAGCTATATCTGTATCAGACATTTAGTGAAATGGTATTACACTAGTGATGGCAGAGTATTGTAGTAGAATAGGTGAAACTAGCTTCAGTTAAAAAGTCACCTAATTTCTTCTCTCTTGCTTCTCTATGAAATAAATGTCTCACAATAAAAAGCAGTGTGTCTTAGTTTGCCAGAATAGGTCTTGTAAAGAAGCTGGTTCAGCAGAGGTATGGGCTGCTTTTGAATCAGCTGAAACTAAGGATTACAAGGTAATTGCTGCTGATTGTCAAGGGCAGTGCAGTTGTGGTCCTACAGTGCGGATTTTACCAGAAGAGACTTGGTACTACCGGGTTCAACCAAGTGATGTCCCGGTAATTGTCGAACAACATCTTAAGGGTGGTAAGCAAGTAGAAGAAAAGCTAAATCCCCGCATTCATATGCGCTTTAGTTTTTGAATTTGTTATTTGTCGTTTGTTGTTGGTTATTTGTTTATGACTTGAGCAAAAATTCTGTATTCCTTCTCCTTGTTTCCAATTCCCAATTCCCAATTCCCAATTCCCAACAAATTAATCCCGTAACACATAACCAACTCCTCGCACTGTTTGCACAAGACGTTTTTCATTGTCGGCTTCGAGTTTAAGCCGCAAATAGCGCACATAAACTTCAATAATATTGGAATCACCCATAAAATCATAGCCCCAGACCCGTTCGAGGATTTGGTCACGGGTGAGAACTTGCCGGGGATGGGCTAGGAGGTATTCTAGTAAGTCAAATTCTTTGGCTGTCAGTTCAATCAGCCTCTCTCCTCGATAGACATCCCGGGTGCTGCGGTTTAAACTTAAGTCACCAAATTGTAAGATTTCTGGTCCTTCTTCTTGATGCCGTCGTAGATGTGCCCGCACTCGCGCTAACAGTTCCTCTACACTAAAAGGTTTGACTACATAATCATCAGCCCCTGCATCCAAACCAGCCACGCGATCGCCCACTTCATCTTTGGCAGTTAATAATATTACTGGGACTTGGTCACCAGTAGTGCGTAGGCGTCGGCAAATTTCTGGCCCGGATATTCCTGGCAGCATCCAGTCGAGAATCACCAAATTTGGCTGAGATTCCCGCGCTGCTGCTAAACCTGCCAAACCATCGTGAGCAATGCTAACACGATAACCTTCATACTTCAGTTCCAGTTCAATGAACTGTGCCAGTTTTACCTCATCTTCTACAACTAAGATATGATTCGTCATAGGTATAGCAATCCTCTTTAGGTGGTCAACAAAAGCATAGATGTCAAGAAACATACTTCAGTTCCAGTTCAATGAACTATGCCAGTTTGGCTTCATCCTCTACTACTAAGACATGATTTGTTATGTCTACAGCAGTCCTATTTTAGGTAGATGTAAAGAAATATTGCCATTTTTTGGAAGTAATCTTTAGATTGATCCAATATCAGTTTTTTCCATGATATTCTGCTTAGCGACTACGTGGGGTGAAGATAACGTGGGCAAACTATTAACTCGTTTGGGACTAGGACTTTTAGTGGCGCTCTTTGGGGTCATCAGCTACTTTACTAACGTTGTGGAAAATCCAGTCACTGGAGAAAGGCAACGAGTGCAACTCTCACCCCGTCAGGAAGTGGCAATCGGGCTACAGGCGCGAGAACAGATGGCAGCTCAACACGGTGGTCTTTATCCGGATCGATCGCTACAAAGGTATATTGATCAGGTAGGGGAGCGGGTGGTACAACAGTCAGAAGCAGCTAACTCTCGCTATCCTTTTGAATTCCATTTGTTGAAAGACCCTCAAACAGTTAATGCGTTTGCCTTACCGGGGGGACAAGTATTTATTACAGCAGCTCTACTATCACGCCTTAGCTCTGAAGCACAGTTGGCAGGAGTTTTAGGCCACGAAGTTGCACATGTTGTTGGGCGACATGGTGCAGAACATTTGGCAAAGCAGCAACTGGGGAAAACGTTGGTTAATGCTGTTGGTATTGCTGCTAGTGATAGTCCTGAGAGTGCTCGGCAAGCAGCAATTTTAGCACAGGCAGTCAACCAACTAGTCAGTTTAAAGTACGGGCGTGAAGATGAATTGGAAAGTGACGAACTTGGTTTTCGTTTTATGACGGAAGCTGGGTATAACCCGAAAGGAATTGTCGAACTGATGCAAGTACTTGCTTCTGCTAGACAAGGAGGACAACCACCAGAGTTTTTCAGTACCCATCCTAGCCCAGATAATCGAGTAGAACGGCTAGAGAGTTTGATTGACCGAACTTATCCTAATGGTATTCCTGCTAATTTGGAAGAGGGGCAAGATAACTTTGCTCGGTTTGTACAGTTTCGCTTGCCAGGTAGAAGATAAAAATGAGGTTGATAATTGATAATTGATAATTGATAATTGATACTTCTGTTTGGTCCCTTGCATTGCGACGCAATTCGCCACATGATGCGATCGCTATCATTAATCTACTACGGGATTTGATTGCAGACGGAAAAGTTGTTTTACTGGGAGCTATTCGTCAAGAAGTGCGTTGGGCAATACTGCTCGGATAAGCCCTAATCCCTCTTCCCCAGCTCCCTCAGCTCCCCCAGCTCCCCCAGCTTTTTAACCGATAATTTCTCTTAACCGAGCAGTATTGGTGCGTTGGGTTGCCTTCATGGGAAATTCTTCATCAGCATAGAGAGCAGCCATTGCTCAAGCCTCATCATTATCCTGGATTGCTTGGTTAATTTCTTCAGGGTGAGCGTTAGCATCAACCCAAGCATTAGAAGGTTTAAGCGATCGCTAATCGCATCCAGATGCCCGACTTTTTTAAAAAGTCGGGCATCTTTTGGGAAGAAATCTAGCTTTTATCTTCTAAAACAGTAAGCCAGGGATTAGGAATTGGGGAAGCTGCAATATAATAAAATAAAGAATGTTATTGATGCAAAAAAAACTTTTCTTTTATTTTAGTATTGTCAATCTTAAATTTATCGATAGCTATGTCTAACAAAACATTCGACCTTAAACAACTAACGCTCAGTCAATGATAAATTTAGCCAACTGCTCTATGTCTAAAGTAATTGAGATTCCCATTGAACTGACTCGATTTCAACTGCCCCAGGCAGTTCAAGCCCGTTTGCAATTTTTGTTGGATCGTCAGGATGAAGGTCATACACTGTCGCAGGCAGAACGAAAGGAAGCAGAGGGACTTGTTGAACTAGCAGAATTCTTATCCTTACTGCGTTTGCGCTCAACACAGGTGATCAAGGAAGCATAAATGGCAACGATCCCAGCTTCTCTCCGTCGATTGGTGATTCAAAGAGCTGACAACCGTTGTGAGTATTGCGGAATATCTCAGCTTGGGCAAGTCGCTACTTTTCATATCGATCATATTGTTCCTGTGGTGGCAGATGGCGAAACGGTTTCTGAAAATCTGGCTCTTGCCTGTGTGTCCTGTTCTCTTCGTAAGGGCGCACGGCAAGAACTTGAAGATCTGGATAAGGGTGAAGTTCTCTCCATTTTTAATCCTCGTCAACAGTTATGGAAAGAACACTTTGCTTGGAAGGGTGTACAAGTCGTTGGATTGACCGCTACAGGTCGAGCAACGGTACAAGCACTTGATTTGAATCGGCTAACAATGTTGGCAATTCGCTCAGAAGAGGAATTACTGGGTCGTCATCCACCGCCATAAACTTGTTGTATTGGCTAAGTGCGAGCAGCGAAAGCTGGTGCCGGAAGCAATCGCATTCAGATGCCCGACTTTTTTAAAAAAGTCGGGCATCTTTTTAGGAGAACTCTAGCTTTTATCTTCTAAAACGGTAAGTCGGGGATATTGATGCCACCGGGAAGGGGAATGCGATCGCGAATTTCTTGTTCTACCCGCTCTTTGATAATATCGGTGAGAGCATTGGCGGCAGATTCGGCAAAGCTGGCATCTCCTGTGTTGGCAACATCGAAGATGCAGCCATCCATCAGTTCGGATTCTACTCCTGCTTCCCGACAAATCTCTTCGGCTTGGCGGATTTGGGGTGGTAACAAGGAGTTCAAGGATAGGGTGTGATATCCATCCGTCCCTTGCCAATGCGGACTCCTACTTGTTCTCCTACGGGTGCTGTGATTACTGGAGTTTAGACTATGAAAGTCATAGTCTAAACTCCAGTTAAGATGCACTAACCCAGTAATCTGAAAAGCGATCGCAAGAACAATGACTGAAGCAATAAATCAGTACAACTATTCTTCTTGATGATTCTGTATTCTTTCTAAAATACTTTCAACATCTTGGCATTTTTCTTTAACTCCTGCAAGAGTAAGAAAAGCAACAGCTGGCTCCTCATTAACAGCAATTGCTTCGACTACTCCTTCTAAACAGATATCAAAGGAAATACGCAACAAAAAAAGTTTCATTCAAGCCTTCAATAAACTCACAAAAATAAGACAGTATGTCTTACATAAGCTATTAGCTGGAGAAAGGACTCGCAATATTAAAGACTCTCGAAAAACACGCTCAAAGCTAATGGCTAATGGCTAATAGCTAATCTCTGAATAAACACTGAGTCTCCGAGTTAGGCAACAGGGAAGAGAATTGTTTCTCAATGGCAATTGGGGGCGCGAAGCGCTCCTCAGGAGCTATCTATGTATTACATAGGCAACTGTTAGAAAACATATCCAAGTAATATGTAATACATTTGGGCTAAAAAATGACTCTGGCGAAGGTTACTCAATGCGTCGTGACTTAATCTATTTTAGGACTTACGCACTCAACTGTTATGCTGAGGTGCTAGTGAAGCATCACTGGCCGTTTGGAGATCCTTCGCGATCGCTCAGGATGACATAATTCCGTTACGGTGTGTAAGTCCTAGATTGATTTCGATCGCAGATCTTATAGGTTGGGTTGAGGCAACGAAACCCAACATTTATCTGCTACAAAATTTGCTTTGACTGGTGGGTTATTTCTGCCAAGCTGCACTAGGATACGGAATCTTGGTCAGAATTAGTACCTTTATATATGGGCGCACACTTTTTCTATTGTAAAAAAATAATAGCAAAAAATGATGGCCAATGCAACTAACCTCAACGGGGTTTAAATATTCATATTTCTGCAGAATATTCAGCCGAAAGCTGATAGCTGATAGCTAAAAAGCGAATTATCCGGATAACACACTTTGATAACTGAATGTAGGCTGCATAACAGGTAGACCAAACAGAACTTAACAAATCAACCCTCGTCATCATATTGCAGTAGGGAAGTCGTTATATATATTTAAGAGAAGGACATGAAATCAGCTTATATCAATCTTGGCTGGTTGTTGGGAATGTTACCCATCTATGGGATACTAGCATCCAACCAAACCAATGCTCAATCAATTACACCAGCTCCTGATGGTACTAATACCGTTATTACAACAACTGGTAATCAGCTGGATATCACTGGTGGTAGCCTTTCGGGAGATGGGAGGAATTTATTCCACAGCTTCTCTCAGTTTGGTCTCAATCAGGACCAAATCGCTAATTTTATTGCTAATCCGAATATTCAGCATATCTTAGGTCGTGTTACTGGTGGTGATGTCTCCCTCATTAACGGCTTGATTCAGGTAAGTGGTAGCAATGCTAACTTATACCTGATGAACCCTGCTGGGATTGTTTTTGGTTCTGGTGCGAGGTTAAATGTACCAGCTTCTTTTACTGCTACCACCGCTACTGGTATACGTATTGGAAATAACTGGTTTAACGCAGCTGGGGAGAATAATTACACGGTTCTAGGAGGAAGTCCCAATGCTTTTGCTTTTAGTACACCTCAACCAGGGGTAATTGTTAATGAGGGACAGTTGGCGGTAGGGGTGGGTCAGAATTTAACTTTAATCGGTGGTACGGTGGTAAATGCTGGAGAACTCTCCGCTCCAGAGGGACAAATGACTGTAGCTGCTGTCCCTGGAGAAAATTTGGTGCGCTTGAGCTACCCAGGACATGTGCTAAGTTTGGAAGTTGAACCGCTAGCTACTGCGGGGAGTCAGCTGCAACCTTGGACTGTACCAGTGTTATCCTTGCCTGAGTTGTTGACTGGTGGCAATCTTGGTAATGCTACAGCAATGACTATTAATAGTAATGGTCAGGTAGTATTAACTGGTTCTGGAATTAGTATTCCCACTGAACCAGGTTCTGCGATCGCATCTGGGAGTTTGGATGTATCAGGGGATAGTGGGGGTAAGGTAAATATCTTAGGCGATCGCGTTGGACTACTCAATACTAATATCAACGCTGCTGGTACTAATGGTGGTGGTACTGTGTTGATTGGTGGGGATTATCAAGGACAAGGTACAGTGCCGAATGCTTTACGCACTTTTGTCAGTAGTGATTCAGTGGTTAATGCCGATGCCTTAGTTAATGGTGATGGCGGTAAAGTAATTGCTTGGGCAGATGAGATAACTGAATTGTACGGCTATATTACTGCTCGTGGTGGTGCTAATTCTGGAGATGGTGGCTTAGTGGAGGTATCTGGGAAAGATACCCTGCAATTTTCCGGGTTAGTAGACACGAGTGCTCCCCAAGGTACGGCTGGTACTCTCCTTCTTGATCCTAAAGATATTCTTATTCAAGCTGGGGGTATTGATCCAGTCTCAGGAAATAGCTTATTTAGTGATAATCCTACTGGCACTTCAACTATTAGTGGCGCCAATCTTTCAGCCGCCATTAACTTAGGTAATGTAACTCTGCAAGCCAATAATGATATCACCATCGATGATAACGTTACCGGTACAACCTTTGGTAATGGACTGACTTTGCAAGCAGGACGTTCGATCATCTTTAATCCTAATCGAACAATCGTGCTCAATGGTGGTGACTTTCGGGCTACGATTAATGATGAGAATGCGATCGCCCTTCAGCGAGATTTAGGAACTGCTCAGCTATTCATGGGTTCCGGTTCCCAAATTCTAACTAATGGTGGCAATGTCACTATTGAAAAAGGAAATTTTGGAGTAGCAGTTGGTGAGGTGCTTTTGGATGGAGCAACCATCAACTCTGGTGCAGGTAATATGGCGATTACAGGTGCCGGAAGAGCTGGTGGCATTTTCCATCAGGGTATTTTCCTGAACAACGGTAGTACCCTGACGTCAACTAGCGGACAGATTACCCTCAATGGTACAGCAGGCATTGGTACCACTTTAATGCACGGTATTCTTCTGAGTAACAATAGTCGGGTGGAATCCACCACAGGGGAAATTACTCTCAATGGCAGAGCGGGAGTAGGGATAGATTTTAATGATGGCATCAGGCTAGAAAACTCCAGCATTATCTCCGGGGATGGAGATATCAGCCTTACGGGAATTGCTCAAGGCATAGGGATGAACAACAATGGCATTATTTTAGAAACTGGCAGCTTGGTGGAATCCACGGGAAGCGGGACAATTACTTTCAATGGTACGGCGGGGAATGGGGTAGATTTTAATGATGGAGTACTTTTTATTGGTCCCAACACTACAGTAAGGTCAAGGGATGGAGATATCAACCTGACGGGTACTGGTAGTGGCACTAACATCTCTAACACTGGTATTGAGTTGTTTGATAGTGTCGTAGTGGAATCAACGGGAGCCGGAGCGATTACCCTCAATGGTAAAGGTGGGAATGGAACAGATGAAAATGAAGGAATAAGGATTGGGAACTCAGATTCTAGGATTTCTTCAGCACAGGGCAGTATTAATTTAATAGGAGAAGGTAACGGTAACGGTACTCTTAACAATAACTACGGCATTTTCTTAGAAAATGGTATGGTGCTGGAATCTCAGGTAGGGGAGATTAACCTAACAGGCAGCAGTGCTGATGAGACAGAAGGGATTCGTGTTGAAGATAGCTTGATTAATCCTACTGGTGGCAGCGGTAATCTCTCCCTTACCGCCGATGAAATCAACTTTGTTGGTGATACTGAAATCGGAGGTACTGGTATCCTCCAGTTGCAGCCTCTTGATCCTAATTTGCCTATTACTATCGGCGGTACTACGACAGACACCGGCTTGAATTTGGATAGTACCGACCTTAACAGCTTACAAGATGGATTTTCTCAAATTATCATTGGGGGGGATAATGGCAGCGGTACAATTACCTTGGCTGGGGATACGACTTTTACTAGTCCAGTAACTTTGCAATCTCCCCTAGGTTCAGGTTCCATCGATACTACAGGTTTTACTCTTACTGGTACCAGCATCAATCTTATCGCCCCTGGAGATATTAGCACCGGTCCGATTATTTTAATACCTACTCTTGGTTTAGGAACAAACAACTCTTTTGAGGTTAATACATCTGGGATAGTTAATTTGAACGGGGACATTACTACCAATGGAGCTGATATCTTAATTGGTAATCTACTCACTCCCAGTCAGATTAATGGGAGTTCTGCTCTAAATTCCAGTAATAGTAATGGGGATGGAGGTGCGATCGCGCTTCAAGCTTCCGGTAGTATTGCTACTGGGGATATCATCTCTTTTGGTGCTAATAATGGAGGTAATGTCACCCTCAGCTCAGCAGATAAGATTCAAGTCACCTCAATTAACGCCCAAGGGGGTACAAATGGTAGAGGAGGGGAAGTTGATATTACTACTGGGGGATTCTTCCAAGCGACGGAATCTTTTACCAGTGATCTTTGTGTAAATACTAGTATTTGTAGTGTAGGTGGCATCGGAGGTTCTCCGATTACTATCAAGCATGAAGGCAATGGTTTAATTCCCTTCATTGTTGGGGATGCCAACATTAATGGTACAGCTGGAGCAATTACCAGTAGGGATGACAATCAAATCTTACCTACTCAATCTTTTCTGGATTCCTACATTCAGGATGATATCAGTATCCTGACTCAATCTCAGTTAGGGGGAGTATCTCAACCAGGAGTAATACCACAACCAGTAATACCTCAAACAGGGGAAATCTTACCACCCATAGAAACTAATCCACCTCTACAACCTAACCTGGAGCTTGACTTTCCTGAGGTATCTTTGGACAGATTTACAGAAGAGTTGGATCAAAATTTCACTGTTGAATATGAGGAATATTTCGGACTTGGAGATACAGAAATTGAAACTCTAACGGATATCCGCAATACACTAGGCAATATTGAAGAGGCAGTAGGAGTTAAACCAGCTATTATCTATGCCTTTTTTGTGCCTAAAACCCTGGCAGGAGATACCGGAGATAATCAAGGAGATGCTCTCATCCCCAATGCTCAGGATCAATTGGAGTTAATTCTAGTTACCCCCAACGGTAAACCAATTCGCAAGCGGGTTGAGGGAACAACACGGGAGCAAGTACTCCTAAAAGCAAGGGAATTCCGCAATGAAGTTACCAAAATTACCAGTCGTTCCCATCGGTACTTACCCCCAGCTCAGCAAATGTACCAGTGGCTCATCGCACCTCTAGAAGCAGATTTGCAGGCTAATGAGATTGAAAATCTAGTTTTTATCCTTGACACTGGGCTACGTTCCATCCCTTTAGCAGCTCTCCACTCTGGTCAAAACTTTCTGATTGAAAATTACAGTGTCGGTTTGATGCCTAGTCTCAGCTTAACTGATACTCGCTACCACAACATTCAAAACTCCCAAGTGCTAGCCATGGGAGCATCGGAATTTACCAACCATCGCTCTTTAGTAGCTGTGCCAGTAGAGTTGTCGGTGATTACCCAAAAGTTGTGGCAAGGGAAATCTTTTCTCAACGAGGGTTTTACTCTCAATAACCTCAAGTCGCAACGCCGCCAAAAACCTTTTGGTATTATTCATTTAGCTACCCATGCCTTCTTTGAACCAGTAAAACCTGGAGACTCTTACATCCAGTTATGGGAGAGCAAACTAAGATTAGATCAACTGCGGCAGTTAAGCTGGCATAAACCTCCAGTAGAGTTATTGGTACTTAGTGCCTGTCAAACAGCACAAGGTAGTGAAGAGGTGGAGTTGGGGTTTGCCGGGTTAGCTGTACAAGCAGGAGTCAAGTCAGCACTGGCGAGTTTATGGTTCGTCAATGATGAGGGAACTATGGCACTGATGACAAGTTTCTACGAAGAATTGAGGCGAGCACCGATTAAGGCGGAGGCTCTACGTCGTGCTCAACTAACAATGTTGAAGGGGGAAGTAAGGCTAGAAGCTGGCAAGTTGGTGACTCCCTCTCAAGTAGTGCCATTGCCGCCGGAATTAGAACAGTTGGGAGATCAAAATCTCTCTCATCCTCTATTTTGGTCAGCTTTCACGATGATTGGTAGTCCTTGGTAGATTTAAGTAATATGGCTTCTAGACTAATGCCGCAAGCGCTGTATGCTGTTGTAGGCGATCGCATTTTCTTGTAGCCTGAATTTTAATTGATACCAAATCCGGTTATTGTGGGGTACTTACCCAAATCCCCAAATCCTCTCTCAGCAAAGACTTTGATTTTTTGGAATAGACCCTAGGTAAAGCGGATTTGGTATGAGGGCAGGTTTTGCACCAATTGAAGCTAGAAAAACACCCTGACAAGTCCTACATTGGCAGAATCTCACAGGGTGCATGATCTTTTAGGCTATTACCTCTCACCCGAGGTTTTTCAGAGTGCTCTGAAGTCTATTGAGCGTTGTGTGGTACGTTTTTCCTAGCTGTATATTAGGAACTCCAAGAAATAAATTATTTCGATTTTTGGAGTCTATCTGCTTATTCCACTCTCTGTAATCACTGCTCCCCTGCCTTCAGACGGACCGGATATTGGAAGTCTCTTAGTGTATTTTTCGACTTCCCTTTTTCCTCAACATTGGACGAAGTCTGCCATATGTAGCTTGCCCATAAACTCCCTCTTCCTTCTCCTTCTAGACGTACCACTTCCACTTTACCTCCTTGAGTATCGCACGGTACTATTACCGTATCCGATATATCGAACATTCCTTTACAGGTCGAATCTTTTTTTTCTGGTATGATTTCTGCTGTCAGTTCTCCATTGGATACTGCAACTAGGTAGATATCTATATTTTCTAAGTTTGGCGGGATCTCGCATGATAGTCCTTCAACTATCAGTCCCATTGGCTTAAAAGGATTCGGTGAGCAAGGCAGAACTGCTGCTTCAGCAGGCTCAATTTGTTGGCTTAGGCTTAATAATAACATCATGGTTATGGCAACCACGACTTTAAACATTTTTTTCACCTTTTTGCGTAGATATTTGGTCATTTTTTTCATTCTTCCTTTGTTTTTGGACTTTGGACAAAATTTGATATTCTGTCTTCCGTTGTTCTATTTATAAGACGATCTCACAGGGCAATTTAGGCCAATTTTTCGAGTTAGGGGCAGTTTTTTTCAAAATCGGGTCATAACTCGAAAAAATGGCACAAAAAATGGTTATTTAGCAACAAAACTTTACAAATCTGGTACAGCCTCATTCACATCCTCTGCTAGAGGGACTGTTCAGAAAGAGCACAAGCACTATCAAGTTCTTCATTTGACGCTAAACATTGATAGACGAGATAAGATGTTGATTGATTTTTAGATAACCCACACTAAAGATGGACAATATGAGAACAAGCAAAAATGTTTTGGTGTTCATGAGGTTCTTTCACTTCAACTTTTGATAGGCAAAGAAAAGAGACGGTTTTTTTGTCCATCATTTCTCAAGCTAACTCCCCACTCCCCTTACCTGCAAGGGAAGGAAAAGGCAGAAAACCCCTCACATTTTTCTTAATATTCCCAATTTTCTGTGAACAAACCGCTAAAAATCCTACAAATAGTTCCTTCAATTTCCCTAGTCTATGGTGGCCCTAGCCAAATGGTGCGGGGACTCTCTGCAGCACTGGCATCCCAAGGAGTCGAAGTCACGGTACTTACCACAGACTCTAACGGAGATGCTGGTCAACCGCCGTTAGATGTGCCCCTAGATAAACCCGTGGAGCAAGATGGTTATCAGGTGCGATACTTCCGTTGCTCTCCCTTTCGCCGCTACAAGTTCTCTTGGGCTCTGTTGCGCTGGCTAGGGCAGCATAGTCATGAATTTGACCTTGCTCACATTCATGCCTTATTCTCGCCGGTAAGTACAGCAGCAGCAATGGTAGCTCGTAACCAACAACTACCTTACATTTTGCGTCCTTTGGGCACCCTTGATCCAGCTGATTTACGAAAAAAGCGATCGCTCAAGCAAATTTATGGCTTACTCCTAGAACGACCAAATTTAGCAGGGGCAGCAGGAATTCATTTTACTAGTGTTCACGAAGCTAAAATTTCCGAGCGCTTTGGCACTCAAACACCGGATTTGGTGATTCCCCTAGGAGTAAAGTTACCAGTTTTGCCCCCCAAGGGTCAGGCTCGGACTCAGTTGAACATTCCAGAGAATCAACCTTTGCTGTTGTTTATGTCTCGTATTGAGCCGAAGAAGGGGTTAAATTTATTGATTCCTGCTCTAGAAAAGCTGTTAGTAGAGGGTATCAATTTCCACTTTGTCTTGGCAGGGACCAATCCTCAAGATCCAGATTATGAACGCCAGATTGCTCAACAGATAAAGGCTTCACCTATCTCATCTTGCACCAAGATTACTGGTTTTGTGACTGGTGAGCTCAAAGCAGGATTATTACAAGATGCTGACTTATTTGTCCTACCCTCTTACTACGAGAACTTTGGTATTGCTGTAGCAGAAGCGATGGTTGCTGGGACACCTGTGGTAATTTCGGATCAAGTTCATATCTGGCAAGATATTTGTGATGCTGAGGCAGGATGGGTGAGCCCTTGTGAAATCAATCCCTTAACTCAGT
Organism: Symploca sp. SIO2C1; assembly: GCA_010692635.1. Taxonomy (GTDB): domain Bacteria; phylum Cyanobacteriota; class Cyanobacteriia; order Cyanobacteriales; family Coleofasciculaceae; genus Caldora. Next base: position 5,149 of record JAAHGL010000099.1, on the reverse strand, counting down.
TATTACAAGAAGCACTTCAGAATCCTAGGGAACGACAACGGCGGGGAAAAAATGCTCACGAATCTGCTGTAGGTAACTATAGCTGGGAAGCGATCGCACAACAAATGATTCAGGCTTACAAAAAATCTTGTTCTTTATCATGATTGACTTATAATTACAAGACTCTTATGAAATATTTATGACAAGCAAATGGGGTAATTAAGGTGATGATTACCGTACAAATCCTGAAATCTACATAAATTAAAGCTTTCAAGGATCCATATCGGGCAAGTAGACTTTAGAATAATGCAGTGAAACTTCGAGCCTGCGGGTGTTTCCGAGATTTTGAGTTGAAAGCCCCGCTCTTAAGGGTCAAAATCACTTTTGATCTTGACCTGTAATCTAGACAAAACAAGGAGATTATCAATGAATAAGGGCGAATTAGTTGATGCAGTCGCACACAAAGCCACTGTGACCAAAAAGCAGGCAGATGCAGTGTTATCTGCAGCGCTGGAAACGATTATGGAAGCTGTTTCCGAAGGTGACAAAGTCACTTTGGTAGGATTTGGCTCTTTCGAGTCACGGGAGCGCAAAGCCCGTGAAGGTCGCAATCCCAAAACTGGAGACAAAATGGAAATTCCAGCAACTAAGGTTCCAGCCTTTTCTGCCGGTAAGTTGTTTAAGGAGAAAGTAGCACCACCTAAGGACTAATTTTCTAAAGCACCTATCCTTGAAGCGACCAACTCACGGGGGAAATCTAGCCTGGGCAGCATCACTAGCAAGCTGTCCTTCTTCCCTCATTCTTGATTTTTCTGCTAGCATCAATCCCTTGGGTCCCCCCAAAAGCGCGCTCGCGGCTATTGAGTCTGGGCTGCAAGACTTGGTAGCCTATCCCAACCCTAGTTATTACCAACTACGGGTCAGTTTGAGTCAATTGCATCCGACTCTGGACCCTGACTGGATTTTGCCTGGTAACGGCTGTGCAGAGTTGTTAACCTGGGTTTGTAGGGAACTGGCACAATTGGAGGAGACTTTCTTAGTTACCCCAGCTTTTAGCGACTACCAAAGGGCACTCAAGGCGTTTGCGGGCAAAGTCAGGGAGCATCTTCTTGGATTGGGGGTTGTTGGATGCCCAATCCCTATTCCCCAATCCCCAATCCCCAAGATGGTAGGTTTGCTGCTGAATAACCCCCATAATCCTACGGGTCATTTATGGGACAAAGAGGAGATTGAACCCTATCTGGAGCAATTTGCCCTGGTGGTAGTAGATGAAGCCTTCATGGACTTTCTACCTCCCGATCAGCAGCAAAGTCTGATACCAATGGTGCAGGAGTATCCCAACTTGGTAATTTTGCGATCGCTTACCAAGTTTTACAGTCTCCCTGGGTTGCGCATCGGTTATGCCATTGCTCACCCGGAGCGACTACAACGGTGGCAGCAGTGGCGCGATCCTTGGTCGGTGAACACCTTGGCAGTTGCCGCTGCTAAAGCTGTAGTTCAGGATACAGAATTTCAACAAAAAACTTGGGCATGGTTAAAATCAGCGCGATCGCAGCTATTTCAAGGTTTGGTACAGTTACCAGGTCTGCAACCTTACCAAAGTGCTGCTAACTTTTTACTAGTACAGTCTGAACAATCAAGTTCACTGTTGCAGGAAAAACTACTCAAGCGCAGTCGCATCTTAATCCGTGACTGTCTGAGCTTCCCGGAATTAGGCGATAACTACTTCCGGGTGGCAGTACGCACACAACTAGAAAACCAACAGTTATTAGAAGCTCTATCTAGAATTTTGAGTTAGTTGTCACCTTCTCCCGCTAACCCTACGGGTATAACGGGAGCTTGGGAAGAGTCAGTTTCCCAGTAATAGGTGTCTACCGCGCAGAGTCGGCACATGGTACGGACGTACAAATATTCTCCTAGTTTGTACCCCTCCAAGTCCTCTGATTCAGGACGCTCTAAGAAAGGACATCTTTGTGCTGATGGCGGTAAGGAGTAAGTAACTTTCAAAGTAAAGGATTATCTCAATCATGCAACGAGTACCAGTTATATCCTCCCAAGGGAAAGCGTTAATGCCCACAAAGCCGTCAAGAGCCAGAAAATGGCTTCAAGAGGGTAAGGCTAGAATCTACAAAAATGATCTCAATGTTTTTGCCATTCAACTAATCAATGAACCATCTGGGCATGAAACTCAAGATGTAGTTATCGGAATAGATCCGGGTAAAATGTTTAGTGGTGTGGGAGTTCAAAGTAGTAAAGCTACCATTATCAAACTTCACCTAATTCTGCCATTCCCCAATGTCACTAAGAAAATGACAGGAAGAAGGATACTTCGACGGGCTAGACGTGGACGTAGAATTAATCGTAAGCTTCCCTATAGCCAGCGCTGCCATAGAGCCAAGCGATTTGATAACAGGGTTCAGAAAAAGCTACCTCCTAGCATCAAGGCTAATCGCCAACTGGAGCTAAGAGTAGTTAAAGAGATTTGTCAAATATTTCCTATTTCCCACATTGTTTATGAGTACATCAAGGCTCGTGGGGATAAAGGATTTAGCCCAGCAATGGTGGGACAAAAAGTCATGTTGGCGTGGTTGGGTGAAATTGCACCAACAGCAACGATATTTGGCTGGGAAACTTCCAATATTAGGCAGTGGCTTAAACTACCTAAGGATAAATCTGACAAATCGAAACCTTGTCCCGAAACTCACAGTAATGACGGTGTAGCACTAGCTTCTAGCCACTTTATTCGATGGAAAGAATGGCAGTCTTCATCAGCCCGTGGGGGGTATTGGGATGGGGAGGTGATTGTGACACCAGCATCATTCAAGGTAATAGCTAAGCCCAATATTTATCGCCGTCAGCTTCATTTTGAGAATCCTGACAGCAAAAAGCCTAATCCAACTCAATACCGTAAACGTAAAGGTGGAACTGTTACACCGTTTGGCTTGCGTTCAGGTGACTTTGTTCAAGCTCAAAAAGCAGGACAAATATACGGAGGTTGGATCGGTGGCTATACCCAAACAGCAAAGACGAAAAATGTCTCAATTTATGATGTCAACTGGAAAAGAATTGGGCAGTTCTCTCCCAATAAAGTCAGACTGCTTAAACGTTCGACCAAATTACTCGTCAGTGGGTCATATCCTGACCAACATTCCTCCCTCCGTTAAACCTTGCGGTTATAACGGGGGACTCCTGTCGGAAGAAGTTGATGATTTGTTGACCAATAACCAATAACTAATAACTAATAACCAATAACCAATAACCAATAACCAATAACCAATGACTGTTGACTATGACTTCATCGTCATTGGGGGCAGTACTGCTGGTACTTATGCCGCTTTGGCTGCCGCCCATTTGAATGCTCGTGTTGCTTTGGTAGAACCCGAAGGCGTCCAAAGCAACTGTTTGGGTTATGGTGCTATCTACAGTCTGACGTTGACTCAGATTGGACAGTTTATCCAGCAGGTATACAAAGCTCCTGAATTTGGAATCCAACCTCAAATAGCTGAGTTAAGTGAACACAGAAAAGTCCCATCCATTAACTTAACTGAGGTAAGGGAATGGGTTCAGACAGTTGTTTCCAATTGCTCAGAGCGGAATTCTCCTGCTATCTTGCCATCTTGGGGCGTGGATGTAATTACTGGTAAAGGTGAGTTTTGCCGACGCCCTTACCTCGGCTTTGTTGTCAACAACCGACGCCTTAGGGCTCGTGCCTACTTGATTGCCACTGGCTCTCGCCCCACCATTCCCGATATACAAGGACTACAGGCCATTGGCTATTGTACCCCAGCTGATATCTGGCAGGAAGGTAGAGTAGAAACAGGGGAGAGTGGAAGCGAGGGAGAAGGGAAAAGTGAACAAGATGTTACCCCTGAAGTCCTTCCTCCTAAGCTATTACCTCAATTACAGGGTAGCTGGGTAGTAATTGGTAGTGGCTCGACAGGTATCCAATTGGCTCAGACTCTGAGAAGGTTCAATTGTCAGGTTACTTTGGTAACTAAAGCTCCTCAAATCTTAATCAAACAAGACTCAGAGGCATCCGGTTTATTGCAAGCTCAATTAGAGGCTGAGGGGATTGAAATTCTCACTCAGAGTCCAGTTACCCAAGTGAGGCAGATTGAGAATAAAAAGTGGATTCAGGCAGGAAATCGGGCAATTGAAGCGGATGAAATTCTGCTGGCTACTCCTCAACAGCTGAATCTGGAATCTTTAAATCTAGAAGGGGTTGGAGTAAAATTCAGTCAACAGGATCTGCAAGTAAATAAGAAACTACAAACTACTAATCCCCGCATTTATGCCTGTGGAGATTTTACCAATGGCTATCAATTTGCCCATATTGCTGAGTATGAGGCTAGTATTGCCTTGAAGAATGCCCTATTTGCCCCAGTTTTTAAGGTCAATTATCAAGGGATTCCCTGGGCAATCTACTGTGAACCGCAACTAGCCGGGGTAGGTTTGACGGAGGAGCAAGCAAGAGAGCGCTATGGCAAAGACGTTTTAGCAATAAGGCAATATTTCAAGACTTTGGACAAAGCTCAAGCGCTAGGAGCAACCACAGGGTTTTGCAAGTTACTGGTGCGTCACAATGGGGAAATTTTAGGAGCATCAATTGTTGGAGCTGAGGCTAGTGAATTGATTGGAACCCTTGCGTTGGCAATGCAGCAGAAAATTAAATTGAGTGCGATCGCAAAATTACCCCACGCCTCCCCTACTTTGTCAGAGATTGTCCACAAAACTGCGATGGAGTGGCAACGGCAACGTCTTAGTGGCAACAATAATTTAAAAAATTTTCTTGAATTTTTCTTTAATGTAAGGCGTAGCTGGTTCAATTGATAATTGATAATTGATACAGCGTTTTTCATTTAGATGATGTACAAAGAGCCTGGTTTTCGGGAATGGGGAATAGGGAATAGGGAATAGGAAATATGATCTGTACCTCACTAGACCGAGAAATGCTGTAATTGATAAATTTGGTCTAAGACATCTTCGTTTACGAAGAAATAAAAAAAAGATATTTCTGGATTTTAATCCTCTTCCTTTAAGGATAGGTAATTAGGGTTTGCTGAATAAGTAGTCAGGAGTCAGGAGTCAGGAGTCAGGAGTCAGGAGAATAGGAGTTTAGGAGTTTAGAATAGTCTTTAAAGGGGATTATGGGTTAAGAAGATGCAAGGAA
>JAAHGL010000098.1 GCA_010692635.1 Symploca sp. SIO2C1 | reverse complement strand
ACCCAGGGATTTCCCATGAAAGTGCAAGGTTTCTGGAGCCCATCGATACAATTTCCTTGCACTTATTTAGCACAAAAATGCTTGAAAGCATTCTCTGGTATAGCTTCCACACTTATGCAGCAAGCCCTAGGTAGGGAAAACTCTTGTTCCTCCTGCCTCCGAGCCCTCTGCCTCCTGCCTTCTAACGCTTGTTAATTATTCAGCAAGCCCTAATTAATGACTATCCCAGACTCCAGCAAAAATACTCTTGACAGCTCGGTTAAGTCTCTTTAAATCTTCATCTAGCAATGGGGGCCAGTTAATTCCAGCTTGACAACCAGCTTCAAACTGCTGCCTGCTTTCAAAAGACAAAAGATACAATGAATAACTCAGTTCTCGATCAATAGTAGGAGAACTTCTGAGACCCTCAAATACTATTTTTAGGGCTAACAACATATTGGTTACCTGACCTGGTACTGGTGCTTTTCCTTGCTTCAGACGCATGAGGAAACTATCAGCATTGTTCTCAGATGGTATTCCCTGACTAATTAGGAAACTACGAGCTGTTTTATAATCCATAGATTCTTATGTCGTGGAGAAGATTTGGGAGGCAAGCTCAAAAGTGTCTTCTGTAGTTAGACCAACCCCCAATATCTATAGTTGTTCCAGGTAGCTCAAGAGGTCTGCCATTTCTTTGGGGCTGGGCTGGAATTTGGGCATTGGTGGCGTTTTCCCACTAACCACTTGTCTAATTAAGCTCCACTCAGACTTCCGGCGGGAAACATGATGCAAGCTCGGTCCCACCTTACCATCGGCTTCTATACCATGACAACCAGCGCAGTTAATTTGAAAAATAGCATGACCTTGCATTGAATCACCGTTGAGTGATAATACGTCTTGTATATAAGGGTCGGAAACCTGAATCCAGCGGAAACAGAAGATTCCAGCACAGATTGCCAATAGCAGAGCTATTAGCACTAGGACAACCCGCCAAAGTGGAATCTGAGACCGGGTATGTTGCTTATCCAAATAACCTTTTGTCAAATTGACCATTTACAAAGCGTTTTTATAATAAACATAGCTTAATGTTTAGAGATTGAGTAATCAAGTGGAGAATGACGCTAGTGTTTCTTGTCTTCTGGGAACTGCAAGAGAAATTCACTACCATACCTGTTTTGTCTTAAGAGCTAGTAGGATGAGAAACAGGTTAAAAAACTTATAGATTAGGAGCACCAACGTGGTCGAACCACTACTTGTCGGTATTGTCCTTGGCTTAATCCCCGTTACCCTCGCTGGGTTGTTTGTTGCTGCTTATCTGCAGTATAAGCGCGGTAGTCAATTGGGTATCAAGTAAGCAAGTAAGCACCAATGAATGCAACCATGCTAATTTACATAAATTAACATGGTTGCGGCAGAAAAGGAGGTGAGGTGTTGATATGTGACTCAAATAGTTTTAGGTTGGTCGAGCTTCGAGAAATGGGATGCTGCCTCAACATTTGATATTGAAGGAAACAGAGAAATGGGAAAATTAGGTAATTTCATCCTGATTTCATATTCGCCTGCAAAAGTTAGACATAGGGACTGTACTGACCAACTAATACGCTGATAGTTAGGTATTACCGACCTTAAGCTGGAAAAGGCTCTCACCAAACTGATGCAAAAAGCAACAAAACTCCTGGTTTCGACTTTTACCTTTCTACTGTTAAACTCTACAATGCCAGCAGTAGTATTTGCCCATGCCGGACATGGAGACGAGTTTCATAGCGATACTGAAGCCACAGCTAATCCTGAAAATATTAAAGTAGATACCGCAACTGCTAACCAAATAGGCATTAAACTACAACCCATCTCTAGGCAGTTTTTGGAAATAGGCATCAAAACTACAGGACAGATTGAAACTCAGCCAAATCAACACGTAGAAGTAACTGCACCGATTCCAGGAAAAGTCGCTGAACTGTTAGTTAAACCTGGTGATAAAATTACCAAAGGTCAACCAGTTGCTGTCATCTCTAGTCTGGAATTAATCGAACTCCGGGTTGAGTCTCTCGACAGACGCACAGAAGCAAAAGCTAACTTAGGAGAAGCTGAAGCTAACCTCAAACTTGCTCAACAAAACTTAGAGCGTCAGCGTCAAATTGCCACTGCTGAAATCACCCAAGCCAGTACCCAACTAGCAGAAGCCCAAGAACGTTATGATCGGGATGCGGAGTTAGCCACAGAAGGAGCCTTACCCCGCCGTCAGATGCTGGAGTCAAAAACTCAGCTAGCAGCAGCAAAAACTGCTTTAGAAACGGCAAACAGTCGCCGGGAAGTCTTGGAAGCGGAAGCAGAACTCCAACGCACCCAAACAGCGGTTGATGCAGCCAAATCTCGTATTCAACTGAGTGATACTACTTACCAAACGCGACTACAACAATTGAGTAACCGCGCGAATGAGAAAGGGTTAGTAACGGTACTTGCTCCTATTACTGGTACAGTTGCCCAACGGCAAGTTACCTTAGGTGAATCTTTTGAGGATGCAGGTGGTCAATTGATGACTATTGTTAATAGTACCCAAGTTTGGGCAACTGCAAACATTCATGAAAAGGACTTGGAAAAGGTAAAAAAGGGGCAGAAGGTTAGACTAAAAGTTTCTAGTTTACCGGAGCAAACTTTCACTGGTCAAGTAACTCAAATAGACCCTTTAGTAGCAAGAAAAACACGAGTAGTACCAGTTAGGACTAAGCTAGATAACGATGGCGAGCAACTAAAACCGGGGATGTTTGCTCAATTAGAAATTTTAACTGATAAAAGCCCTGTCGCTACTTTGGTAGTTCCGACTAGTGCTCTGGTAGATGCTAATGGTAAACAACTAATCTATGTACAAAATGGTCTGAATAACTATCAGCCGGTGGAAGTAAACCTAGGTGAGACTTTTGAGAATCTAGTGGAAGTTAAAAATGGTTTATTTGAAGGAGACCAAGTAGTAGTTGAAGGTGGAGTAATGCTGTATGCTCAATCCTTAAGGGGTGGCGGTAAAGCCAAGGCTGAAGATGAACACCACCACGAACCTGAGGAAACTAGTTCATCCCAGCAGGGTATCCTCAAATATAATAATCTACGTTGGTTGTTAGTTGTGCCAGTAGGAAGTGCGATCGCTCTTAGTGCTTTCTGGCTAGGTCGTCGCTCATCCAAGGTTACTCATCAGCCTTCAGAAGTGATTGATTGGTCAATTCAATTCGAGGAAAGTCCAACCTCTAATTCGGGTTTTAACAAGTAATCAGCGTTTTTATTCCTCCGTGTCCTCTGTGACTCTATGGTTCATTAAAATAGCACTGAGAAGACGCTCAACCATTTCCAATTCTCCTGGAACCCGATAGAGGGAAAGATCTTGAGTAATGTGTTTCGACTGGCGATTGAGAGTACCAAACCGCCATACCTCACCAGTGGTAACTGCTCCCACTAACAGAGGCTGTAACTCAACGGCAGGAGCTTTTTCCCATTGATCTAAGGAAATCATTTCGACTGCCATCTGATTAAATCCTCTCGTAATATCCTCTTGTTTCGCTTCTACTACTAACAGATTCGTTTGAGTTTTGAGAAAATAATCTAGATTGCCCTGTAGCCATTGAGAAACATGAATCGAGTACTCAATCCGTAACTGGGCATGAGTGTAATGTACAATATCTGTAATCACTGGTGCAATGAGCACTTCCCGGCGTGCAAATTCATTAGTCAAATCAATATAGAACAAGATTTCGTCGATGCGTTGTCGAGTCTCTGTGAGTCTATCTAAGGTTCCAGTGTAGGTTTCTAGCTCAATTAGATTGCGACTGAACGAGTAGCCATATTCTGCCAGTAAGTCATCGGAAGCAATATTGAGTTTGCTAATTTGGCTAAAGGTATAAGATTTATTGGTATCAAGAATAGTCATATAGCTGTTCTCTCATAGGTTAGGTACATCCAATTGTGACGATTGTATCCCCCATTCCCCATCAAGGATAAAACAATAGATAAGCTGGGGGAACTGAGGGAGATAGAGTAGTGCATTCGCGTAGCGTGTGCGCAGCACAAACTTCTCGCTCGCTTTTTACCTTTAGTAAGCAAAATGCTCGCAGTACGCTCGCTTTTTACCTTTAGCGAGCAAGATGATCGCACTACATTCTTAAATTCTAAATTCTAAATTCTAAATTCTAAATTCTAAATTTATTCATGGCTCACCTAACAACTCTGATGACCAAGGGTAAACCACCAATGCGGCAGCAGGGGAAATGGGATGTGGTTCGGAAACTATTGGAAAAAGGTTACCATCAAGAAGATATCAGGAAGCTGTTCCGGCTTGTGGACTGGATGATGACCTTACCACCAGCTCTCGTAGGGTGGGCAAATTGAAGCTTTTCAATCATTGGACTGATAAATTACCCATTTTTGCCCACCAAGTCTGATTGAGCCTGTTCGGAAGGTTGTGTAAGTCTACTAGGACAAGGAGTTGACCTATGAACTTTATTCAGTTTTCATACACTACGTTAGCAACATCTTTAGGATTTTTGTCAGTGTTAACAGTGTCTACCTCTGCTCTTGAGATCGAGAGCACTTTCAATACAGATGCTGATGGATGGACAATTAAGCACTTTAATGGTGTCTCAGAAGTGCCAAATTGGTTAAGCTCTGGAGGCAATCCAGGTGGCTACATTAAAGGTACAGATACTATCGTTGGTGGCCCCTATTTTTATTTAGCACCATCCAAATTTTTAGGAGACAAATCTAGTTTTTTGGGAGGAGAACTAAGTTTTGATCTAACTGTTAATATGTTTAATGCTCCTGCGGCTACCCCTGCTCTACTGGATGTGGTTCTGATCGGTTCCGATAGCTCACCTACATTATGGTTTGATTTATCACCTGAACCAACATCTGACTGGCATTCCTATAGCATTCAATTAGATCAGGATGCTGGGTGGATTAATTTATCTTCTAGTACTTCTGCAACATTAGCACAGATACAGAACGTACTCTCAAATTTGACTGAGCTGCGCATTCGTGGAGACTGGAGCACTGCCGTTGGACCAGATACCTCAGGTCTTGATAATGTAGTGCTTTCCACGACGAATAGCCATCAAAAAAGCATTCCTGAACCTGTTTCTGTAGTTGCATTGGGAATTTTTGCACTAGTCACTTTGGTTTCATATACTATCCCTAGGTGATTATCAATATCCTTATATAATGGTTACCAGTCGAATAATTCCGCTACATATGGCGTAATTTGTCAGTTAATCTAAGCTCCAGTGTTACTGGTGTTGGGTTTCACTACGTTCCACCCAACCTACAGTTTTAGTTGTGTCACGCCAGTAGTTCTACCACTCCTTAAGAGCATTTCATCCTGATTTCATTTCCCTGTGCCAATCTCATAAACAGGGGACTTTCAGCACGAACACCGGATAAATGCTCAATTCCATCCTCAAATGGTCAATCGCCCAGCGCACTCTTGTAGTCATCGGTGCTATTATCGTCACCGTTTGGGGATTTGTTACCATTGCTCGGATGCCTCTAGATGTTTTCCCCAATTTTGCTCCTCCCCAGGTAGAAATCCAAACGGAAGCACCGGGATTGGCTCCGGAAGAAGTGGAATCTCTGGTTACTTTACCGATTGAAAGTGCGATTAATGGTACTCCCGGCTTAACTACAGTACGCTCTTCTTCCGCAGTGGGCATCTCTGTAGTGAAAGTCATCTTTAACTGGGGTACGGATATTTATCGAGCTCGTCAGTTGGTAACTGAGCGCTTGCAGCAAGCTACTGCTAGATTACCAGAAGGAGTGGAAACACCGCAAATTTCTCCCCTTTCTTCCCCTATTGGCACGGTTCTTGCCTATGCTTTCACCTTAGAAACTGGGGCAAATACTAGCCTAATGGATGTGCGGCGATTGATAGACCGGGATATCACCAACCGACTATTAGCAGTACCCGGTGTAACTCAGGTAATCGCCTATGGGGGAGAGGTGCGGCAATATCAGGTACTAGTAGATCCTGCTCAATTGCAAGCCTTTGATGTCTCCTTAGAAGAAGTTACCGAAGCAGCGGCAGCAGCTAATAACAATGCAGCCGGGGGATTTCTGATTAGTCCAGATAAAGAACTACTCATCCGAGGAATTGGAAGAGTGGAAACTTTGGAGGATTTAGCAGAATCCGTTGTTGCAGCACGTAATGGTATACCAGTACTGTTGCGAGATGTGGCAGATGTCCGCATTGGTGCTGCTTTGAAGCGAGGGGATGGCAGTGTGGATGGCAAACCAGCCATTGTGGTGATGGTTAATAAACAGCCTCTTGCTGATACTCCCACCGTTACTCAAGCAGTGGAGGCAGCAATGGAGGAAATTAAGGGAAGTCTGTCTAGTGATGTCAACGTTGCTCTTACTTTCCGTCAGTCAGACTTTATTGATGCTTCGATCAAAAATGTCAGGAATGCTCTACGGGATGGCATCATCATTGTCTCCATCATCTTGTTCCTGTTTCTGATGAATTGGCGTACTGCGGTTATTACCCTGAGTGCGATTCCCCTTTCCTTACTAATTGGGCTAATGCTGCTGAATTTGTTTGGTTTGGGTATTAATACGATGACCTTGGGAGGATTAGCAGTAGCGATTGGCTCAGTAGTGGATGACTCGATTGTGGACATGGAAAACTGCTACCGGGGACTAAGGAAAAACCAGCTAGCAGGTAATCCCATTAACCCGCTACAGGTAGTTTATAACACCTCGGTAGAAGTACGAGTAAGTGTGCTGTTTTCCACAGTGATTATTGCCGTAGTTTTTGCTCCGATCTTTACCCTAACAGGTGTAGAAGGTCGCATCTTTGCACCGATGGGAGTTGCTTATTTGGTGTCAATTTTTGCTTCTACCTTTGTGGCACTAACCCTGAGTCCAGCTTTGTGTGCTTTCTTGCTAGCTAATCAAAAGTTACCAGAAGATGAAACTTGGGTGGCACGACTTGCCAAAAGCTTGTATCGTCCCTTGATTAAGTTTTCCCTTTACGCTCCCAGTATAGTTCTCATCTCAGCCATAGCTGCCTTTGTCGCCTCCCTGATTATTTTTACTTCCTTAGGACGAGTATTTCTGCCAGAATTTCAGGAGCGATCGCTTGTTAATGCTTTTACTCTCTATCCTGGTGTCTCTTTGGAAATGACTAATCGTGCTGGGTTAGCGATGCAAGTAGCTTTACAAGATAACCCTCGATTTGAGTCGGTGCAGTTACGTGCCGGACGTGCGCCGGGAGATGCTGATGCTGGCAGTGTTACCTTAGGACATTTGGATGTGGAGTTGAGTGAGGAGGGGATGCAAGAAAGGGAGGCAAGTATCGAGCAACTGCGGGAGGAGTTTGCTAAGTTACCGGGAGTTGCTCCTAGTATTGGCGGCTTTATCTCTCACCGGATGGATGAGGTACTATCAGGAGTAAGAAGTGCGATCGCAGTGAAAATTTTTGGTCCGGATCTCCCAGAATTACGTACCATAGGCACTCAAGTCCGGGATGCGATGCGGGATATTCCTGGTGTTGTGGATCTCATCCTAGAACCCCAAGTCCCCATCAAGCAAGTACAGATTCAATTTGATCGCACCGCCGCTGCCCGTTATGGTCTTAGTGTGGGGCAACTTTCAGAAATGATTGAAACTGCTCTCAATGGGCGAGTAGTTTCCCAAGTACTGGAAAAGCAACAACTGTTCGACTTGGTGGTGTGGTTACAGGCAGAATCCCGCAATAACCTGGATACCATCCGCAATTTACTGGTAGACACCCCCGCAGGGACAAAAATTCCCCTGGCTCAAGTCGCTAACATTGACTACGGCACTGGTCCTAATACTATCAATCGGGAAAATGTCTCCCGCCTGATTATCGTCTCTGCCAACGTTGCTGGTAGGGATTTAGGCAGCGTAGTCAAGGATGTTCAAGCCGCAGTGACGGAAGAGGTACAAGTAACTTCCGGCTATTTTATCCAATACGGTGGACAATTTGAATCAGAACAACGGGCATCCCAAAACTTACTTATTTTCGGCACTTTAGCACTAATTGTTATTGCAGTGTTAATGTACTTCGCCGTTAAATCCATCTCAGCAACAGTGATGATTATGCTCAACCTACCTCTGGCTTTAACTGGAGGTATCTTTTCCGTTGCCCTCGGCGGCGGCATCCTCTCTGTTGCTTCAATGGTAGGATTTATCACCCTATTCGGTGTTGCCACCCGCAACGGCTTACTACTGGTAGACAACTATAACAATAAGTTGGCTCAAGGAATGCCCTTGAAGCAAGTAATTTTTGAGGGTTCAACGGAACGACTAGTTGCAATTTTGATGACAGCGCTGACTTCGGCACTGGGGATGGTTCCCCTGGTAATCGGCACTGGTGCTGGTAAGGAAATCTTACAGCCCTTGGCAGTAGTAGTACTAGGAGGATTATTTACTTCAACAGCACTGACACTGTTAGTTTTGCCAGCTTTGTATGCTCAATTTGGGCGCTTCTTTTGAAGTAATAAGTAATAAGTAATAAGTGAATAATTTATGAGGATTTACAATTCCCAATTCCCAATTCCCAATTCCCAATTCTCAAATTTTCAATTACTAAGGAAACGAAACCATGAAATCATTAAAAGCCAGTCTAATCGTTATCGGTACTGTTGGACTAATGTTTTTAGCTGCTTGTGGCAGTAGTACAGAAGAAACTGAGACAACTACTCCCTTAGAAACTACAACGGAAACTGAAGCTACTAAATCCACAGCGGAAGGACACGATTCAACTGTCTCTCAAGGGGGTCAAGTAGTTGAGTCTGGTCCCTATCATTTAGAATTGGTATCTTTACCAGAGGATAGTGGAGTTCACCTAGATTTCTTTCTACAAACTGGGAGTGATCATCAAGCAATTCCTGATGCTCAAGTAAAGGGTCAAGTGCAATTACCCAATGGTGAGCAAAAGTCTTTAGATTTCACCTATGATGCTGAAGGTAAACACTATGTTGCTATTTTGCCTGAAAAAGCAGCTGGTGAGTATAAGGTTGTGATTCAGACAGATATCAAAGGAGAAAAAGTGAATGGTCGTTTTTCCTTTAATCAATAACTTAATTAGGTGTTAGGTGGTAGGTGGTAAGTAGGTGGGATAAATAAACTCACATGGGCAGGGCGGGTTTTGAAGGAGAGAAACAGGACACGTAGCAAGCATCATAGCTAAACCCGCCCCTACAAATCCAATGATCGTTTTTTTTCACCTACTTACTTAGGTGGTAGGTAATTCCCAAGTAATAATTAACTATCACTCATTACTCATTACTCATTACTCATTACTCACCGTTCGCCCATTTGGTTTCTAAGGTTATCAAAAGTGGGAATTGTTGAGGGGGTTGTGGGCTAAACGGTAGTAATTTATACCAAACTGGTTGGTGCGCCGCTTGGAGGCGATTGCGTAATGCTCCTGCCAATCTCTCAATGATCCGTAGCTTAGTCATGGCTATTTTACGCTATCACGGTTACTCTTCTATGACCACGGCACTTCGGTCGATTGCTCATGACAAGCGAAAAGATTTGGGTGCTAATTAAGATTCAAAAGGTCTAGCGCTCCCTCTCGCGGGTGAACCCAAGCAATCGCTTTCTCACTCACAGCTATGGCTACTCTTGAGGTTAGCGATCGCAAACAAATTGGAGTCATGGCTGCTCTTGAGGTTAGCGATCGCAAACAAGTCGGAGCTATAGCTGATTTGTCCTAGAGTTCCACATATTCGTTCACTCGATAGTTTACGCTAGTTTCTGGCTGTCCCAATTTTCTCTCATCACAATGAATTAGCCCTGCTTTTGAAGGGGAATAATGGGGGCTCAACAATGTACTGCAGAGCAGAGCAAACTCCTGTAACAAAAATGCACCTGCTTACCAGGTAATCGATAGGGGTGTATTGTAGTAGGTGAAAGGTTGATGATGAGTGTGAATGTAGATGAATCTTACCCAAGAATCAACTTTTAATCAAGAGAGAATAGATGAGCTCCCTGTGCTTCTAACCCAATGCCAGCTCATGGGGTTACAAAAATTGATAGAGAAGCACTTTCCGACACATGGGAACTGGCAAGGATTAAGTTTGGGATGGGTTTTAGTTGTGTGGTAATGATGAAGAATTAACTGAGTTAGTGATGAAAGTCTGGCAAGGGAGACAACCGACAACGAATGTAGAATATGATTACAGTGATGGTAAAAGGGAAATCATTGCGATAGGTTATCAGACGGAGGTCAAAGTTTCAGCATTCCTGGAAGAGGAATTACTAAAAAAAGAAGCAATAAGTTGGCAAGAAAGACGTTTATTTGTACGTTCTATTAAAGCAGCTGAAAGGGAAGAATTAGCTTTGCGCTCTCGTCTAGACAAAGCCCATTGGGCTTTGTCTGAATTAGGACAACCCCGACGAGGGAAAAAACGTTTAGATACTCTTGAAGATTGGAAAGAAGCCAGTAAAAAAATTCTCAATAGTTATCGAGTCCAAGGGCTGTTAGAATTAGACTATCAAGTCGAAACTCAAACTCATGCCATCAGAAAGCATGGCAAGCGACCAGCCAGAGTTGAAGAAAAGACGACGATAACTTTATCAGTAAATGTCAATGAATCGGCTCTTGAGAAGGCACTTTATCTGTGTGGTTGGCGCGTTTATGCTACTAATCATCCGACGGCAACTTTTACCCTCAATGATGCCGTAGTTGCTTATCGAGAAAACTATTCAATTGAGAGAGATTTTCGACGCTTAAAGAATGCTCCTCTATCTCTAACTCCCATGTATCTTCAACGAGATGACCACATCAAGGGTTTAATCCGTCTTCTTTCCCTTGGCTTGAGAGTTTTGACCTTGTTAGAGTGGAAAGTTCGACACAAGTTATCTCAAAAAAATCAGACTATTTGTGGTCTTTATTCTGGTAATCCCAAACGTGATACTGCTCGTCCTACTGCTGAAAAGCTTTTACTCGCTTTTGCTGAGATTAATTTATTGTCTATTGTTACACAAGGAAGTACTTATCTTCATCTTAATCCTCTAACTTCATTACAACAGGAGATTTTAGATTTACTTGATTTGACCACTGATATTTATACGCAACTGGCTGCCAGCAATACACAACCTCCCTAAGATTTTACCGAAGTAACATCTAAATTCAAGTCAAATAATGTAGTTAACCTACTTGTTTATTCACGACGATTGCACTCGCGAATAAACTACATCTTTCATGGCAATTTTGGGGATTATGCCCAAGTCTAAGCAGATTTTGTATAATCTACTTACTTCCACTCAATCTCTGGTGGATAGACAACCCTAAATTCTTACCCTTGAGCCCACAACCCCCTCAACAATTCCCACTTTTGATAACCTTAGAAACCAAATGGGCGAACGGTGAGTCATTACTCATTTTAATAGTGAGGTTTTCCATGAATCGTTTAGCTAGTTCACTCTTTATAGCTTCCAGCTTATTCTTAGTTCAAAGCTGTTCACAACCACCAACATATGAAGACACATCTGCTCAAACCGAACATACGAATGAGCATACCAAAGGTCATGGTGATGACCATGCAGCATCAGATAATTCCTCTGAGCACGATCACGGTAGCCACAATCATGGCACAACGGAAAACTCCGCCACTACCCAAGCTAAACTAACTGCTCCAGCAGAAATTAAACCTAATGAACCAGCTGCTTTAGTAATTGATATTCAAGACTTAGATGGCAAAGTAGTTGATGATTTTGAGATTTTCCAAGAAAAAATTATGCACCTGATTGTAGTCAGTGATGACCTGCAATTTTACGACCATATTCATCCCGAATACCAAGAAAATGGAAGCTTTGAAGTCGAAGCAACTTTTCCTCAACCAGGTAACTATACTCTCTTCAGTGATTACAAACCTTCTGGGCAAAATGAACAAGTCTCAGTATTACAAGCCGAAGTTTCAGGAAACAGTCCAACTACACCGGAAGTTGAGCTAAACCGTACTAAAACTTTTGATGATACTGAAGTTGAACTTACTTTATCTCAACCCACACTCAAAGCTGGGGAAGAAGTCACGGTAATATTTAACATAAAAGACAAAGCAAGTAATCAAGCCGTTAAGGACTTGCAGCCTTACTTAGGAGAACTAGGACATTTAGTAATCGTCAAAAATTCATCTTCCCTAACTAGAGCAGACTATATTCATGCCCATGCTCTCAAAGATACCTCAGATGGACAGGTTCATTTTGTGACTAGCTTTCCAGAATCAGGAAAATACAAAGCTTGGGGTCAGTTTAATCGCAATGGCAAAATTGTTACTGCTGACTTCTGGTTAGATGTTCAGTAAGCTAAAGCGCCAAAGGCAACAGGAGACTCAGATCTATCTTTGTTATTTGATTTCACCAATGCACAATTTAAATGCACAACAGCCTATCACGTTCTGTAGACATCTTTTCGGTGTTTGCACTGCAAGAGTAGAATCAATAACTCTTTGTCGTTGATTTCGTAGCGAACACGATAATCACCGATACGAATACGATACTCGTTGTCAGAACCTTTCATCTTGACTACTCCATCAGGGCGCGGATCTTCGGCAAGTTGCTGAATTTTTACAGCAACGCGATCGTAAACCTCATCAGGCAAAGCATCTAGCTGTTTTTGCACAGCTTTAGGTGTGATGATGGTGTAAATCATGCCGATCGCTGTGCCCTGTACTCATCAAAGGTCATATAATCCCCTGCTTTGTAGTCAGCACGGGCAGCTTGAATCTCAGCAATGTCCTCTGGAGAATCCTCATCATCGGGGAATAGTTCAGCCTCCAGCAATTCCCAAAGTTTGTGCTTTTCAGCAATTCCCAGTGAGGAAATTGCTTGCAACAGTGATTGAAATGAGATGTCTACTGTCACGGTATTCTCAGCCAACTGAATGTTTCTGCATAATACTCTAACTTAGTCTCTTAAAATAATCATTCTTCTCTGGTTCTTCAGGGGCAGTCCATCTGCCATATCGAGGGCTTACTCAAAGATGGCCATAAGTTTATAAAGAATAATCAGACATTCAGGATACTGCCAGCAAGAAGCACTGCATGTCCTTCTAAGTTATGGTCAATCAAAAAATTCATGACCTAACTTCAAACTTAGCTTTCGCTGCTTGTAGTTTTGCTCGAACAGCTTCCTGACCAGGTTTTACTGGTTGGGCTGCAAGTCGGGAAATCAGATCACGATTTTTTTCCTCGTAATACCGCTGAAGTTCTTCAGCTTCCTTGAGAACGAGCTTATACTCAGCCTCGACTTCAGCACGATTTTCCTCAATGTAGGTAAGAGCAGCATTAATTTGTTCATTCGTTAGGTTAAATAGACCACGAATGAATTTAGAAGGATATTGGGCTGTCACATAGTCCATCACATCGTAGAGAGTGATGCGTGTACCTGCGATCGTGAGTCCCCGCTCTGTCCTAATAATTGCTGGATGTTGAGTAGGTGATGAAACCATATCTAGTCTTCACGAAACTACCGACTCAATTGTACTTAAAGTTCACCTATAAAGAACGATACTTAGTCTGGTTGTAACTGAAAATTGCACTCAAACCTAAGGACTTGGTATAGTAATTAGCTTAAAAAATAAAGCTAAAAGCTAAGATGATATTATGAGAATTATCCTAGTTGAAGATGAACCAGATTTAGGGGCTGCAATCAAGCAAACTCTCAATCAGGAGAAGTATATAGTTGACTGGATGCTAGATGGTAATGAAGCCTGGGATTGTTTTGCAAATCAGTGGACACAATATACCCTGGCAATTATTGACTGGTTGTTGCCCAGCATATCAGGATTAGAGTTATGTCAACGGTTGCGTGCTCAAAAGAATCCACTGCCGATTTTGATGCTAACAGCTAAAGATAGGATGGAGGATAAGGTAGCTGGATTAGATGCAGGAGCAGATGATTATCTGGTAAAACCATTCGGTATGGCAGAACTCCTAGCACGGTTAAGAGCCTTACAACGACGCTCCCCTCAGCTTCAACCTCAACGACTTCAGGTAGGAAACCTGACTTTAGATTACAGCACCTACTCCGTTTATTGGCAGAAAGCCTCCGGGGAGCAACAGCTGATTCTCCTGACAAATAAAGAATTCCAGTTGTTGGAGTACTTTATGAAGCATCCGCACCAGATTATCACCCGTGACCAAATTCTCAATCAGTTGTGGGAAATTGGTGCTGAACCCCTGAGTAATGTTGTAGCAGCTCAAATGCGGTTGTTGCGGCGCAAATTGGCAGATTCAGGCTGCTTAGATTTAATTGAAACCGTGCATGGCATGGGGTATCGTTTCCAACCAACCGATGAATCAAAATGAACTGTTTAACCGAACTCGCTGGCGTTTGGCTAGTTGGTATGCAGGTGTGATGGGAGTAATTCTCAGCCTGTGTGGTTTGGGAGTATACGAAGCGATCGCTCATGCTCATTGGGTAACTATTGATCGAGAGCTAAAGTCCGTTGCTGGTACATTGCATGATAGCATTGAGCCGATTCTACAACAGCCTGGAAAATTTGAGCCTGAGGCAAAACGACTTTTACCCGATATTTGTTTAACAAGCAATCCCTGTCTGAGCAACAACAGTCATCTTGAGCGCCATACCCTCAGTGCTATTCACCAAGGCAACTACTATGTGCGCTTATTAGATCTTTCAGAAGAGTTGGTGGGGGTAGCGGGAACTATGCCACCGGAATTACTGGAAACATCGGGAACCGAGCAGTGGCAAACCCTTAAAGATTCTACTGGTAAACGATACAACCAAATTTCTATCTCCCTGCATACCCAAGATAATTATCCCTGGGGATACTTACAAGTAGGGCGCTCTCTCCAAGACTTTGACAATTATCTGGCTGTGATCAGATGGATTTTGGTACTAGGATTACCAGTAACTATGAGTTTGGTGGGTATCTCTAGTTGGTGGCTAACCAGATTTGCCATGCAACCAATTTACCAATCCTATCAGCAGATACAACAGTTTACGGCTGATGCTGCCCACGAGTTGCGCACTCCTTTAGCTGCAACTCAGGCTACCGTTGAATCAGCCTTGCGAATGCCTCACCTGTCTGAATCAGAAGCACAGGATATCCTGGGAACTGTCGAGCGTCAGAATCGGCGCCTCACCCAACTGGTTGCTGACTTACTACTGCTGGCTCGCCTGGAGCGACAAACTTTATCAGTGCGACGCCAGCTGTGCTGCTTGAATGACATTATCAGTGACTTGGTAGAAGAATTAGCAGCTTTAGCAGTTTGTGCCAAGGTGACACTAACTTCCGAGGTAGGGGTGGATACACCACTGAATGTTTTAGGTAATGAGGAGCAGCTTTATCGCTTGGTATCTAACTTAATGATTAATGCTATCCAATATACCCCCCCTGGTAGTCAGATACGGGTTATCCTAAACCGTAGTGACGATCAAGCCTTGATTCAGATTCAAGATACAGGTATTGGCATCCCACCGAAGGAGCAGACGCGGATCTTTGAGCGCTTCTATCGAGTTAGTAGCGATCGCTCTAGAAGATCAGGTGGCGCTGGATTAGGCTTAGCCATTGCCCAGGCAATTGTTCAGTCACACCAAGGTAAGCTGACACTTTCCAGTGTATTAGGTCAAGGTAGCATCTTTACCATTAAATTACGTCTAGAGGGTCATTCGTGACAAGAATTGGCTGTTTCACTACACACCATTTGTGACCGACAACTACCCTAATCCACCCCCAACATATCAGCAATGCTGACCACATCTTTAATACTCCCTACAGCCGCTACTCGTTCGTGAACCTTATCTCCAGAGTTAGAGTTGATAGTCCCTTATTTTTGGCAAAGGAGAGAAGCAAAATACTTGTCTGATGGAGTTTTAGTAATTGTGACTGTATTAATTGTTCCCACAACTTAACGGTAAAATACTGCTTTGATGTCACTAATTTTAGGAAAGTAATTTTAATCTTAACAACATTAACTACAACTATTAAGATGGAAAAAACTGCCTAACAAAATTAAGATACCCTTGCCGTCCACCTTTTTTTGTCCATAACTTAATGGATGATTGAATCCACTTGAGGCAAGCGACGATTTCCTCCGGTGTTTTTGGCGTCATTTCTTCATCTACTGACTCATCCTCTTCATCAGACAATGGTGCTCTACCCAAACGCCATTCACACATCTGTTTAACTTTTGACGCAACTTCTCCTGATATTCCTCTGAGGGGACTTGATGAACCAGATTTACCGCTAGCTTCTCTACCATAATTTCGGATTAACCATTCAATAGCAGTTAGTACTTCAGCATCAATTAGATCCGCTTGCTCGTGATAAGCTTCCATAATCGCGAACTCTATGTTCTGTAGGACATCTTCGTGTTCTTTTTCAAAAGTCATCAGTATAAGGTTTGAGTTTCCTATCTTCAACAAACCATTCTATATCAAGCTCAGTTAAATAATCATTTTTTCCGATTAAACATAATCTGAGTATTATAGATGTTAGTAACTAATATTTTTACTAAATCTACCTCTAGATAATTGACACAAAGTTTTCCATTGTCAATTTTTGAACAGAAATTCCCTAAAATCAATTGATAATCAAATCCACTTGATGTGCTTCAGTAATATTTGGCACTTCCAAACGATTTCTCATTCGGTAAAGTACTTTGTCTGGAACGCGATGAGTGCGGTTATGATTACGCCGTAGTAACTCTTCCCAGGGTGATTCTAGGTAAACAATGCGAATCTTTCCTTGATAATTAGCAAATAGACGAATCAGTGTATCCCGCAACTGGCGACTGAGATTAGTAGCATTCCAGACAAAAGATTGTCCACTGCGCATATATTCTTTAGCGATCGCTTTTACTGCATTTACCACTAAACCCTGCTTCTCTGAAGGTTTAATACCCATTTTTTGCCGCAGTCTATCCAAAGAAATTACCTGCCAATCAGGAAGATTATAGTGAATCCAGGTATCTTTTCCTACACCTGGTAATCCTGACATGAGCACCACTTGAAAGCGGGTATCGTCATAAGCCTGATAATTTGGATTGCCATCTTCCTTCTGAAAATAGACAAATCTACTGTGGGGTGATGGGAAGGAGCGCGGTTGATCAAAACAGTGGTTTTCTAGGGCAAATTCCCGGAAAAACTCAATACGTTCCAATAACTGAGCCTGATCATCACAATAACGCCCCCGCACGTCTGCTTCTGCCAGCATAGATAGCATATCACAACGAATAATTTGACTGGCTTTAATTACAGCTTGTTCTGGGTTTGGTTTATCCCAAAACCACAGGGGTAAACTACCGTATCTTACTAGAGCTACAACTGCCTCTCTTTCTGAGAAGGGTACACGTAAATCCCAGAGTATTTGTTGTGTCATTTTTGACCCTTGGATTACGTGACCTTTCGAGCTGATGGTACCATCAGCTTCTACTTGGGTAGAGGCAGGTTTAGCAACATCATGGAGTAAAGCAGCAGCAAATAATACGGAGCGTTGTGTGGGTGGTAATGCTCGCCATGCAGGTAATGCAACTAATGCCTCACATACCAATTTAGTATGAATTAGAACATTGCCTTCTGCATGATAAAGTGGGTTCTGGGGACAATTAGCAAGCGATCGCAACCAATCAAATTCTGCTTCCAAGGCTGACCAATTTATCCACCAGTCTTTTTCCTGAGGACAATAAGGAAAAGTCCATGATTTTACTGAGATATTCATCTTTTTATCCTTTATCAGCTATCAGCTATCAGCCCTCTTGCCCTATTTTTGGCAATTAGCAATTAGCAATTAACTATTAGCAATTAGCAATTAGCAATTAACTATTAGCAATTAGCAACTAAACAAATCGATATCGGGACGTAGAAGATTCGGTATAATTGGGCGATTGAGCCAATGCCCATCTGATTGAAGGATGGTTGTTAAAAAGCCAGAACGCACATATTTATACCGAGCTGTAACCGTATCATCTGGTTCAACTTTGATGTATAAGCCTTCCATCAACGAACTTTGATCTGTTTGTTGAAGGGAGCGCTCTACATCAAGTTCTTTTTCTTGACAAATTTGACGAAAACGCTCTAGATTTGCGGGAGTTTGGTAGTGAGATTCTCCCTGTAATCCCAACAATTGCTGGTAGGATTGGAGTTGCCCAGAAAATAGTACGGGTACGGAAACCAGAGGTAATCCAGCTAGTAACTCCTGACGACTACTGGTACTAAGAAATACTTGCTGTTCTAAATCCAGCACATCGTACTCTAGAAAGTAGTGGGGTAGAGCATCGTAAAATACCGTATGTTTTGCATACAGCCACTCTCCAAACAAAATAAACCGATTCCCCAATATTTCCCAAAATACTGCTGAGTGAGTATTTGCCCATTGTTTAAATAGGTTAAAGTGCTTTTCTCTAGCTCCACCTGTTAAATAGTGTCCTCGACTTTGCAATCGAATTTCACCATTAGTAGTAAAACTAATGGCGGCATTGGCTCCATCAACTTTTTCTTCAACCACTACATATTGATTTTGGATAGCGCTAAAAGGAATACTATCTAAATCTTCATCCCCAGGCTGTAACCGCGAACCCTGGATGTGATGGGTACGGGGATATTTATAGATTTGTTCCATGATTTCTGCCTCGATACCTGCAATCAAATAGTTATGCGACGAGTTGAAACGAATAAGCTTTGCGCTTCAGATAAAGCATCTGAGGGTTGCTAACATTCGTCATGGAAGTGCATTTGATTGAGATGAGGGACTACATCTATTTTTACCGTTTAGTCTTTGAGGATACTCTTCTTATAATATACAATTATAGCGCTACGCGCATACATTAGGACAACATTTTTCCTCTGTGTTTCTCTGTGTCTCTGTGGTGATATAAATTTCTCAACGTCCTAACCAAAATGAGTAGTGCTATATCGACACTTTAGCTTGCTCGTCATCCCATGAGAAAAACGAGTCACCCGACTGGATGACCCGTTTAAAAATAAGCTAAGACACATTAAAATTGGTTAGTCTTAATCTCCGCGTCCCCGCGTCGAAACCAATTACTTACCACCCATTTGAGCAGCAACTTCATCAGCAAAGTTAGTCTCTTCCTTTTCAATCCCTTCACCTAGGACATAACGAGTAAAGCGACGTACTTGGATGTTTTCTCCTATCTGAGCAACAGTTTGCTTCACTAGCTCATCCACACTGATGCTTTGATCACGGATATAGGGTTGATCCATCAAAGATAATTCTTTCAGGCGTTTGTCGATCCGACCCTGAACAATTTTCTCTTTGATATTATCTGGCTTCTTCGCCAGATCATCCCTACCCATTTCAATTGCTTTTTCTTTCTCGCTTATTTCAGCAGGAATATCCTCTACCTTCACATACTCAACATTGGGACAAGCAGCAATCTGCATCGCAATGTTCTTAACTAACTCTTGGAATTCCTCGCGACGGGCAACAAAATCTGTTTCACAGTTAACTTCTACCAGCACACCAACACGCCCGCCAGTATGAATATAACTGCCCACGATACCTTCTGCTGCCACACGACCAGCTTTTTTCTCTGCTGAGGTAATGCCTTTTTGTCGCAGCCATTCCGTAGCCTTGCTGATGTCTCCTTTACTCTCTTTGAGAGCTTTTTTGCAATCCATCATACCTGCGCCGGTTTTGTCGCGCAGCTCTTTGACAAGTTTTGCTGAAATTTCCGCCATCTTGTTTTTTTACTATCTCCAATACAACTACACTGTTATTATGCTTCGCTACCCTCGTTAGTAACCTCTTCGGGCTGGACTTCTGGCTCAGGCTGGACTTCTGGCTCAGACTTGGCTTCTGGCTCAGGCTGAACTTCTGGCTCAGGCTGAACTTCTGGCTCAGGCTGGACTTCTGGCTCAGACTTGGCTTCTGGCTCAGGCTGGACTTCTGCCTCAAGCTGAACCTCTGCCATCTCTTCCTCTTCGTAGATGTCTTCTTCTGAGTCAACGTACTCTAATTGATCTTCAAACTCTTCATAGTCTGTGTCCGTATCCAGCTGGCCATGGCGACCTTCATAAATCGCATCAGCTAACTTACCAACTACTAGCTTAATTGAACGAATAGCATCATCATTAGCTGGGATGGGGATATCTACTAAATCAGGGTCACAGTTAGTATCCAGCATAGACACGATCGGAAGACTAAGTTTTTCACACTCCAGAATCGCGTTATACTCTCGTCGCTGGTCTACAATAATCACCACATCGGGAACTTTCCGCATCATTTTGATGCCCCCCAAGTATTTCTGGAGCTTACCTAGTTCACGACGGAGCATGGAGCCTTCTTTTTTCGGCAGTAAATCAAGAGCTCCACTCGACTCCCGACTTTCCAATTGCTTTAAGCGTTCTACCCTGGTTTTAATTGTTTCCCAGTTAGTAAGCATACCTCCCAACCAGCGTTGATTGACGTAGTAGGCTCCACACCGGCTAGCTTCTTGAGCAATAATGCCGGCGGCTTGTCGTTTGGTGCCGACAAAGAGAAACTTTTTGCCCTGTTCTGAGGCTTTGCGCATATAGCTATATGCGTCTTCCATCAGGTGTGCTGTTTGTACTAAGTCGATAATGTGAACACCATTGCGAGCAGTGTAGATGTAGGTATCCATTTTGGGGTTCCACCGACGGGTTTGGTGGCCAAAATGAACCCCCGCTTCTAACATTTCAGCTAAAGAAACGACTGGCATAATTTTTTTACTCCTTGTTCGGGTTTATCCTCCATCCAGGTGCATTTCTTGGGATTGTAATGACCCAGAAACACCCGAAACCCTGGATGTGCGAATTTTAGACAACTTTTCTAAGGTAGCATATGGTGGCGATTCAATCTCTTTAAGGGTTTGAATATTTTGTTCTAACTCAGCAAAGCATTGATCGCTTCGACTAATTTCTTGAGACTTACAGGTTTAGTCAAATATTCATCTGCTCCTGCCTCTAAGCATTTCTCCTTATCCCCTGGCATAGCTAGAGAGGTGAGAGCAATGATAGGAATGTGAGCTGATTGCTCATTGACGCGAATCTGTCTTGTGGCTTCCAAGCCATCCATTTCTGGCATTTGAATGTCCATCACAATTAAGTCAGGGTTAAGTTCCTGGCTCATTTCCACTGCCTCCAATCCATTGATAGCAACTGCTACTCGATAACCCTGTACCTTGAAGTAGTCAGAGATGGTGGCAACTGTTGTTTCGTTGTCCTCTGCCAGTAAAATCAACATATGAGGTGTGATTTCAACTCTCCGCGTCCCCGCGTCCCCGGGTCCCCGCGTCTGTTGCTCATTCCCCCCACACCTTTTTTCCCTCACCCCTTGTCTATCTTGTCTTTCTCGCTTCCAGGGTAGAGAAACAGTAAAGCGACTTCCTCGCTCGACTTCAGTTTCTAGTTCTATACTGCCACCGTGTAGTTCAACTACTTGTTTTACTAAAGCCAGTCCCAAACCCGTACCTCGGTAACGGCGGGAAAGGGAACTATCTAACTGTACGAATGGCTCAAACAATTTGTCGAATTGTTCTGGTGCAATGCCAATTCCTGTATCTACAACACTAAACTGCAACACATCATTCTCTGGCTCACCCTGAACTTCAACCCAAACCGCACCACCTTCCGGAGTGAACTTGACTGCATTGCTCAACAAATTAATTAGCACTTGGCGCAGCCGTCGCTCGTCTACAATTGCTTTACCGATTTGGGGTGGGATTTTGGCAGTAAGCTGAATTTTTTGTTGATGAGCCTGCTGTCTAACAAAGGCAAGACTGGCATTACATAATCCTTGAATGTCACTGGGAGCTAATTGTAACTCCATTTTTCCCGATTCGATTTTGGCAAGGTCTAAAACATCATTAATGAGCTCTAGCAGGTGCTTGCCACTGCGTTCAATCGTCCCTAGTTTCTGGTGTTGTTTCCCACTCAAGGAGCCATATACTTCATCTTGCAACACCTCAGTAAGACCAAGAATAGCTGTGAGGGGGGTGCGGAGTTCGTGACTCATGTTAGCCAAAAATTCGCTTTTTGCTTGGTTGGCAGCCAGAGCTGCTGCTGTTGCCTGCTGTTGAGCTATCTCCGCTTGTTTTCGCTCTAATTCGGCTCCAGCTCGAGCAGCAAAAATTCTTAAAATTAACTCTCTCCCTGGGACATTCCCCATTGACTGGACATCAAGCACCGCTAAATGACCTAAAACGTTATTGGCACTGTCAAGCAGAGGTATTCCTAAATAGCTAACAACATCTAATGCCATTAACTCTTGGTCTTCGGGAAAGCAGTCTCGAACATCATCACGATAGTAACAGGAGCTTCCTGCTAAGACTTGTTCACATGGAGTACCTGCTAAATCATACTCAATCTGCTCACTCCAGTTTTCCCCAGTCCAGAAAGCTAGAGTACGCACCTGCCGATGACTCTCATCAACAACTTCAGTGACTAAGGCGTAGCGTACATGCAGCACCTGTGCGAGATAACGGACACAGGAGCGAAAAAACTCATTACCTGTTTTAGCCGCTGTCCCTTCGACAATTAAGTGTAGTGCTTCTTCTGCTTGTTTGCGATCGCTAATATCGCGAGCTACCCAAACAACAGAATTTTCGGAAGTTGGTGCAATACTAGCAACAAACCAGACTGGCTCTGTATTAAGAGTTAAACTATACTCAAAATTAACGATTTGCTGGGTATCTAAGGCTTGTTTCATCTGACTCTGAAAAACCTCTGCTTGCTCACCAAGGAATTGGTTGATGGTTTGAGCGAGGATGTCAGTCTCCGGAGGGTACAAGCGTTCGGGATGGGTTGGTGCGGACTTAATAGTTTGACTTTCCGCATCTATCAACAGGACGATATCTGTCATTGCCTCGAAGAAGGCACGGATTTGAGCCTCAGAAGTATACAGCTTTTGCTCTAGCAACTGACGCTCCTCAATCTCCTGTTGCAATTCCTGGGTTCTGATGTTAACTTGCTCCTCTAGAGATTGGGAATAGTTCTCTAATTGCTGATGCGATCGCCATAATTGAGTGCTCATCTGATTAAATGATTGAACTAGGATACCGAGCTCCTCAATGTTGGCTACCGCTACTTTGCGGTTGAATTCTCCATCTGCGATCGCTTTACTTGCTTTACTTAAGCGCCGAATTGGTAAACTAATCCAACGAGCGGTGGCAACTCCTAGACCAATTGCCATCCCTAAAGCACCCAAGCAAAGTAAAATTGTAGTGCGGGTGTTGGCATATATTTGTTCCATGAAATCAGATTCAGGAACTACCACCACAATCAACCAATCCAAACCCCATTCGTCTTCAAAGGGTGCTACTTGAACTAATTGCCGCTTGCCATCAAGCTTAAAATTCAACTGCTGAGTCTCATCAATTCCAGTAAAATCCTCAAAGCGCTCCGTTAAGTTAAGAGCTGTAGCCTGCATCAAGGCATCATCTATATTAACAGCTTTGATTCTTTGGTTATCTGGTGTAATAGGTGGGGTATTAGCGGAACTTGCTACCAATTCACCTGTGCGCTCGATGATAAATGTCTTGCCAGATTTACCTATTTTTAAAAGGCTCAAGAATTGATTGAATTCTAACAGTGTAAAATCAGTTCCTAGTACTCCTTGCAGAGTACCCTTTTCATCATAGTAAGGACGGGTAAAACTGATTCCTAGAGTGGGGGGAGCATCAATAAATTCGTAAATATTTGTCCAGATTGGTTTACCGGCTTTAATTGCATTTTGATACCAGGGTCGAGTGTGGGGGTCATACTCGTCAGTTTTTGACCTTGGAGATAAATTTCCCTGGGCATCTAGGGGGTAGATTTCAACGAGCTGATTGGTGTTACGATTCTTAATGCTGTATTCTAGCTTACCATGATTGAATCTTCGTAATTCAACGTATTCTCCCCCTGCGCCGCCGAAGTAGATATAAGTGACCCCGTCAAATAATTGACTCTGCTCAAACAAGTAGGATTGCCAACTTGGTGAGTTATTTAAGTCTAACTGACCAAGTTGTAAAGAAGTCGCATTGATTTGAGTAACCAGAGGAGGAATTGTCGTGTAGGTTTCGAGTTTGTCTTGGATGTGTTGGCTAGTTTTGCTCAATAACTGTTCAGCTAAATCATTAACAGTTTGCTGTCCGTTTCTATATGCCAGCCATCCAGTTAGTCCAACACTCCCAGAGATTTGCAGGACACAAGACACTACCAAAATCAGGTGTAGAGGAACTTTTCTCGAAGTATTGGTAGTTTTTGTCATTGGTCATTAGTCATTAATCACCCCTCCTCATTTATACTTCATCATGCTATTTCATCAGTAGTTGATACTTGATTTTTACCAATAATTCTTCAATCAAAAAAGGCTTGGTAATAAAATCAGCACCACCTACATCAAATGCTTTTTGTAGATCAACTAATTCATGCAAAGCACTGATAAAGATTACTGGAATATGAGTTGTTTGTGGATCTTCCTTCAAACGCTGGCAGACTTCATAACC
Organism: Symploca sp. SIO2C1; assembly: GCA_010692635.1. GTDB lineage: Bacteria > Cyanobacteriota > Cyanobacteriia > Cyanobacteriales > Coleofasciculaceae > Caldora. The sequence continues at coordinate 322 of JAAHGL010000098.1, read as the reverse complement.
ACTCATTTCAGGCATCATGATATCCAGTAAAATTAAATCCGGTTGTTTGTTTTGTATTACTTGTAACGCTATGTTGCCATTGGTGGCACTCTGAACTTGATATCCTTGATCAGTGAGTACAGTAGTCAAAATTTCCAAGTTACTGATGGTGTCGTCAACAATTAAAATGTCTGCGTTTAAATGACGGAGCATGGTCTGATTATTTATTGTGTCGGTCTGTTGAACAACTGGCATTGATTGGTTGTTTGAATGCAGCATCTTTTTGATTGAGTAGGAACAATTTGATGAACAAAAGGTGATTTTTATGATGGAAATTTATTTA
>JAAHGL010000097.1 GCA_010692635.1 Symploca sp. SIO2C1 | reverse complement strand
CTTCGGCAGTCACTGTTAAGTCACCAACTGCATGATCAATGATGCGGTTTAGCCGTTCAGTACTAAGGATTAGATCTACTTGCTTACCCACACCACCCCAACTTAATTTACTACCTTTACCACAGGGGATAACTTCCCAACTATTGCTATAGCATTGGCTCATAACCTGGGAAAGTTCTGCATTTGTATTGGGATAAACCATGCTAGGAGAGAAGTTATCTGAGACGCTGGCTTTATTAATCTGCTCTTGAGAGCTTGGTTTCAAGTTTTTCCAGTCGCAGATGCCAGATGCTCCAACAATTGGCTCAAGGGTTTGGGCGATAGCATTCATGGCACTTGTGTTCTTTGTTAATGGTCAATTGAGAATTGAGAATTGCTAATTGCTAATTGCTAATTGCTAATTGGGAATGTAGGGGGTGAACGCAATTTTCCTGGGATTTCAATTCTCGGCGTCTCTCTGTTTCCCTGCCTTAAGAGCAATAAGATGGTTATTTAATACACCTAAGTAGTAAAAAGTATTGAATTACACACTTCACAGAAATTTTATATTTAGATAATCTCAACTAAGATAATATTAAGTATTTAATAGTAACATTATTCAAATTTTTATGTTAATGATTCACTCGAACGATAGAGGGAGTCAATGGTTATAAACTATTAGACTGTGAAAACTACATAATGCTACCCTATTTCCCATATGTTGTTTGGTCACTATCCGCTGATACGTGTTCTTGTTGTTGATGACCACGAATTAACTCGTTTCAGTCTAAAGCTGGCCCTCGACTGCCATCAGCAGATTAAGCTGGTTGGTTTAGCTAGCAACGGTAAAGAAGCCATTGAGATGACAGAACACCATCATCCTGATGTGATCATTCTGGACTTACAGATGCCAGTGATGGATGGATTGACTGCTTCTAGGCACATCAAGGCTATTGAGCCAAAAACTCAGATCATTGCCTATTCCTCAATTGATGACTTTCAAATTGACTTGCTCCTAGGAACAGCAAAAGTTGATGCCTTTTGCAAAAAAGATACCCCTACCAAAGATTTAATTAAATTGGTAGAGAAATTGGGTAAACTGAAACCTGATTGCTGGGAGGAAACAGAGCAGAAAGTTTACTCTAGGCTCTAGTGCAAGAAAGCAGAAGGCTCCGAGACAGAAGACTGCAAGGAAAGAAAGCTTTTACGGAAAGCTTTTTAACCCTTTTTCACGCTTTGGGTTATTTCCGCCGCGCTGCTCTAGGAAATCACGGCTTTGGGAGCAAAACCTACCCTCGCCAGCTCTGGTGAGCTTTACGATCGCTTACCCCTTAGCTTCCTATTGTTTCTTCTGGAAAAGTCTGCTTAAATTCAGCGATTAACTCATCTAGCTCTTCTAATGCTTGGTTGACATCTATTCTTAGGGTTCCCAAATCCGGTTTTTCCAACAGCACAACTAACGATTCTCGTTTACCCTCAATGAGGGCAATTTGCTGTTTAATTTTTTGTACGTCCATTATTTATCTCCTTTTGCTGATTGTGCTAAAGAACAAGGGTTGAGTAACTGTTACATATAGCAGTTCTCGTATCCGTAAGGTAGATATGCAATGCCCAATTCCCAATTCCCTATTACCTGGGAATATCAGGGAAGTGATGGAATTATCAAAAGGTTCGGAACTGTTCAGTGTGGCTAGTGTAATTTATAGGCAGAACACTCACCACATTTTCGTTGGGATTGGGAATGATGTAGGAATCTGTTACTTCTCCACCATGAGTTTTCTCCACCGCTTCAAATCCTGCTTTTACAGCAACTTTCACTTCAGAGATCTTCCCCCGGACGGTGACCATAAAGCGACCGCTTTCATTTCTGCTATAGTCAACCAGCGTGACTTCCCCTGCTTTGACCATAGCATCTGCTGCTGCTAGTACACTGGGAAAACCTAAGGTTTCAATTACTCCAACTGCTGCTGGCATGGTTATTATACTCCTGAGTCAAAAGGATACCTCGGATCAATTTTGACATAAGCGGTCAGACACTCATTAAACAAAAAAACCCTCACATTCCTTTGAAGTTTTAGAGTGGAAATTTAGTTGCGATCGCACAAGCATGCACACAAAAGGTAAGAAGGGATGTAGAGACGTGCCATAGCGCGTCTCTACGATGCTCTTTAAAGAGCACCTATGTATCCCAATCCTAAAATGACACCTGCTCCTAATACATGACCAAAGCTAGTGGTTCCTAGTAATGCACCAAGACCCATACCACCGAACATTTCAGATGAAGGTAAACCTGGTCCTTCGCTAGGATGCTTGATCGTCGCTTTGCCTATAGCAATAGCCAAGATATTGCAAATAACCATCACAAGTCCGACTTTGGGACTCCAGGTTACTGTAGCTGGAACTGTAGATGAAACAGCGAGTAATAATGCTGAGTAAGTCAACTTACCCTCCTCTTAAAATGAATAAACTTTCACAAAAGTTGCGAACATCTGATGTTCAAATCTTGACTTTGCCGAAGATTTGAGTTAAAGATGTTTTTCTAGATCGGCTCGAATAGTTAACAATTATCTCATAAGAGCTACAACTTAGGGGATTTTTTCTGCTGAAAACTTAAGCCGGTGAGAGAACAAGGGTAAAGGAAGAGTTACAATCCAGTGCGATCGCGCGATAAGTAGGTTAAAACTATATTTGAAGCACTTCCGTTGAGCAAAACCCACCTCACCACAGGAGCAAAGAATGGCTAGGAATTTGCTGGAACAACTGCGCGAAATGACCACCGTGGTAGCGGACACTGGTGATATCCAAGCAATTGAAACCATTAAACCTCAAGATGCTACTACTAATCCCTCGCTGATTACAGCGGCAGCCCAGATGCCGCAGTACCAGTCTATTGTTGATCAGACATTGAAACAGGTGAAGCAGGAGGCTGGAGCAACAGCAGATACAGCTACAGTAGTACAACAGGCAATTGACCGACTTGCAGTCTCCTTTGGATTACGCATTCTGGAAACTATTCCAGGACGGGTTTCTACTGAAGTAGATGCACGGCTCTCTTATGATACTGAGGGGACAATCGCTAAGGCTCGTTATTTAATTTCCCAATACGAAGCCGTTGGGGTGTCCCGTGAGCGAGTGCTGATTAAAATTGCTTCCACCTGGGAAGGGATTCGCGCCGCCGAAGTATTAGAAAAAGAGGGTATTCACTGCAACTTAACTCTACTGTTTGGCATTCATCAAGCAATCGCTTGTGCCGAAGCCGGAGTGACACTGATCTCCCCTTTTGTTGGGCGGATTTTGGATTGGTATAAAAAAGAAACTGGACGAGACAGTTACCCCCCTGCTGAAGATCCAGGTGTATTGTCAGTAACCAAGATCTACAACTACTACAAAAAATTTGGCTACAAAACTGAGGTGATGGGAGCTAGCTTCCGTAACCTTGGTGAGATTACCGAGTTAGCAGGTTGTGATTTGTTGACTATCTCACCTAAGCTCCTCAATGAATTGGATTCAACAACAGGAGATTTACCCCGCAAGCTAGCTCCTGATATTGCAGCCACGGCCGAGATCGAAAAAATTTCGCTGGACAAAGAAACCTTCGAGCGTATGCATCAGGAGGATCTCATGGCATCGCAAAAACTGGAGGAAGGGATTAATGGCTTCTCGAAGTCATTAATTGCCTTAGAGAAACTCTTAGCAGAGCGACTAATTCGCCTTGAAGGAGAAGCAACCCTTAATCATGCAGCTAGGGATGTATTCCTAGTTTATGATCTGGATGGGGATGGATTCATCACCCGTGAAGAATGGGCAGGAACCGATGCTGTGTTTGAGGCTCTTGATATGAACGGAGATGGTCAAATCACACCGGAAGAGATGGCAGCTGGATTAGGAGCTGCATTCCGTTTAGTGGAGGTATAGGGAACTTCTCAATAAGAGATGGGGGAGTATGGGAAGCTAGGGAAGATGAGGAGAGAATAGAAACGATATAGCTACATCATTCTTCCCAATTCCCAATTCCCAATTCCCAATTCTCAATTCCCAATTCTCAATTCTTAATTCTTAATTCTTAATTCTCAATGACTCCTACTTTATTGGGTCGCTGGCAAACCCGATTATTTCTTTTGGCAACTGTGGGTGCCTTAATCACCTTACCATTTCATCTAGGTATCATCGGTCCTATCATTCCTCCTGATCACATACCACCCTATTTCCCCATCTTGGGATATGTAGCCTTATTTGGGATGCTTTGGGATATTCTCTATATCTATATGCAGCAGTTTCGTTGGGATCGGGACTGGCCTGGAGCTTTCCAACTATTTGCTGGTATTTGGGAAGCAGTGTTCTTAATCTGTATTGTGAAATTTTTGGGTTTGCCTGGTGCCCCCGGAGAGATTGTACTAATTTATTGGTTTACGATCCACTACAGTTTAGTTTGGCTAGGGGTTTACCTAGTATCCCAAAGCATCATGAGAATTTTGTTTCCCCGCTGGCGTTTTCACGGGGGACGTTTGTTGTAAGAGGAGAGATACAAAAGAAAAACTAAGAACTCTTTCTCATACAAACAAATTCTGTTTTTGATTAATAAACAGTTTGACTTATGTCAAAAAAACAGGGATTTTGGTCAAATGATAATCTAACAAGTAAACTTATAGCTCAATTAAGTATCTTGCTATCGCAGCAAGTATTCATTCAACTAATTACAACCATCATATTTCCGCTTTTAGAAGCATTTCTTATTAATAAATTAACTGGAAACGATGATCAAACAGCCACTAATGATTTGGCTATAGTATTAGCTTTAATCGTAGTTATTCACTTACTTTTAGCTTTTATTCAGTTATTCTCAAAGTTTACAATGCCAATATTAGTTCAAGAACTTGGCAAAAAAAATGAAAATTTACATTTAGAACTTGAACAAAAAAGTAAAGAGACAAACAATTTAGCTAATAACCAAAACACCTTGATTAAGGCTTTAGGGGCTGTAAATTTTAATTTAATTCAGCTCAACAATCTGAATCCGAGTATGCCTGTGGAAGAGCATCTTGAAGAAATCTTAAAGCCTTGGATAGATGGGCGAAATGAAATTTTCAATTTTAAAAGTAACTCACTTTATAACCTAGTGGTTTATCTCTTTGATGGAGAGGAAAATAAATTAATACTCAAAGCACGGTCGTGCGATGGCAGAATAATACGACAAGACAGAAGTTGGTGTGAAGGAGAGGGATACGTTGGGACTTCTTTCCAATCGGGAAGAACTGTCTTCTGGAAAAATGCTTATTTTCAGACAATCCCTGTGAGATCAGCCCGTCCTGAGGATGATGAGTACTATACTTCGGGCATAGGTGTACCTATCTATTGTCATGGTACAGTTATAGGGACTGTAGTTGTTACTAGCAGTGAACCTGCTCAATTTGACCTAGAATTACATGGTCAAACAATGCTTACTATGCTATCATATGTGTTGGGGGATGTATTAATGTCTTTGAATGCAGTACCTTCAAGAGAATGACAACAACAAGAGATACTTATAAAGTTATAAAAGATGGAGTTGCTGAAGATTACAAACTCTATCTAAAAACTGGTAATGAAGATTTTTACCAAAGGGCGCTTGACCATGGAAGTCAGCTCCAAAAGTCTTTACTAAAAAAAGCACACGATGAAGCTGTATCTTCAGTATCGGTCTCAGCCCAACCAGAGAAAAGACCTACAAGTAGATTCCCAGGGTTTCTTAAGCTGTTAGGCAGTAAGAAAAAATAAATTTTACACTTTTTCCCTAAATTCCCCAATTTAGGTGCAGTATAAAAGGCGGACTGTTCAACTTATTTCTGCTTAATGCCTTAGGCATTTAAATGGTAGATTAGTGCTGACGCAGGGATACGGAAATACAGGGACACGGAGATTAACACAAAGTATAGCGTTTCTGATTTTTATGAAATACTCTCTTAAAAGAGAAACGCTCTAAATCTCATGCCACAGAAGAACTCTTATTTACTGCTTATACTCCGCCGTTGCAAGACATTATTAGCTGGCTCTAGAGAGGGAGTTTGGCAATTCGGTTAATCCATTCTTCTGCTGTGCTTACTGACCAAATTAGAATTAGCTCCTCGATGACAATTTCTAAAGCTGTCTTCCTGGAAACAATCAACACACCTGAACTTTGGTTATCGACTACGAACTCTGCAAATTCAGTCGGCATCGTTCTACGGTCATGAGTCACTAAAATACGCTGCTGCTTGGCTGATAGCGCCAATACCTCTAAATCTTTTAATCCCTCTAAATCTGCTTCAGTAGCGGTTTGAAAGTTGATGTCGGGCTGTCGGCGGATAACCCCTGTCACAATCGCTTGATTTAGATCAGCATCAGCTTGAAATTGAATACTTGCCATTATGCGTGCCGTGCTGACTCCCTGGCATCAATTAACTTTTGATGTAAAGAAGGAGCATCTAGCTGTAAGGGCTGTGGCATGGTATCAAATGCCTGTTCTTCTGAAATTAGGTAAGCATCGATATCAGAACGGTTAGCCAGATAAAAGGTAATTGCCCCGTAGACCTTCTCCAAGTCAAGCAAAGGATATGATTGAGCAATACTTTCGGGAAGTAGACCTTTGCGGAAAGCATAAACAATAGAATCCAAAGAAATTCGGGTACCAATAACCCAATATCCTTGTTTTTTGAACTCTACATATGGTTTTGTGGCAACGGCAGTCATGGAATCAGCCAGAAGGAGTGTAATTCTTCAATTATACTAAGTACATAGAAACTAGCCTTGATAACACAAACTTCACCCCACATTGCAATAACCTATATCGTCGTCCATGCAAGACGTTTCATATCAGATGCTTTAACCTAACCGACTGATCAACTCTAACTATTCTATCAGGCTCATCTTTTGAAATGTCTTGCCCTGTTTTGGCAAGATAGATACCATTTAAGGTCATTAACAATGCTAACCCATTGAGGATAGTAATTCGTTCTGAAAAAAAGACATGAGCCCAAATTACAGTAAGAATAGGTTCTAAAAGCATTAACATGGTTACAAAGCTTGATGAAAATCTTTGTAAAGCTTGTGTGAGTAAACCTTGACCAAGAATTTGACAGAAAACCGCTAATGCGATGACAGCAAACCAAGAGCTCAAGGATGTAGGGAAGAGATGCTCTTGAGTAATGAGAAGAATTGGCAAAATGAACATGGTACTAAGTAGACATTGCCAGCGTAGTAATAAATCTGTGGGGAATTTAACCCTTAGTCTTTCACGTACTAGGTAAAGAGCTGCATAAAAGATAGAGGATAATACTGCCAAACCATCACCAATAAAATACTGATCACTAAATTTAAAGTCTAAAAGCCCAATTGAAGAAGCTCCAAAGATAGATATTAGCAGACCGATGAGAAACTTATTTCCAAATTTGAAACCAAGAAATGCCCATCCTCCTAAAGTAGAAAAAATTGGAGTTAGGTTGTGAAGTAAATTTGAATTTGCGACATTAGTTTGAGTTAATGACCAAGACCAAGTAAAAATTGTCAGTGGACCAAGCAGTCCCGTGATCGTAATCATTAAGATATCGAAAAAGCCTATTGTGATGTTTTCATCTGTAGATGATTCACCAGCATTAACTATTTGAAGTCCACGAAAAGACCATAGTATTAGACCTGATAAAAAATAACGGTTAAAGGTTATACTAATAGGGCTTAACTCATATTCACCTAATCGGATAAAAATAGCAGCAAAAGATAGTAAAAAAATTGCTATCGCTAAAGTAAAATAATATTTATTAAAACCACTAACAGACTCGTGAGAAAATGTCATTGCAGTTCACCAATAGTGGAAGCAAGTTCAAAAGTATAACTTGAAAGCTCAAGAAGCATAGCTAGAAAGGCTAAAAATTTTTAATGATATTAAAACCCTACTTTGATACCGCGTGCTTTAATAGCTTCTAAAATATGATTGCAGAGCTCCATTTCAGAACCACAAATCAGAATTCTCACTGATCTAGAAGAATAGACAACTTCTCTAGATCCTGACTTATCTAAACTATAGATACATCGAAAGGCTTGAGGGATAATCATACCTTTTTCTAGATCCCTTCTAATAAAGTCTTGAAAAACTTCCTGAAAGTCATCCATAGTTAATAAGGGTATTGGACTAGTAACAGTCACACTCAACCAAAAGGGGGCATTCAGTTTGCAAGCTAACATGTAAGCTACACCTGTTCCTGGAGCTCTGGCATTGAGCTCCCCTATTATAATATTCTCTTCACTACCTTGTTTAGTCAGCATAAAATCAACACCAACCATACCGTAGTAATTTAAATCTTCATAGCAATATTGAGCTATCAAACCCATGCATGCATTCAGCTTTTCAAGCATCTCTTGACTAGGTTTGAATTCAGAACCACCAAGGTATTCTCCAGATTCTCCTAAAATTTTCCTAGAATAAAATGGAACATTATAGCGACCATCACTACTAATCAAAAGGATGTTGCAACCATTTATATGGAAGTCTATATTTTCCTCTAAGATTAACTGGTGACTCGAAGGTAGCTCTGAGTGTCTATGCCAAATTTTTTCAAGAGACTCTAACTGAAATGCATTATCTTCAAAAGATCGATTAACTACACCCTTTAATTGACAAATATTAGATTTTAAAACTTGTATATTTAAAGGTGACTCTATTGGTATAACAGTAGTGCCACCACTACCGCGAGATAACTTTAGCCAAACTTTGTCACATGATGAAAACCTATCAACAGCTACCTCCAAATCCTCTAATGTATTGATCTCCATTCCTTTGGGAATCGGATAGCCATATCTTTGAGAGTTCCTGCGAAACTCCGATTTATTGTTAGAATAAAAAGCATTTGAACATTGAAGGGCTTTACCGTTCATACTTTCTATTAAGTTTCGGATATATGGGCATGGATAAGTAACAATAACGCCATCATGCTCTGAAAGAGAATATTGTTGTTTTGAGGCTATAGATACTAAGTTTGAATATGGAAAGCCTATTGACTTCTTATGTCCTAGTTGATGTTGGAGTTCAATAACCTGCTGACGATTTTCTAAAATCCCGAATTCCTCATAAAACTCAAGAAAACCAGGGGGAGTTGGAAGAACATATGCCACCTCACCTTTCTGCAAAGTCATAATGGACAACTGATTTCCCCATACAACTTTTTCTGGGATAGTAACTTCTACTAATTCACCACCTTCATGGTCAGCATACCCATTTACCCAATCTTCAAATATTGCAATAGAGTTAAAGGAAGATTCTGGCTGTATTAACTGTGCCTGAAGTTGACCAAGTGAGAGAGGGATATTATTTCCTAATTCCTGATCAAATTGAATTTGTTTTTTATCCATATCACTTAAAGCAAATATCTAGTATATTAAGAAATTATTCCTTTGTAATGTCATTAGTTTAGGTAATTTAAACTAAATTACTAGCAATAAATTTCATAGCGCAACATTACCGCAAATTACGGGTCAATGTCAACCTCTTCTTATTCCCGATCATAGTCTCCTTTTCTGAATCAAGTTCGGCGTACTATTCGACTTAAACAGATGAGTCATCCTACAGAAAAAAGTTAAGTTATTTTTATTATATTTTGTAGGGTTTGGCGCGTGGCAGGCAGATTGAGTTACTAAATGATTTAGGGCAACGGATTTACAATTAATGAAAATTCAGCTCATTGATGAGTCTCAATTTAAGCCAATCAAATTTTTCCGAAGAAACAAGGGAACAGCTTATCTGGCTAGCTTCGGAGCAGGGAATAGGAAGACAAGGGAGATATTTGGGGTCTGCTGACAAAATCAATATTGGTAAATTCAACAGTTGGAAGCAGCCCAATAACCTGCCACCTCGTCCCATAGTAAAGCCAATGTATTGGAGGGGTCTCTGTTGGCGATTCTTAATGCTAGTCAGGTATTGCAAACGAGAGAGGGATGAAGATGTATAGTTAAGTATCCGTGAAATTACGGAGAAAACTATCCTTAAGGATATAAAATCTTTTAAAACTTAAAGGAGAGAAGAAAAATGCACGTTTCTTTGCCTAAAAGCCTGCTAGTTTGTAGTACTATTCTTGGCATGTTGGGCACTACGACCAGTGCTGCCAATGCAGCCAGTTTCGTGTTTGATTTTGAAAGTGGTTTACCTGCCGAGGCATTATTTCTAAAAACAACACAACAAGGCACTTTGCCCTTCACACCAAGTATTGAAACAATTGATGGCAATAGCGTCTTACGATTTAGTGATGACCTGCCAAGTTCAGAAGGTGGAGCTATTACTAGTTCTTTGGTGAATCCTGCTGCGACTTTTGAGAACGTCAAGGTTTCTGCTCTGCTGAATCCTGCTGGCGACACTAATGATCAACTGTTGTTATTTGCCAGGCTGGATTTGGAAACTTCTAATACCTATTTAGCAGGAATTGACTTTGCAACCAATCGGCTTTTCTTGAATAAAGTTATTGAAGGGGTCGTCCCCGCAACTCCCATAGTGGAGGCGTTTGATGTTTTGCCGGATCTGAATCAACCCTATTTTGCTGAGTTTACGGTTATTGATAATCAACTTACAGGACGTTTATTTGATGAAACTGGCACTAATGAGTTGGCTGAACTGTCAGCTTTTGATACCGATCAACCCCTATCGGCAGGGGTTACAGGGATTAGTGTAGATATTAGCGATATAGGTTTCCCTAAATTTGATGACCCCAATAATGCAACGATTGACAACTTCGCTGCTACTTCGGTGCCTGAACCCAGTTCTATATTGGGTCTTTTGGCGGTTGGTGCATTCGTAACCAAAATTTCACAGCGTAGATCCGTGTCAGCGAAGTTCAGATAGCATGTAGAACTTAGACAGTGTACAAAAGTACTATTGAATTTGCGTTGTTTGAGCTCTTTGATTGGAGTTTCTAGAGATCGCGATCGCTCGCCGAACTCTGCGCATTGTTTGGCAAAATATTTTCATCGCTTTGGGAGTGAAGGTGGTGTTTATTGCCCTGGGTGCGATCGCGTAGCGGCTGCTTCGCAGAGGCGAGGCTATTGCCGTGATACTGCTCTTCAGGTTTAGCTATTGAGGTTGCATTGCTGGCTGGAAGAGATGATTTTTTAGACAGCAAGAAACGGGTGGCATGGAACCTCTGCTCTCAATACATTGAGGAGTACATGATAGACAGATGACAAAAACAGTCTTATGAATTCCTTGGCGGAAACCAGCATATACAATAGTGAAACTTATGAGCGTATTGCTCAAGCGATCACGTTCATGCGCCAAAATTATTTGACCCAACCTGATCTAGCGACTATTGCTCAGCATGTCAATCTCAGCCAATATCATTTTCAACGGCTCTTCACCCATTGGGCAGGTATCAGCCCGAAGCGGTTTTTGCAATATCTCACGGTAGAATATGCAAAATCAAAAATCGCTGAGACAGCTAACCTGCTAGATCTAACTGTAGATGTTGGGTTATCCAGTCCAGGACGTTTACACGATCTGTTTGTGAAGTTGGAAGCCATGTCGCCCGGTGAGTTTAAGACAGGAGGCATCGGGTTAGAGATCTGGTATGGCATTCATCCAACCCCATTTGGAAAATGCTTGATTGCTACAACTGTGCGCGGTATCTGTAATCTTCATTTCCTAGATGCAATGAGCAAAGATGCTGCTGAACATGCTCTGCGTTTGGAATGGACAAATGCCGACATCAGACAGGATCAACAAGCTACTCAAGAAATCTACGATCGCATTTTCAAGCCAGGTGTATCCAACAACAAACCCTTGGTTCTTTACATAAAAGGGACAAATTTTCAGATTCAAGTTTGGCGGGCACTCTTAAGCATTCCCTTTGGCGGGCTCACAACTTACCAAGGTTTAGCAACAGCGATGGATCGCCCAACGGCTGCAAGAGCCGTCGGTAAAGCATTGGGAAGTAATCCGGTGGGGTACTTAATTCCTTGCCATCGAGTGATCCGGGAATCCGGTGAGTTCGGCGGTTTTCGTTGGGGATTAGAGCGTAAGACTGTTCTACTGGGTTGGGAAGCGAGTCGCGTTCAGAACCAGAATCAGACGCAGGAATTGACATTAAACCGTCCAGACGGTATAGTTAATTTGTGAACGCATTCTCGCTTCTGGCAATCCAGCCTTTAATAAGCGCAGCATGACTGTGGAAGTGTGAATTATGTTTGTGGTTTACGCCATATTTTGAGATGGGAGTTGACAAAAAGTCAAAGTCTCGATCAGCAACTCGTGAAAAGATTTTGCAGGCTGCTGCTCAAGTGGTTATGGAGCGGGGTGTCGAAGCATTAACCCTTGACGCTGTTGCTCAGCAAGCAGAAGTTAGCAAAGGAGGATTGCTGTATCACTTTCCTAATAAGAACGCATTGATTGTCAATTTGGGTGAGCAACTTCTTCAAAATTTTGAAGCTGCTCTACAAAATGAGTTTGAACAGGATGATGCACCGGGAACACCGGGACAGTGGCTTAGAGCCTATGTGCGTTCTACGGAACGAATGAGTAAAGAATCCCTAGCATTGTTTGCCCGCTTATCATCGATCCTTGTTGAGATGCCACCTGAGCTACTGCAGTCAGTTGAAGCCTACGAACAGCAGTGTCATCAACGTCTTGAAGCTGACGGAATTGATCCGGTTCAAGCAACAATTATTCAGTTAGCAATCGATGGGCTCTGGTTTTCGGAAGCCTTTCAAATGGCTCTACCCAATCAAGAAAGACGCGCTCAGGTTGTGGAAACCTTATTAACCATGACGCGATCGCTTCATTCAACAATTGATAATGAACAATGGATAATGAATAATTACCTCTCCTTGAAAGAAGAGGATTGAACTTAAGGAAATTCATGCAAAGCGATCAAATACAAGATGCAGCAAAAAACGCCGTAAAAGTAGTCATGAATGCGGATATTGTTCCCCTGAAATCATCAGATTTTGCGATCGCATCAGAGCATCTTGCGGCAGCATTCAGCCAGGATCCTCTAATAAGCAACTTTTTGCCTGAAGACACTGCCGCAAAGCAAAGGGCTCTTAAGCAATTCAGTCGGGGATTTCTCAACTTTGCGCAGCCATACAGTCACATTTACACCACTGCTGACGCTCCCAAAGGAGTAGCGATTTGGTTACCTCCAGAAGCGTTTCAAATTACCTTGTTACAGCTATGGCAGGTGGTAACATCGGGGCTGCTCGCAAGTCCATTTTATATGCGTTGGACTCGGATAAAAGACTTTCTGGCACTCTTAAACACACAGATTCAACTGCATGAAAAGCTTTCTCCAGAAGCACACTGGTATTTAGGAATGCTGGGAGTTTCGCCAAAATGCCAGGGGCAAGGAATCGGAGGAATGCTACTTCAACCGGTCTTAGAAAGAGCGGATCGCACAAAGATGCCTTGTTATTTGGAAACTACTACTCCTTCAGCTGTGCGGTTCTATCAGCGGCATGGATTTGAAGTGGTTCACCAAGGAATGTTTCTTGATCATGAGTATTGGGCAATGAAACGCTATCCCAAAAGCTAATTCCAATGGAAGCGATGGGACATTATGGCAATCGCATCGTCTGTTATTGAGTACTTGATTTGTCCATTCGGTTGCGGACGATTCCCGTGATAATTGCCAATCCAAACATCCCCAAGAGCGAAAGTCCTAGTAACAGCTTGCCCCCCTCCAGGAGTCCGGCTCCCAGAGCAACAATTGGCGGATTGGAAATGGCAATGCTCAACAAAAGAGCTGGAGCAAACTTAATCCAAGGGGTTTGGGTTAGTCCAACACTATAGGAGACAAAATCAAAAAAGCCAGTCATCAAACAACCCGTCATTAAGAAAAAGTTTCGCTCCAAATGACGCTGACTAAGCTGATCGATTCGGTCTATCCACCGTGCTCCAACAAAGCGTATAATAAGTCCCCGACCATAGTGGCGCGACAATAAGAAACTGAGGGAGCAAGACAATAAATCGGCAACACAGATGATAATCAATCCTTGGGCAAATCCGAGCAAACTACCTGAAAGCAGGGAATAGGCTGTTCCAGGCAGTGCTGGAATCACCACGCTTGTGAATCGCAGGGCAAAAATACCCAGCGGTATCCAGACGCCGAGCTGCTCAACTTGAGCTCTTAGTTGAGCAATACCGTAGTGATTAATAAGGATAATAACCAACGCGATCGCAAGTGCGAGGGCAAGGAATCGCAATATGGCTTTAACTTTACTAACAAAGCGAGGATGACTCATAGGATTAAAAGGGAGAGTTCAAGGTATCTTTTCGTTCCCCCAGACTGCCTCAAATAGATAGGGCTTGCTGAATAAGTCTAACAAACACAACCCTAAGATTATGTGGTTATTTAACTTTGAAGTAAAGATAACTGCTTATTGTTGACAATTCCCCCAATGATAACCTTCAGTAATAATTGACTCCCCAAAAAGCTAGGTCTTTTTGGAAAACACAAAAAAAGACCAAAAAACTGCCGCAGCAGTGTGGAGAGATTCATTACTAAAAACGTAATAGCAATAGCTGTTTCCGACGTATGAGGCAGTTTAGCCATGACTCTATTTAAGCTAAATCTTCGCTTACCGATACCGAATTTTCCTTCAATTGCATTGCGAATTCTCTCATCTTCCAAGGCTTGCTGTTTATTTGATAGACTGACATTTTTTGGTGGTCTTCCTAGAGGCGGTCCACTCATTATTATGCCTCTTTCTTTACAGAATGCTCGGTTTTTTCTGGTACGATAGTTTTTTGGCTTTTTATGCAACTTTTTCTCTTTTTTCTCCTTCTAGTTCATTTTCTTTTTTTTTATTGCTTCTTCTACCATTTTCTGGTTAACTTCGTTCACCAAAGTAGCTGTTATCCTTTCTCTAAATCTTACCAATAGTGACGCATCAAATGGCGCTTCATTACTGTAGTTTTTTTGCCCTATGAAATATTGTAGATAGGGATTTTTTGTAATCTGCTCTACTGTCTCTCTATCGCTTATGCCTAATTTATCTTTAATTATTAATGCTCCTAATGCCATCCTAAATGGTAAGGCTGGTGCTCCCATTTCTTCGGCAAAATTCAAGGCATATTCCCCCTCAAATTCCGACCACGGTACTAGTGATGCCATGATTACCCATCTGTTATCAGATGATAACTTTCCCAATAAAGGAAACTCAAAATCTTCCGCTGAGTTGGGGGTTGATGCAGCTTTTCGGTACATTGTCCCGTCAGGGTGGTGCAAGGTTTTTGAACTAAAAGATACCATTTCCTTGCACTTGGGCTCGAAAAAAAATGATTTAAAGCCTTGTATTGCATAGCTTCCACACTTATACAACAAACCCTAATTACTGCACCAGAAGGGGGACTTGTTAGAGACTCTATAGCTCTAGCTGAGCAGGTTCGAGTATTATTTAAGGAACGTCTATTACAGCAGAGAGGAAGGCTATCTGAAGCAACGTTGCGTAAGTTAGATAGAGCATTGGCAATTGCTCTCGATTTAGAAAGATATGTTCTTTAATATAAATGATGAAAACCAAATACCTCACGACCTTAGCTGCTGCCTCAATTTTGAGTCTGGGGATTGTTGCAGGTTGTAGCAGCCCTCAAGCAGATACAACCAACTCTGAGGTAGAAACCAATCCTCAAGCAAATGCAGCCAACTCTGAAGTAAAAACGAACCCCCAAGCAGATGCAGCCAACTCTGAAGTAGAAACCAATCCTCAAGCAGATGCAACTAAGCCTGAGGTAGAAACGAAACAAACCACTGCAACTAATCCCAGTACTGATGAATCAATCGCAGTGCGCTTTTATACAGAGAATGGAGTAGCAATCGACGGTACAGATGCGGTAGCCTACTTCCAGCAGAGTAAACCAGTTCCAGGTAATTCTAAATATACCTACGAGTGGATGAATGCTACCTGGCAATTTGCTAATGCTGAAAATCGAGACTTGTTTGCCAGTAATCCGGAAAAGTATGCACCACAGTATGGCGGTTTCTGTGCTTGGGCAGTCAGTCGGGGTTATACTGCTCCTACTGAACCAAATGCTTGGAAAATTGTCGATGGCAAACTTTACTTAAACTTTAATCAAAAAGTACAGAGAGACTGGCAGCAAGACATTCCTGGCAATATTACTAAGGCTAACCGCAATTGGCCTGGGGTACTGAAGAATTAAGAATTTAGAATTTAGAATTTAGAATTATTTTTGACAAGGTATGTGACATCCCATGACTCAAGTACATGGGATGAGTTTAACCCTTCTCCCTCGCCCACTCTCTCACTGCCTTGCGAATTGCTCGTCTCCCTTGAGGACGGTATTGTTCAATAAGTGCAGGAAGCTCTTTTACTGGAAGGGTAGGAAATACTAAGCTAGTTTGTACTTCTATATCTCCCTGATTTTGTAGCTGGTAAATTGTTACATCACCTGAGTCATAACACCAAATTTCTGGTACACCTAAACGAGCACAGTATAACTGGCAATTTTTTATCAATGGATAATTGATAATTGATAATTGATAATTGGTTAATTTGGTCTAAGACCTCTTCATTTATGAAGAAAATACAAAGTTTCCTTAAGTTCAATCCTCTTCTTTCAACGAGAGGTAATTATCCATTATCCATTATTCATTATTCATTATCCATTGTTGAATACCTAACACCTTCAATTTAAATTGCCTCAGCAACTACAGAATTACGGTTTAACAAGTCTAGTGCTGCTTGATACTGACTATCTGCTGCTGTTCCTACCTGACTAAATCTAATTGGTTCTAGGGAGACTTTTATATCTGGTGTGATACCCAACTTATGGATATCTCGGTGGTTGGGAGTCTCATACTTGGCGACAGTAACAGCTAATCCTGAGCCATCGAATAAATCAAACAAAGACTGAATTAAACCTTTGCCAAAACTTTGCTCTCCCACTATCTTTGCCCTACCATTGTCTTGTAATGCTCCAGCAAGAATTTCACTAGCACTGGCAGTACCCTGATTAACTAAAACTACCAAAGGGTCTTCAGTTATAGCAGGAGCATTGGCTTCAAAACTACCTAACATTCCTTGTCGGTTGACTGTATAGACAATTGTGCCTTCATCTAGCCAAAGGCGAGCAATTTCGATGCCTGCTTGCAATAGTCCGCCAGGATTATTTCTTAAGTCAAGAATGTAGGCATCTGCCCCCTGAGACTCTAGACTGTCAACAGCCTCAGCTATTGCTTCTGTAGCATTGGCGCTGAACTGTGAGAGACGAATATAACCTACTGGAACACCATCTGGTTGCTGTGCTAAGGTTGAATATACTGGATTGAGAGCAATGCGATCGCGCACTAGCTCAATATACTTTGGCTCTCCCTTAATTCCTTGAATTCTTAAGGTCACTTTCGTACCCACCGGTCCCCGCATCCGAGCAGCAGCTTCATCAATAGTTAGGGTTGAGGTCAGCGTACCATCAATTTCCAAAATGCGATCGCGGGCTTGAATTCCTGCCTCACTTGCAGGAGAACCAGCAATTGGTGCTACGACTTCCAACTCCCCAGTTTCACTACTCAGCGCAATTTGCAAACCAACACCTGATAGTTCCCCAGATGTATTGACTTGCAAACTACGATATTGCTCCGGTCTTAACAGTCTTGTGAAGGGTTCGTCAAGAGTTCCTAACAGGTTTTCTATTTCCTTATAGGTTGCTTCACGATTATCCAGTGGCTTTTTCAATGCCTTCTGACGTAGTAGCCACCAATTTTGGTGGTTAAAGCTCTCATCCAAATAAGTTTGAGAGACAATTCGCCAAGCTTGGGAGAACAACTTTTGCTCCTCTGTGTAACTTGACTTTGGGAAAGCAGAAGCTGCTGGTGTCCACCAAGCAGACCAAAATATAATTTGGCAAATGACTAATAGTCCGACAAAGAAAGCTCGTTTATGCATAACTAAAAATTTTGACTTTAGGCTGTTATTCCCTTCTTTCCCAGTGTGACAGAGTCTTTGGGAAACGGGAGGAATTAACGAAGACAGCCTTCAAAAAAATAATTAACGCTATTAACCTTAACGATCATTCTTGTACGGAGACTTTAGCCTTTAAGGCTGCTAAAACCTTGTTAGCGACAAGTAAAGACGAAGGAGGATTTTGACCTGTGATTACATTACCGCTTTCTACAGCAAAGGGTTCAAAGTTATTAACTCCTTGAAAAGTTGCCCCTAACTCTTGTAACTTAGTTTCCAGCATGAAGGGTACTGTATCAGCAAGTCCTACCGCATGCTCTTCGGAATTAGTAAAGGCACTAATTTGATGTCCTGCAACTAGGGGACTACCATCTGGTTTGGTAGCAGAAATTAAACCTGCAGGACCGTGACAAACCGCAGCCACTACCTTGTTTTGAGCGTAAGCTTGTGAAATGATAGTTGCTAGAGACTGGCTCTGAGGTAAGTCCCACATTGTACCGTGTCCCCCAGGCAGGAAGATTGCATCATATTGGCTAGAGTCTATGTTATCCACTGTAGGAGTATTCTGAATCGCAACAGCAGCAGATTCATCTTGTAAAAACCGATCAACACTCTTCTCATTTTCGCCAATAGGTTTTTGGCTACGATGATCTACTGGTACTATACCGCCATCAATAGAAGCAATAGTTACAGCAGCACCTGCATCGACAAAAGCATAGTATGGAGTTGTTAGTTCCTCTAGCCACAAGCCTGTAGTTTCTCCGGTGCTACCCATAGCCCCATGAGAAGTAACAACGATTAATATTTGTAGAGGGTTCATAGTTGTGATGTAAGAATTTTTGCTTTACTTTTCTTTACCTTATAATTAATTCACAGACCACGGGTCTGGCAACATTGAAAGATTAGAGCTACTTCGTTCTGTTTGCTGTTGTTGAATCCTCTCCAAGCTGCCAGTAGGAATTGAGGCAATCAACTGGCGAGTGTATTCCTTTTCTGGTTGGTGATAGATATTTTCAGCAGGACCAATTTCTTCAATTTTGCCCCGATTCATCACCATAATGCGATCGCTCATAAATTTCACTACACTCAAGTCATGGGAAATAAAGATGTAGGTAAGACCAAACTCACCCTGTAATTCTTTGAGGAGATTAAGTACCTGTGCCTGTACTGAAACATCTAGCGCTGAAACCGATTCATCACAAATGATAAACTTGGGATTAAGTGCTAAGGCTCTAGCTATACAAATACGCTGGCGTTGACCACCAGAAAACTCGTGGGGATAGCGGTTCATCCAGTCAGGATTGGAGCCAACTCGTTCTAATAAATATGCTGCACGCTCACGCCGTGCTTTGCTCTTACCTCCCACTTGATGAATTAACATAGGTTCCATCACCGTCTCTCCAATTTTCAACCGAGGGTCGAGGGAGCTGTAGGGATTCTGGAAAACAATTTGCATCTCCCTGAGCAATTTTCGCAAAGGATTGCCTGTTAGATGGGTAATATCTTGACCTTCAAAGAATACCTCACCACTCATCGGTTTAATCAAGCGCAGCAATGTCCGAGCTAGGGTAGATTTACCACAGCCAGATTCTCCCACTAACCCTAAGGTTTCCCCTGGATAAACCTCAAAGGAGATACCATTCACTGCCATCATGTAGCGTTTTGTACCACCAAATATGCCTTTTATCGGAAAGCCAACTTGCAGATCCCGCACCGCAACTAAAGGAGGTTGTTCATCAGAGGTGGGAGACTGGCTAGAAGCTGAAGAGGTGAGGCTTGGTTCTTCCTGTTCTTCAGAGGTTTCCAATTCCCCAGTTACCATTATTGGTTCAGCTGCTTTTTCTTTAATCACTTCCTCCCCACTTTCGGTAGTCACTACCTCCATGAAATCAGAAACTGTGGGTAAGTATTCCAGACGTCGTTCCAAGCTAGGACGACAAGCTAAGAGTCCTTTAGTGTAGGGATGCTGGGGGTTAGAGAAAATCTGCAAGACATCACCAGTTTCCACCACTTTTCCCTTATACATCACCGCTACTGTGTCAGCAATTTCCCCAATTACTCCCAAGTCGTGGGTGATAAAAATCATGGACATACCACGGGAGTCCCGCAACTCCCTGAGTAAATTCAGAATTGTTGCCTGTACTGTAACATCAAGAGCTGTAGTTGGTTCATCGGCAATCAAAACTTCAGGGTTACAGGAGATTGCCATAGCAATCATCACCCGCTGTAGTTGACCCCCGGAAAGCTCATGGGGATAGCGATCTAGGATTGCTAGTTTTTGTCGGTTAATCTGGTGATTGATTTCCTTTTCGACTGGAATCGTTTCAGCGGGGTTCTCTTGGCGAAATTCTTCTAGATAGTTCTTCCTCAATTCTTGATCAGTACCAAGAAGCTTAACTTCCTGCAGACGGGCGATTGCCTGACGCCGCGCTTCGACTGGGGACACATCTTGGTGTTGGAGAATTGCTTCGGTCAACTGAAAGCCACAGGTATATACTGGGTTTAGGGAACTCATCGGTTCCTGAAAAATCATCGAAATTTGCCCACCTCGGTATAACCGTCTTTCTTCAGCACTCAACTGCTTCAGATTCACTGGTTGTGCTCCATCTACCGAGGTACAGAAATTAATTTCTCCGGTGCTAATCTTTCCGGGATACTGCACCAAACCCATCACAGCTAGGGAGGTGACAGATTTTCCTGAACCTGACTCCCCTACAATTCCTAAAGTTTGCCCCCGCTTCAACTGAAAATCAATACCGTTAACAGCTATAAGCAGCTGTTCATCAGTTTGAAATTGTACCTGTAGGTTGCGGACATCAAGAACAGTGTCAGTCATAGTATTCAAGAACGGCGGATAAAACAGATCTTAACAACCGTTCCTTTGTAATGGAGTCACTCTGGGCAATTTTTCATCGCTCTTGGCTGCTGAAAATGCGATCGCATTTTCAGCCTTGAGAATCCGTAATTACTCAAGAATTAAAGCTCTATTTCTTTTCCTTGCTCAGTGAAGCGGACATCACTAATATTAAATTCTGAATTATCAATCAGAGTCTTACGCAAGCCGCCAAACAGAGCCTTTTGTTCGCAGGTAGACAGAGAGCGAAAATGCCGTTGAGAATCAGGGGATAGTCGCAAATCCACAGTAGCCATACCACTGCTGGTATCAACATCAACCCGATATCCAGCTAAATCTAAGTCACCGGAGGAAGTTTGTTCCAAAACTTTACCAACAGCAGCATCTACGGAATTATCACCTGAGACAGCAACCTTTTTAGATACCAAATTTTCACACTGATCATCAATTTGATAGATATCGAGGGTGAGACTGTTTTTCTCAGTATCAATCGCTTTATCCCCATCGGGACTAGATGTCTGGGTTTTATCTGAAGTAGAATCCTTGTCATCCGCCGACTTTGTTGGACTCTCAGTTACAGGTGTAGAAGATGTTCCAGGTTGATTGTTAGTGTTATCAGTAGTTGGACTATCACCACCACAACCAGCAAGCATCACACCAACTAGCAAAGGAATGAGATATTGTTTGATACTGTTCATGTGGGTTTGAATAAAACTATTACACTCCATAAAACCTACAGTATACAAAGGGGAAGCTCCGCTTCTTCAGACTGGGGAGTTTCAAATCAGGACTCTACTTTGCTAGCAGCTGATCTTGAGCAGCATTTGCCATCTGACTTTTCACGGCATCTTTTTAGTCGAGGTTAGCAGTCTGGTAAGTCAGGAATCAGAAGAATAATGCCGGAGAGAGGATAATCCATACTCATTACTCATTACTCATTACTCATTACTTCTTCGGTGACTAGATTTTAGGACGTACCGTGAAAAGTCAGATTTACCTTGAGCCTCAGGAGTTGATTGATGAATTTGTTTTTATGATGACTAACAATTGGAATCGCCATCATATCCTTTCCCTAGCTGATTTTGAGCCAGCTGAATATGATATGGTATTGCAAACTGCTGCCAGCTTTCGGGAAGTACTGTCGCGAAGAACGAAAAAAGTACCTACGCTGCAAGGTCATGTAGTGGCCAATTTGTTTTTTGAACCTTCTACCCGCACTCGCAGTAGCTTTGAACTGGCGGCAAAGCGCCTTAGTGCTGATACCCTGAACTTTTCCCCAGGAACATCTTCCCTAAGCAAAGGGGAAACAATTCTCGATACGGCGAAGACTTATTTAGCAATGGGTGCAGATATGATAGTGATTCGCCATCGAGAAGCAGGAGTACCTCAGATGATTGCCTCTGAGATGGAGCAATTGGGGGTAAATTTGAGTGTCCTTAATGCTGGAGATGGTCAACATGAACATCCTTCCCAAGGATTGCTTGACTTATTTACTATCTGCTCTCTATTCGACTTTGACAACCCCCGCTTAGAACTCCTTGCTGATAAAAAAATTGCTATTGTTGGGGACATTTTACACTCACGGGTTGCTCGTTCCAATATCTGGAGCCTCACTGCTACTGGTGCAGAAGTACATCTAGCTGCTCCTCCCACTCTCTTACCTCAATTTTTTGCAGATTATGTTGGTAAGCAGCAGCAAGAAATAGGAGTAGATGGGGAAATAGAGAGCATCTTTCACTCACCAATCCCCCATTACCAATGCCCCATCACCAATCTCTCATCCTCAATTACTAATCGCAAGCTATTTCTCCACTGGGATATTGAACCAGCTCTACAAGATGCTGATTTTATTATGACTTTACGGTTACAAAAGGAACGCATGACAGCTCATTTGTTACCGAGTTTGCGAGAATATCATCAGCACTATGGAATTACTCGCGATCGCCTTAAGTTGTGCAAACCAGATGTCAAGATACTACATCCAGGTCCAGTTAACCGGGGTGTTGAAATTAGCTCTGATTTAATGGATGATCCTAAATTGAGCCTAATTGCTCAGCAGGTTAGTAGTGGTATTGCTGTGCGGATGGCACTACTTTACTTAATCGGCAGTGGTAGGTCTTAGCCTTAAGTGCAATAGCGCAAGCGGTGCTACAAGCAAATCAGCTTCTCTACTAGATGCTCCGCACTAAACGAAGCCATGCCAAAGGCTTTACGCTGATGCTGTAGGTAATCCCTCAATACTAGTGCCGCTGCGCGGAATTTAGAATTTAGAATTTAGAATTTAGAATGCTTATAGAGTAAGGATTCTAACGATCTCAAACTGGTCAGTTACTTTTGCCGCGCTGCACTAGTTAAAATTGAGGGAGGACAATCTGACTCCAAAAATATCATTCAATAGAGAGGTGCTGATGGGTAAAGAAGAAGAACTACTTGAACAGTGGCGAAAACTTACACCGGAAAAACAACAAAAAGTTTTTGAGTTAGTTGAAGTACTTAAATCAGAGTCACAAACAAAACTCTCAGAATATGATTTTGTACCACAAACACTCCTTGCCAAAAAATTATGGAAAATTCGGCAACGGGCCCTTACTGCTGGATTGCAACTGCTCAACGAAGATGAAATAGCACAAGAACTTACTGCGCGTCGAGGTGGATACCTTGAGTCGATCGATAGAACCCTGACTTTGTAAGCATTCTTAATTCTTAATTCTTAATTCCGCGCAGCGATACCTCACTCTGAGGAAAAATATCAGTGCGATCACATTACCAAAACCACAATCTAACCTTCCCAAATTGCTCCCCGCTCGAGCAAGTCAAACTTCATCTGGTCAGAAATTCCTAAATTATCTCCAAACATAGTATCCTTGACCTTAGCATTACTGAGGTCGGCTCCTTTGAGATTAGTATCGCTTAAGTTAGCATTGCTGAGATTAACGTCTTGAAAATTGACATCACTGAGGTCAGCTCCTTTCAGGTCAGCTCCTTTCAGGTCAGCTCCTTTCAGGTCAGCAACTCTCAGGTCAGCAACTCTCAGGTTGGCAACTCTCAGGTTAGCATAGCTGAGATCCGCAACTCTCAGGTCGGCTCCCTTGAGATCAGCACCATTCAAACCGGCATTACCTAAATCGGTTCCTCTGAAGATGGCAGCACTTAGGTTTGCCCCCTCTAGATTTGCTTCCTTAAGCTCAGCACCACTGAGATCAGCACCACTGAGATTAGCTTCACAGAAGTTAGCACCATTGAGGTTAGTATCAGTCAAGTCGGCAACTCTCAAGTCAGCGCCGCTGAAGTTTACCGTTCTAAGAACAGCATTGCTGAGGTTGCTATTCCTAAGGTTGCTATTTATTAAGACAGCACCGTCTAAGTCAGCCTTACTCAGATCAGCACTGTTTAAGTCAGCCTGACTGAGATTAGTACCGTTTAAGTTAGCCTTGCTCAGATCAGCGCCACTCAGATCAGCACCACTCAGGTCAGCTTCACTCAGGTCAGTAGCTCTCAGATTAGCTTCCCTTAAGTTAGCACTTTTGAGGTTGACTTTTCTCAGGTCTACTCCAGTGAAATCTTCAGTAGGATTTAGCTTGGCAATTTTTGCTAGCTCAAGAAAGTCTTGTTGTCCTGCTTGAATAACCCGCTGAATTAGCTCTTGAACTTCTAGGTAAAATGCGTCATCAGTCATTGGTTGTTGGTTATTTGATACCAAATCCGATTACTATAGACCACTTATTTTATTGAAAAAAGCCTGATATAGCGTTTTTCATCGGGTAATGGTACTGACGCCTAACCCCACAACAGTTTTGGATGTTATTGAAAATGATGCAAGTTCTCATATATTACGAATTATGACTTTCTTTTTCAGAAATGAGACCAAGCTAGCACGTTTTTCCTATCTTCTAGATCGTTGGTTACACATTCCAAGTTGACCAACCTCATTAAAAGTAATTTTTGTCTAATCAATTCTAAGGAGAGCTCAATGCTTGACGCTTTTTCAAGAGCTGTAGTTACAGCAGATGGTAAAAACACTGCAATCGGTAGTGGAGAATTAGAGGGTCTGAAAAGCTTCATCGCTTCT
>JAAHGL010000096.1 GCA_010692635.1 Symploca sp. SIO2C1 | reverse complement strand
AGATTTTTAAGAGCTACTTTCACTTCAATTAATTGCCTCAAAGAGTTGTGCAGCAAGCGATAGTACACTCTTTACTTATTACTTATTACTTATTACTTATTACTTCAAAACCAGAAAATTACGACTTTTTCAGCAAGCCCTAATTGGTGAACCCGCCCCTACAGGATAATAATTGACCAATATTGATTTTTTCAGCAAACCCGAAATAATCGCTATCATCTCCGCTGGTGCCGGAGGCGATCGCATCAATAAGTGAAACCCAACTAAATTTCCCAACATACCCACCCATTGGTAGAGGACTGCTGCGTCGGAGACCAAGTATCGATTGTACTGTAGAGAAATTCTCAATCTAACCTACTTGTTTCTTCTTCAAGACTGTACCAGCTGCCGCCGCACCAAAGGCAAGGAGAGCAAGGGTGGAAGCTGGTTCAGGGACTGCTGTGGAGGTTCCACCAGAACCAATCGTCAAGTTATCCAGTGCCATGCGCTGTACACTATTATCTGTGTTCGCTCCTCCGTTTTCCAAGCCAAAGTGGATAGAACTGATTAGCAGATCAGATGTAATCCCCCAAAATTCGTCAACTCTTTCTGGCACTAAGAAATTATCGGTACTCCCATCCCCAAAGGTGACGAAAGCGAAGGTTCCAAAAACACCTTCTGCCACACCTTCAATATCAAAACCGACACCAAAGACTCCAGAATTATTGCCTATAGATGTGGAGGTAAAGTCAAGCAAGAAAGAACCATTACAACCTGCACAGTAATAAGGATCTCCTGAGGACTGACCGGGAATTAAATTGTTGTTAGAAAATCCTGTTGTTGTATATTGAGTTTCCCCAATAATATTGCTGATATTGGTATCTGTATGTGAATCGAAATTAGCTCCATCAAAATTGTCGCCAGCGAGGTAGCCAGGATTAGAGTAGTCATCCACAATGAAGTTATCTAGCTGGTTCTCGAAGGTTGAGCGATCTGAGAAGAGAGAAAACGCTTCAGCAGATCCAGCAAAACCAACTCCAACAGCTACGACACCTGTAAGTGCAAATATACTTTGCTTAAAAATATTCATGATTATCTTAGTTACTCATATAGTATTAGTTTCAATGTAGCCTTTACTAAATATAGTTTTGGTAAAATTACGTAGATTTACTTTAAAGCTTTGATAAAGAATGACACGCTGACTAATGACTTTCGCAGCGCTAACACCTAACACCTAACACTTAATACCTAACACCTAATACCTATTCAAAGAATCTGACTCAGGAATTCTCTGGTTCTCTCATGCTGAGGATTGGTGAAGAAATCAGCAGGTGGTGCACTCTCCAGAATTACCCCCTTATCAGTAAAATACATTTGGTCAGCAACCTCACGAGCAAATCCCATTTCATGAGTCACTAACAGGCAAGTCATTCCCTCTTCTGCTAGTTCGCGGATAGTAAGCAAAACTTCCTTTACTGTCTCAGGATCCAGAGCTGCTGTCACTTCATCAAATAGTATAACCTCTGGTTTCATGGCTAACGATCGCGCGATCGCTACCCGCTGTTGTTGTCCTCCAGAAAGTTCTCCTGGATAGTTCTTTTCCTTACCCTGGAGTCGAACTTTAGCTAGCAAGCGATAAGCAAGTTCTTTCACTTCTTTGGGGTCTTGCTTGAGCACATGAATAGGAGCCATCATTACATTCTCCAAGGCTGTGCGGTGGGGAAATAGGTTATATTGCTGAAACACCATTGATACCATCCGCCGCAGAGGTATTTTGTCCCGCTCAGATTTGAGTTGGTGTACCTGAAATTCTCCCACACGGATTGAGCCACTATCGATGGGTACTAGAGCATTAATACACCGCAAGATGGTTGATTTTCCTGATCCAGATGGGCCAATAATACAGATGACATCCCCTTTGCCAACATCCAAGGAAATGCCCTTTAATACCTCAGTTTTACCAAAAGACTTGTGTACATCATAGATAGAAATTAATTTGTCATTTGTCATTTGTTGTTTGTTATTTGTTATTTGTTATTTGTTATTTGTTTTGTCAATTTACCATTAGCGATTAGCCATTAGCCATTAGCCATTAGCGATTAGCGATTAACCATTAGCCATTAACCATTAACCATTAGCCATTAACCATTAGCCATTAGCCATTAGCGATTAACCATTAGCCATTAACCATTAGCCATTAGCCATTAACCATTAGCCATTAGCAATTCTAGATTCCAATTCCTTTGTCCACCGAGCAATGGGATAACAATAGATAAAAAACAACAGCATTAGGACTGTGTATAGGGGAATTGCTAAACCTTCTCCTTCTAGTTCTAGTACCTCCCGCACCGCTGTCAATCCTTCGGGAACTCCCACCAAATTAGTGAGAGTTGTACCCATCGTCAAGATAGCGTACCAGTTCATCCAGGGGGGAATCATGCGCCGCAGTGCTTGAGGCAAAATCACCAGCTGCAAGATTTGCCAGCGAGTGTAACCCATTGCCTCGGATGCCTCCCATTGCCCTGAAGGGATAGATTGAATCGCACCCCGAACAATTTCTGAGATATTAGCAGCTACTACTAGAGATAAACCAATAATTGATTTAGCTAAGGGTGAGAATTCAATAGTGGTGAAACCCAGATTGAGCTGAAAAGGTAGCAGGTAGAGCATCACGTAGAGAATTACTAACCAAGGGGAGTTGCGGAAGAACTGGGTAAGAAACCAGGCTATCCCCCGAATTACTTGCTGACGGGCAATTTGTGCTAAACCGAGAAAAGTACCCAAAATGGTAGCGATCGCCATGCAAGCTAAGCTCATGATAATATTCATTGCAAAGCCGCCTTTAATTGACCAACCTTGTTGATTGCCAATTAAGACATAAGGCAGACGCTTGATTAAAGTCTGAAATTCTGCTGCAGAAAAATTACCAAATACTGCCGCCAGAATAACAGTAACCAGTAAAGCTGCTACAGCTAAACCGAGAAAAGTTTGCCAGTTAAATTGAGTGCGTTTGTCCTTAGTTTCCATAACCTGGTATCCGCAGCTTACGTTCCCACCAATGCATAAAAGCAACTAAAACTCCCACTAAAGCTACGTAAAATACCCAAATCAAGAGCATCACTTCTAAAGTGGCGAAATTATCAGCATAGATTTGTCCAGCATAGTAAAGTAGCTCTGGGGTAGCAATAGCAGAAGCAAGAGTTGTGGTTTTGATGAGGTTAACCAGGTTGTTATTCAAGGCAGGTAAGCAGATGCGGAAAGCTAGAGGAAAAATTACCTGGATAAAGTACTGACTCCGAGAGAATCCCAAACTTTCGCACGCTTCTATCAGGGTTTTCGGCACTGCTTCAATTCCAGAGCGAAAAATTTCAATATTGAAAGCTCCCGCAAATAGACTCAATGCGATCGCAGCACTGGAAAATGAACCTAACAGAGGTTTTTCTCCCCCTGTTGTCGGATCGTAGACTTTCGGTAGGAGGTTGGCTAGTACAAAGAAAAGGAAAAATAACTGTACTAGAGGGGGGGTATTGCGGAAGATTTGGATATAGCCTTGGAGAAGATTGCGCACCCATCGATTAGGAATTCCTTGTAGCCATACTCCCACTAATCCGATTACTAAAGACAGGATGATACAAACAACAGACAAGGAAATTGTATTGACAATCCCTGTTTTTAACCAAGTTTGGTAGGTTGGATCACTTAGCCAACTGAAGTTAAGTTCCATTGGGAATTGGGAATTGGGAATTGGGAATTGGGAATTGGGAATTGGGATTGCTATATATGTCAAATATTTACCAATGACTAATGACAAATAACTAATAACAAACAACCAATGACAATCTACTCAACCTTATCTTTGGCTTTCTCCATCCGCTCTTTTGCATATTCTGTTGAGGGAATCTCCCATGTTTTCTCACCTTCAACAATGAAGCCTTCCGCTTCCATCTTTAAAATAGCATCATTAACTGCTCCCAAAAATTCTTCCTCACCTTTGCGTATTCCCATACCCCAGGGTTGTTGCAGGATAGGTTCCAATGGCTGATGCCAATCTTTAGACCAGTCAGACTCTTGCAATTTTCCGACTAAAGCTGAGTCATCGTAGGCAAAGCCGATGCAACGTCCATCTTTAAGCGCTTTGTAAGCTTCTGCCGTTCCAGGAAAGTTAACCATTTCAATCTCCATCTCTGTGAGATCCTTGTTGTAGAAAGCTCCCTGAATACCACAAACTTTCTTCCCTTTGAGGTCTTCCCAGGTTTTAATATCATTGTCTTTTTTCGTCAGCAATCCTGTGCCAGAAGAATAGTAGTTTTCACTAAAGTCAATCTCTTGCCTACGTTCTTCCGTATCGGTCATAGTGGCAATTACTAAGTCTACTTTCCCTTGCTTGAGAAACTCGATGCGATTAGCAGCCACCACTGGCACAAATTCTACCTTTTCCTCTGAGTCGAGAATTTCCTCAGTGAGTTTACGAGCAATATCAATTTCTAGTCCAGCATTTTTACCATCTGAGTCAATGAAACCAAAGGGAGTGTAATCTGTCTTTACTCCAATAACAATTTTATCCTTTTCCTTGATCGCTCCTAGTGTGCCTGTTTCTGTCTCAGAACAAGCAGTAATACTAACGGTTGCCGCAATAAGACTGACAGCTAGGGTGGCAATACTTAAAGATTTATGAAGATTATTGAGCATTATTGGCGTACTTTTTGTTTCTCTAATGGTTAGACTATACCAAACTAGCTTAAAGATAGATAACAAGTCTACAAGATAGATCCTTTATCTTGTCACACGAAAATCTTGACAATTCAGCTAATTATTTGGTCCTTAACTCATCCCCCGGCTAATGCACGGGGTATTTCGTGTTAGCAAGTTGTTAGTTGTTGGTTGTTTGTAAAAAAACAAATAACTAACAACTAGCGGTGGGTTGCTATCCCTCCCATCCCTTGAAGGAATGGGCTTACCGCTGCTTTTTGCGATATCAGAAGAATTTTCCGGAAATCCATAGAACAATCTTGTATCTACTACAGAGTCAGTAATGAGTAATGAGTAATGAGTTAATTATTCATTATCCATTCTTCATTATCAATTGTTGAACACATCAATCAAAAAAAGGTTAAATATGCTACCTGTATCCACTTATCCCGGCATCATTTTAGAAAAAGACTCTACAGAAGAGGAGGCTGTTGTAAAGATTCAAATACAACTCAATAAAAAAGGGTATTTTTGTGAGGTTGATGGAGATTTTGGCAAGGAAACTGAAAAGCAGGTCAAAGAATTCCAAAAAGACCAAACTCTCCTAGAAGTTGATGGTATGGTTGGACCTCTAACATGGGAAAAACTTTTTGATGAAATTCCACCAGAAGAACCTTCCAAGCAAACGATGAAGGTTTTGCAAACCTTAAGTCGTCGTAAGGATGTCTTTCACCAGCCAACTTACCAGGACAATACAGGAACAGGAATGTTTTCCTCTAAGGGGAACAAAGACAGACTTTCAGAGCCTGTTTATCCACCTTTTGTTCTAGGTCCGCGCAGACAAGTTGACTCTTTAGTCAGACAAGTGCAGGCTCTGTTGCCAAACCAAGAGATAGCGTTTATTATAACCGACCGGCTTGTCCAATATCCTCATGAATATTTGCCTTATATTTCAGGAGCTAAAAGTGTCGTTCTGATTGGCTCATTTGTAGGAATTGGTGCAACAGAAGAAGACTTCAAAAAAGCACCGGCAAGACATAAGCGAGAGTTGTGGCAACTAGAACAATCAATTCGACTCACTCAAGCAATGAAACGCCCTATCCAGTCAGTCGTTTTTGCAATGGGAGATTCATCTCGTCCAGAGGCTGAGGATGTGCGTACTCAAATGCAAGGTAAACTAGATACTCTTCTGGAGAAATACAACCTCTCCCAACTAAAACAGCCTATTACTTGGGGGGCTGATGAAACTGTATTAATGGCATTTGCCCAAACCCTTGATTTTGGTGAACTCCCTAGAAAAATATTAGTTCGCATCTCTAACCCAGAGAGCAAACATCGTTACGATGCAGAAAAAACTGCTAAAGAAATTATTCCAGAAAAGCTAGATGCAGTGGGACTAACAAAAGTGAATCAAGGTTGGGATTTTGACTCTAGTTTTGCCACAACTAATACGGAGTGGGATTTTGAAGTCGCTATTGTAACCCGCCGTCCAGGAGGTAGCAATAATCAGTATCAAGCTAATGATGCAGAACAAGCAGAGTTCGACGAGAATTTTTTGAGCCGCTATCGTGACTATTCTCCAGAACAGCGCAGTAAGTTAGTGATTATTGATGGCAGACTATTTAATGGAGCCTGGGATTCTCGTTCTGCTCTTCAGAGTTGTGATTTATTAGCCTTTGGTTCTTGGGGCACTTTTGGCAATGCAGTGGGAGCTACCTTAGCGATCGCTAAAATTTTATTTTTCGCTCAAAATCCCTTTGCTCAAAAACAACTCTATCTCGAAGCTGTTGCTCACGATGTTTTTGCCAATGGCTATGCCGAAGCTCAAAAAGGAGAATTGAAGCAGCAAGTAAATAAGACAGTGGGTATTAAATTCGATCACTATTACGGATACAAAACAGATAAAGACACAGCTAAAGTCTTTGCAATCCTTAACAAATTGGTCAATCAGCGCCTGAAAGAACATTTTGCAGACACAAATTGCCTAGAAGGCAAGAACTTTAGCTTTACCCCACAACTTTGGCGAACTTTCGAGAGTGAGGTTCATCTCATGCCACCCCTTGAGCCAAAGATTGCTCAAGTAGGAGTATTTCGGAAAGATCTCAATCCCAAAGTATTCCAGCCAAAGGCTAAATAGGGTTTGCTGAATAAGTAACAAGTAACAAGTAAAAAGTAACAAGTAAGAAGGAATGAAGCATTTATCCTCGTTTTGAGCACTTGTATTCCCCAAGGTTACCCAGGAATTTCCCATGAAAGTGCAAGGAAATTATACCTTTTGGCTCAAAAAGCTTGCACAATGGAAAAAATCTGGGAGCTAATCGAGGGGTCATTCACTCATTACTCATTACTCATTACTCATTACTCATTACTCATTACTTCAAAAGCCGAATCAATCGACTTATTCAGCAAACCCTAAATAGGTGGGAGCATCCCAAAGTTGCACAAACGATAGTAGTGGGAGCATCCTGCTCCCTAGAATTACTGAAAGCGAGCAAGATGCTCGCACTACTTTCTTTGCCAAAATGGGATGTTCCCAAATAGGTAATACAAAATTAGAGCTTATCCGATTTGTAAATCAGCGAACGGTAAGAGCCAAAGTATAATCGATGCTATTATGATCATTGTAAGTGTAATTACCTTCAAGGTAATCCACTAAGGTAAAATTGGAATCTAGATTAACATAGTTGCTAGTAGTCCAGTCTTGGTACGATGCTCTACCAATAGAATTGATAATTATTGCGGGTTTAATTTCTCTATTTATTTCCATTACAGCCAAGCTAAAAACCGTACCAGCCGCCACAACTGCTATTTTTTGGTAAATGTTAATCATATCAAAACTATATATAGATTGATTACCTGAAGTTTAATGACAACTCTGAGTTCGCCCCTCTATTAGCTAATTGGGGGTGAATGGCGACTGTATGCACAAAACCGTATTTTCTTTTACAAAACTTTAACTTATACCAAATCCCGGTTAACGGGTGAACGAAATTTTGGGTGGGATTTCCTAGCTAAGTATCCAAAAATTATAAGTTCTCTCTTCTCCCTCAGCTCCCTCAGCTCCCCCAGCTCCCCCAGCTCCCCACCCTTTTTTTCGCTCACCCCCGGTTAACCACCCCCGTTTTGAGCAAATGCGAAAACCCTGTAGAGAGGTTGCATGCAACCTCTCTACAGTCTGGAGATAAAGGGTTTATGTCTACAAACAACCAACAAGTAACAACTTGCTAACACTTACATCCCCCGTGTTGTTTTCCGGGGGATCAGTTAACCCCTCTTATCTGATGTTGGTGGTTGATGTTGAAAGCTGGTAATTAGTAAACAGATAATACCCAAGTTAATGAACACATCTGCAAAATTAAATATAGGGAATTGAATTAAACTAAAATGTAGAAAATCAACTACGCAAGTTAAAACCTGACCATCGACAACACAACTATTGAAGAAACGGTCAATACCATTACCTAATGCTCCCCCCAAAATAAAACCTAAGCCTAATTGTTCAATACTTTTGAGCACTGGTCCAAACCAAGCAAAAGCCATTAAACCAATACTCACGACTAACGATAGCCAGCGTAACCAACCTACTCCTTGAAAGAGACTGAAAGCTGCGCCAGTATTAGTCACATAAGTTAACTCAAAGATTCCTGGCAATAAAGGTAGAGACTCTTGTAGTTCAAAGTTCTGCACTATCCAATATTTGGTTAGTTGATCCAAAATGAGGCTGATAACAGCAGCAACCCAGAAAATGCGGTTTTTCATCTAAAGGCAAGGGAGTAGGGAGCAGGGAATAGGGAGTAGGGAGTAGGGAGTAGGGAGTAGGGAGTAGGGGAGCTGCTGAGCTGAGGGAGCTGGAAGAAAAATGATTGGTAGCTATTCGTTTTTGCGATTCCCAATTCCCAATTCCCAATTCCCAATTCCCAAACAACAAACTACTTAATAAAACATTAGCTGCCGCAGTGTAAAGGCTAAAACGGTAACAGCACAGACAACCACCAGTTGTCCTGGAATGGGAACAATAGAATATTTCATAATTGCTTCTATCAGGGATAAATCTCCTAATGTTCCACTATCGAAGATAGAGTGAAAAATGACCAAATAACTTACACCGCACAAGTGGATGGTTAGCAACCCGCAAAGACAGCTAAAGGCTAAGGATTCAACACGCAGAGGTACCCGAAATGAGATCAGACCACAAATCCAGGCACCAACAATAAAACCAAGTATATAGCCAAAACTCAGCTGTTTGACATAGTCAATACCACCACCTTCGGTAAAGATCCGAAAGTTATAGCCCAACAAACCTAAGACAACATAAGCTATTTGAGAAAGCGCACCGGCATTTTTGCCGCCTAAACAACCAGCAAGTAGTACAGCCCCAATCTGACAGGTAACACCCAGAGATATAATATTGACACCTTGGCCCAGCCAATCCCAGGGTGGATTAGTGATGAATGCTTCGAGGAAAGTGCCACCGATTGTTAAGAGCAAGCCAATCAATGCCCACAAGAGTTCATTTGGAGCAGACACGGTTAGCAAAAAATTGGGAATTGGGAATTGGGAATTGGGAATTGGGAATTGGGCAAGAAAATTTTCTTCCTGGGTACTGGCTTGTTTAACAAGATAGATTCCTTCAATAAACAGTTTTTGGTCTTCAATTATATCAATCGTGGCAGATTGAGCAATTTTCAAACTCTGAAGAAATAAGGCTCCGAGGCAGTAGAAATGAAAAAATTTTGTCAAATCCTCTTCCCTTCTGCCCTCTGCCTTCTGCCCTCTGACCCTAAATTCCCAACCTTTGGTAAACTTCGTTTAAGCGCTGTAGATGAAGCTGTGGATCAAAACAATCCTTAATCTCTTCTGGTGTCAGTTTACTAGTTACCTGAGGGTCTTTGGTAATCAGAGCGTGGAAGTCTCCGTCTAATTTATTCCAAGCTTCGTGAGCACAAGATTGCACAATTTGATAGGCATCTTCCCGACTTACCCCCTTTTCCACCAAAGCTAGCAATACTCTTTGGCTGAAGACAACACCTCCATAGAGATTCATATTCCGCTCCATGTTTTCTGGGTAAACCAGTAAGTGTTTTACTAAGTCAGTAATTTCCCCTAACATGAAGTGAGTCAAAATGCAAACATCTGGTAAAATAACCCGCTCCACAGAAGAGTGGGAGATATCCCTCTCGTGCCAGAGAGCCACATTTTCTAAAGCTGCAATTGCATGACTCCGCAAAATCCGCGCCATTCCCGTAAGTCTCTCAGAACGAATTGGGTTACGCTTGTGAGGCATAGCAGAGGAGCCTTTCTGTTTTTTAGCAAAGAATTCCTCAACTTCTAGAACATCAGTTCTTTGCAAGTTCCGAATTTCTACAGCAAACCGTTCAATTGTTGCCCCTAGAAGTGCTAACTGCTGTACAAAGTTAGCATGACGATCGCGAGAAACAACCTGTGTTGAAGCTGTATCAGGTTTTAGTCCCAATTGCTGACAAGCGATCGCTTCTATCTGTGGTTCAATATTGGCATAGGTTCCCACCGCACCGGATATTTTACCAACAGAAATTTCTTCTCGCAAACTCACTAAGCGATCGCGATTACGACACACTTCTGCTAACCAACCAGCTAACTTAAAACCAAAAGTAATCGGTTCAGCATGAATCCCGTGAGAACGACCAATCATTACCGTATTGCGATGCTGCTGTGCTTGGTAGCGAATTGCTTGACTGAGCCGCTCTAGGTGTTCCAGGATAATGTTGAGACTAGCGACTAGTTGCAGTGCCAGGGCAGTATCTAAGACATCACTACTAGTTAATCCCAAGTGGATATAACGACCAGCATCCCCCACATACTCATTCACGTTAGTGAGGAAGGCAATCATATCATGGCGCACTTCTGCCTCAATCTCTAGTACTCGTTGAGGGTCAAAATTTGCCTTAGCCTTAATTTCTGCCACCGCCTCAGCTGGAATCTTTCCCAGCTCGGCTTGTGCCTCACAAACGGCAATTTCTACCTGAAGCCAGGTTTTAAGCTTGTAGGTGTCTGTCCACAATGAGCCCATCTCGGGCAGGGTGTAGCGCTCGATCAAGTTTCGTGTCGCAGGATACAACGGTCATATTGTACCTCTGATTATCCCCTCTCTCCATTTTTAGTCCTTAAATCCACCTAAGACCTAACACCTAACACCTAACCCCTTCTTTTGGTACGATATCCACTAATAGGCTCAGGAGTTGATCAGCTGTGTATTTATTAATGGAAGTAGGTAATTTTCCCATTGCTTTTACCCTGGTATATGTAGTGGGCTTTGTCGCTGCTGTAACTATTGGCTCCATTGCCTGGTACAACTCAAAGCGTCCCCCAGGTTGGGAAAACTCAAAGCGTCCTAACATTGTGCCGAAGGTGCCTGTAGAAAATGATTCAAGTGATAAGGATTGAGACAAAAGTCGGGAGTAGTTAAAAATTGACAATTGCGCCTGATGTCAATAGAAAACTGGTTTGAATATCCCGTGCGAGCACACCCTAGCCACACTGACTATTCAGGTGTTGTCTGGCATGGGAATTATCTTACCTGGATGGAAGAGGCACGGGTAGAGCACTTACGTTCCCTTGGTATCGATTATGCTGAGTTAGTTGCTTCCGGCTCTGAGTTACCGGTAGTAGAACTTTCCCTACGCTATCATCGACCGATTCGGATGGGGATGAGAGCAGTTGTCAAAACCCGTATAGCGCAAATGGCAGGTGTCCGAATTAATTGGGATTACCGGATTCAATCTGTGGATGGAGAAGAACTTTATTTGACTGGTCGTGTTACTTTAGTTGCTGTTGACCGCGAAAAAGGAAAAATTCTGCGGCAGCTACCATCTTTAATGAAAAATGCCCTATTACCAATCGTTTGAGAGTTTGTTTCTCCATAGTTATCCCTCATTATGGCAACGATGAGCGATCGCTTTTTTCGCTCAAATGGAAAAAATCTGCGAGCTAATTACTTGGGGAAGTTAAGTCCAAATATCAAGAATATTTTTTAATCTAAAATAACCAATCTGACAAGCCCCATAATCACATTGCTTCAAATACTCCAATGGATACCATTCATTTTTACTAATCGATTCAAAATAACTACCATCCTGTAGAGCAACTTCCGGCTTTATATCTGTTACATCAGCATAATACAGATAGCAGATTTCATTCGTTTGAGTTCCAACAATATACTTCCCTAATGGCAAAACCTGAACGGAAAAACCAGCTTCTTCATATACCTCTCTTACCGCTGTTTCCTCTGGTAATTCTCCTTCATCTATCCCTCCAGTAATCGGACAAGGATATAGTCGATGCTCTTCATTAACATCGGGAATATCAATACAAAGAGGCTGTTGTCTAATCAGAACTTCATACTCTCTTATGTTAACAGAGCTTTTTCTAATGAGAAAGATTGCCACCGAATTTCTGCCTTTTCTTTCCAGGTAATGATATCCCCTAGATGTTTCTTTAACAGAAATCCAGTGAGTGCTAAAAATAGTTTTTTCCTTGCTCATCATGCTGACCTAATTTAGCTTTAGTTTGTTAAGAATAACCGTAAGAATACACTCAAAAATACACAACTGAAGGGCAGAGAAATTGATAACAGATTAGCCACCAACTTAGTATCCAGGTTGTTCTTTTCTGAGAAAATGAGTGTGAGCATACTAGGTGGTAGTGAGGAGCCTACTATTATAGCGGTTCTCTCCACACCTGTAAAACCAAACATCATTGCAGCCAGCCACCCTAGTCCGATACCAGAGAAAGTTTTTGCTAGCGTTATGATCAAACACAATTTCAATGAAGATAGTTGGACATCAAACTTCAAACTTAGTAATATTACTACTAGGAAAAAGAAACTATTTTCCAGTATATCTAGGGAGTTAAGTAACAAGGAATCATTGAACTCGAATACTGGCAATATTAAAGCCAAAACTATTGCCCAAATTATCGGTGTCTTGAAGAGATTCAAAATCCCATCTTTTACCTGAAATTTTGTTTGACCAAATTGGCAAGCAATAAAATAGACAACTGTGAATAAAAAAATTGCTTGAGCTAGATCAAACAAAACAATTCTACTTAATCCTAGCTCTCCGAAAGTCAGCAACATAAAAGGATATCCAATTGCTCCTCCTTCCCAGCTAATAAATGTTATGATTAAAGACCCCTTTCTGATGCGTTCAAACTCAAAAAATCGCAGACTAATAACAACTACTAAGGTTAAAGATAAAACTACAAATAGGGCAGCAGCAGGCAAATAAATTAAATCCGGCTCTATTTGAGCTGTGTAGAGAGATTTAAAAACGATTGCCGGCAGAACTAAACTGGCTAATAGCTTACCAATAACCTGGCTATCTTCTGGTTCTAGGACTTTTAATTTCTTAAGTAAGGAGCCTGTCAAAAAGATGATAATCAGAGGTAGTATTTTTTCAAACATTAACCTCGAAGATAGACTCAAAGATGTAGATAAATCTCAATGCTCTTGTCCTCTTCTGTGAGCTTGCCTTCTGCCGACATTTTCCTGTCGCTGTTGCATTAGTTGACTA
Source organism: Symploca sp. SIO2C1 (assembly GCA_010692635.1). Classification (GTDB taxonomy): domain Bacteria; phylum Cyanobacteriota; class Cyanobacteriia; order Cyanobacteriales; family Coleofasciculaceae; genus Caldora. Next base: position 12,217 of record JAAHGL010000096.1, on the reverse strand, counting down.
AAGCGGCTACGTTGCTTTGTAGTCATCACCTCTCGCATTGCCAACGTACTTTCAAAGCGTAACTCTCCAAGCTGCTGTTGCAAACCTTCCACTTCCCCATACTTGAGGCGAATTTCCTTAACTGGGGCTGTACCTGCCATCAACTTACCCAACTCTCGCTTAGTTTGACGTAATTGCCGAAGGTTTTGCTCTATTTCACCTCTATATTGCTGATGAATTGTCCGCAGTTGTCGCTTTTGTTCTGGTGTTAAGTCTAGTTCTTGACTCAATTTTTGCTTCTGGCGATGCTGAGATTTTTGACCCTCAAAACTTTGAGCAATTTGTGGAGTCCAAGGATTGGGATTAGCAAGAGCAACCAGTCCTCCTAGACTAAGCAAAAATACTGACATAATAGAAACACGACGTAATAACATGTAAATTACCTCATTTACCACTGTTAATCAAAATTATGGAAGTTATTTGTTATCAATTAATAATTGATAATTGATAATTGATAATTGATAAATTTGGTTTAATATCTCTCCTTGAAAGGAGAAAACAACTATTTCTTTTCTAATTATCAATCCTCTTTGTTTAGGAAGAGGTAATTATCCATTGTTCATTGTCCATTGTCAATTTTTGAATTGTTGTTGGTCTTAAACCAATAACTAATCTCTCAAAAAACAATAACAAATCACCCCCATTTACTGCGCCGTATTTGCTAAAAGCACCCAATCTACTTCTGTAGTATTACTGTGGGTTCTTTGTGGTGTTTCTCCCACAACCCCATTCCAGTTATTTTCCAGGAATATTTCCAAACTAGCAGAATTCGATGGCTCTGGGAAAAAAACCCAGGCACGGTAGCCACTCCACATCATCAGTAGCCCAGCGACGATTGCTGGCGGTATAGCCCACAACCGCCGATTTACTTGGGGCAATTGAGAAGTCTCAATTGCTTTCATCAGTTGTTCCTCCAAGTCAGTTGTTGCTGCAGGCGGTTCAGAACAATGTTGGCGCAGAAAATCTTGCCATTGTTTGTCATCAGGAGGTAACCGAGTCATAGCATTTCTCCTTGTTGCTGAATGATATATTTCCTTAAAGACGTTCGAGCATGGAAAAGGCGAGATTTCACTGTTCCTACTGCTATACCCAAAATTTTTGCTACTTCTTTTTGGGGCAGATCCTCCAAATCATGCAGCACGAGTACAGCACGATGTTCAAAACTCAGCTGTTCTAATCCTTGCTTTACCATGTCTTGATAGTGCAGTGCCATCAAATCAGGCGCTTGGGAATATTTTGAGTCGTTTAAAGGTAACGCTTGAGTCTCTAAATCGAGTCCCGATTTAAAGGAACGCTGTCGAGCAAATTGTCGTCGTTGATCAGATGCCACATTCCAACAAATGCGATAAAGCCAGGTGGAAAATTGAGACACCTGACGCAGCTTTGGTAAGCCCTTCCAGGCTCTGAGAAAGACTTCTTGTACTAAATCATCTAAAGTTTCACTACCACATAGCTGATAGAGGGTTGACCTCACTCGTTGCTGATAACGCCGGTATAATTGGCGGAAGCTATGCTGGTTTCCCTGTTGACACTGTAACACTAACTCACTATCGGTTTCCCACTCTTGAGCAACAACAGGGTCCTTGTTTGATGGCTTTGCGGGTAAGACTGACACCTGTAGGTTTTCCCTCACCAGTTTGTTTTCTTAAGCTTTTTAGACTCAGCTGAGAAGAAAAAGGTTCACTATTCATTATATTGGGAATTGGGAATTGGGAATTGAGAATTGAAAATTGAGGTACAAAAGTTGGTAAAAGTTCGAGTGCGACAACATGTCAATCCCCTCAGTAAAAAATACCAAACTCCTGTAAGTCCTCCAGATTGGACAAAAATTTATGCTCAAACCACTCAACCTCTGCATCTAGATATTGGGTGTGCTAGAGGGGAGTTTTTGTTTGAGATGGCAAGGTTACAACCAAATTGGAATTTTCTGGGATTAGAAATTCGGGAGCCATTGGTGGAAAAGGCAAAGGTTCTGGTTTCTGAGTTGGGATTGAGCAATCTCCACTTTTTATTTTGTAATGTTAATAACTCCTTAAAACCACTTCTAAGCTCTTTTCCTTCTGAAACACTACAGCAGGTAACTATCCAATTTCCTGACCCTTGGTTCAAAAAGCGACATGGAAAACGCAGGGTGGTGCAACCGGAGTTAGTAGATACTCTAGCTACTTATCTAATCGATGGAGGAGAGGTTTTTCTACAATCTGATGTGGAGATAGTAGCACAGGAAATGTGCGATCGCTTTGATGAACATTCAGCTTTCTACAGACAAGGGAGAGATTGGCTGACAATGAATCCTTTGCCAGTTTCTACGGAAAGGGAAATCTCTACTATCTCTCGCGGTGAACCTGTTTATCGTGCTTTGTTTGTATGTCGTTAGTACCACTAGTACCGCTGCGCGGAATTAAGAATTAAGAAGACTTATCTGAGCGCCATCCCACAACCCGGTAAACATCTACCATGCGCTCTTTGCCTTTGAGAGCTAACAAACCCCAGGATTCCACCTCAAACTGCTCCTGAAGATGCACTAAAGTTTCGTAACCGATGAGGATGCGACAGTCGCTGGGTTGGCGATGCTTCTCACAGCTTTCCAAACGGGAAGCAATATTAACACTGTCACCAATGATGCCGTACTCTAAACGGTTTTTACCACCCAAACTACCGGCAACGATCGCACCAGTAAAAATACCGATGCGCATCTGAATGTTAGGTAAACCGCGCTTGAGCCAATTCTGGTTCAACTCATTAAGGCGATCGCTAATTACCATGGCACAAGTTACTGCTGCTCTGGCATCTTCAGCTATCTTTTCCTTATCTTTGTGAGGAGTCGGCACTCCAAAAGCGGCAATAAGTCCATCACCAGTAAATTTGTTAACAATACCCTGATGTTCTAACACTTCATGGGTCAACACTTCTAGAAATTCATTTAACCACTCCAGTAAAGCTTCAGGAGTCATTTTTTCTGAGATGGTGCTGAAGTTTTTAATATCAGTAAAGAACATGGTTGCCGTGAGGCTTAATCCAGGCAACTTGCCAGATTTGAGTAGGTAATCTCTCCCCCGCCAAAGGGTATCAGCAATTTGTGGTGAGGTATTTTGCCCCAACAGTTTCATGATCATTTGTTGTTGCTGATGGTCTTGATGGGACTGGAAAGTGACTACAATACCTACAGTGATCAGAAATCCTAAAGCAGGAGATGCCACTGGCACCCATCCAGCCAGAGTAAATATGCAGAAACAGCTACCCCACAGAACTAGCAAGCCAATACTCACTCCGAGAGCTACAGTCACAGGATGACGAAATACCCAACCTACAGTCCCACCAATCAACACCCAGCCAAAAATCCATAGCCCCTCTGTGAATTCAGACCAAAACCAAAAAAGCGATCGCTCTCCAGTGGCAGCATCAAGTAATTGACTGACCATCTGAGCATGGATGACTACCCCAGGCATGTCAAGATTTTTTTGGAGTACAGAACTGTAAGGTGTCTTAAACAAGTCTTTGAGACTGGGAGCTGTAGAGCCGATGAGCACAATTTTATCTTTGACCCAGCTAGGCTCGATCTGTCCATCCAAAACCTGGCTCAGGGATACCTTTCTCACTATATTCTCCGACCAGCGGTAGTTGAGTAAAATCTGGTAGCCGTGGGCATCGATTCTTTCATAGCCACCAGAATTTTCCTGCAATGGTACGAATACGGATTGGCCTAGTTGAAGATAGTTCGGATTTTGCTGGCTACCTTCAGGTGAAATACCCTGAGTTGCTAAGTAGGCAATAGCCAAACGCAGGGAAAAAGAGTAGAGAGTACCTTCGTCATTTTCTGCAAGCAAGAGATTGCGGCGGGTAACATCATCTGGGTCAATAAGTACATTGTTAAAACCAATTTGCTCAGGAGAACTAGCTGGAGGTGCTGGAGTTCCAGTCCGAGTATCAATGTTTTGAATAGTAATTACATTAGGTTGTTTTAATTGAGTAATTAGTTCAGCATTACCAGGTTCCACCGGAATATCGCGATAGATATCCAATCCAATAACTGTTGGTTCTAGAGCTTGCAGCCGACTCAATACCTTAGCTATAAGTTGATCGGAAAAAGGCCATTGAGCATGACGTTGGATATCTTCCTCCGTGATGGTAACTACGAGGAGGCGAGGGTCTGATTTCTTTTCTACAGGTCGCAGGCGCACTAGATGATCATAAGCAAAGAGTTCTAAGGGCTGTAGTTGATCCAGATACCGTAATCCTAGTAGAGCAGTGGAGATCGAGATGGTCGCAAGTCCTACAACTCGCGCATTTATCAAGTCAGGCAAAGAAATACGAACCTTTCGAGCTAGCTTGAAAATCATGGATATCGTAGGTTAGCTGGCACAATGACTAACGCCACTGCTAGTAAAGCGAGTATAAGATAAGAAAATAGACAATTCTTAAAAAATATTCATGATTGTTACGGCCTCTGGATGGGACAAGCTCAAACAATTTTTGCAAGAAAAAGTACTCTTCGGTAATGAGCCAACTCCTGAGCTGATTGCCATCTTGAGCGTCTACTTTGTCCAGGGTATTCTAGGAATAACACGTTTGGCGATTAGCTTTTTCCTCAAAGATGAACTGGGACTTAGTCCGGCTCAGGTGGCAGCAATGGTTGGCATTGGTACACTTCCTTGGGTGATTAAGCCGGTGTTTGGCTTTCTCTCAGACGGACTACCCTTATGGGGATATCGTAGACGCCCTTACCTAATTTTATCTGGACTTATAGGGACAGTGGCTTGGTTAAGTTTGGCGACTGTAGTAGATACCGCTTGGGCGGCGACAGGTGCCATTCTCCTAAGTTCAGCTTCTGTTGCCGTTAGTGATGTGATTGTAGACTCGTTGGTGGTGGAACGGGTACGCCAGGAATCTCTAAGTAAGTCTGGTTCCCTACAATCTCTTACTTGGGGCACTTCAGCACTTGGTGGTTTGATTACAGCTTACCTGAGTGGTTGGCTTCTAGAGCAATTCAGTACCCAAACTGTTTTCGCCATTACTGCCACTTTTCCTCTAATTATTTCAGGGGTTGCCTGGTTAATAGCGGAAGAACCGAGCAGCTCACAACACAATTTCTCCAATGTTAGGCATCAAATCAAGCAGTTGCGCTATGCCATAACTCAAAAAGCTATTTGGTTACCTACGGCTTTTGTCTTTATCTGGCAAGCAACACCAACAGCAGATTCAGCTTTTTTCTTCTTCGTTACTAATGAGCTAGGGTTTGAGCCAGAATTTTTAGGGCGCGTGCGGCTAGTAACCAGTATTGCTTCTCTGATTGGTGTTTGGTTATTTCAACGCTTTTTGAAAACTATTCCCTTCCGTACCATTATGGGTTGGACTACAGTGCTCTCCGCAGTCTTAGGGATGAGTACCCTTGTTCTGGTTACCCATGCCAATCGTACTCTCGGTATTGAAGATCACTGGTTCAGTTTGGGAGATAATTTGATTCTCACAGTGATAGGACAGATTACTTTTATGCCGATACTAGTACTTTCGGCGCGACTCTGCCCAAAAGGTATTGAAGCTACCTTATTTGCCTTGTTGATGTCAATATGGAACTTGTCAGGGTTACTCTCCCACGAATTGGGAGCCCTACTTACTCATTGGTTGGGGGTGACAGAAACTAACTTTGATCGGCTTTGGCTACTACTATTAATTACTAATACATCCAGTCTGTTACCTCTGCCATTTTTAGGTTGGCTACCAGCAAATGATCCGCAAACCGAAATCCAACCTCAAGAGAATCCTAAGTCATTGCTACCAACAGAGATTTTGGAAGATCATGTTCTTACTGATTCAGAACCACTGTTAAAGGGATTGTAGAGACGTCTTATGGTACGTCTTCTTGCTTCCTGTTAAGAACTTCTCTGCTTCTCGAAATACTGTTGATGAGACTCATCAGCCAGATAGTATTCCAAAGCTGGCTTAATTTCAGTAACAATATCCTTGTCAAACTTTTCAGACATTTGCAACTTCTGTTTTGATCTTCTTGCTACTTCCTCCTGCTGAGCATTGTGGAAAAATATTACTGATCGATATTGCTCTCCTCGATCAGGACCTTGGCGATTGAGTGATGTGGGGTCATGAATCTTCCAAAAGACCTCCAGCAAATCGTCATAGCTCACTTTCCCCGGATCATACTCCACCTGTACTACTTCAGCGTGACCTGTAATCCTCGATAAGACATCAAGATAGCATGGGTTAGGAAAATGCCCTCCCATGTATCCAACCGAGGTTGATTCTACTCCCTTAATTTGGCGGAATGCTGCCTCTACCCCCCAGAAACAACCTGCTCCAAATGTGGCTTTATCTATTTCCGTCATTTCGACTTTGGGAATTTAGAATTTAGAATTTAGAATTTAGAATTGGAAATATTTCCCTTATCTCCCTGTCTCCGGGTCTTCTCGAGCTCCCCTAGCTCCCTTCACTCTACCGCTTTCCGAGCAATGGGATATTTTTTTATTTGGAAGTCCCTTGGAGCAGCTCCCTAAGAGCGATTTCTTCTTGCTTGCTTTTGAGCCACCTCACTATTTTGGCGGTAAGTTGCGATCCGATCTTGGGCTGTTTGATAGCGAGGATCATCCTCCTTTACCTTGCTCATTAAATCAGAAGCACGTTCCCACTTAGCTGCTATATCTAACCATTGAGCCGAAGTTTGAACAGTTCTACCAGCAGTGGCAGCTTCTTCTGCTAGCCGCACTGCATCAGCAAAGGGGTCTGACGTAGAAGATGAAACCGAGTTTGAGGCTGTTGCTAAGGGTTGGGACCCATCTGTAGAATTACTTGATCTATTTAAGATTTGGGCATTGAGTTGTGGATCTAAGCGGTCATAGAGTAACCAACCAACTAATACCAACAAACAGCTCAAACCCACACCAAAAATAATGCCACGCCCATAGGAACTTTTTTTAAAAGTGTAAATGGACGGAATCTTATTAGGAAGGGGTGGCTTTTTAATCGATAAGTTTGGTTGATTATTACGGTTTTGGAACAGTTGCTTCAAGATATTTGGTCTAGCAAGAGTGATTTCTTCACTCCAAAGTAGCTGATTTTCTGGGTCGCGCATTATTTCTTCGAGCCAAAGCAACTGTTGTTCTTGTACAATACGACTGTTGATCTTAACGCGACGAATATTACGGGGGGCAATACTTTCAAGAATCTGCCGGATACGTGGCACTAGTACAGATTGTTCTAGTTGGTTAGTTGCAGCTGCCTCACACAGAAGTTGCAAAACCTTATTGCTAAAAACTGCTCTGGTTCTTATACCAGAGTCTGCTAGCTGGTCATTGAGTGTTTGAATAATTGCCGCCACACTACCTTGGCGAGCTTGTCTAACTATGTCATTGATTTGGTCATGCATATTTTTTTTGAGCCATAGAATTGTTAGCAATGCCTGACTTTTTTTATTTAGAGTATCGTGTTTTGTGTCAGCTTCTAGTAAACATTCTGTTCTAATTTGCTGTTGTTAAGGGTCAGAAGACAATTGAGTCATGTTGAAAAAGTTACTGACTCGATATGATATCATAGTACTTTTGTCAATAAAATTAAAATTATTCAGAGCAAGGTAGGATCTTCTCATGCTGCTAAAGTCCACAACCCGTCACATTCGCATTTACGCTGCTGAGGTTCAGAACAACGAACTGGTTGAGAGCGAAAACGTTTTAACCTTAGACATTGACCCGGATAACGAATTTAATTGGAATGAAGATTCTCTGCAACAGATTTATCGTAAGTTCGATGAGCTGGTTGGGGCTTACGATAATTCGGATCTAACAGAATACAATCTACGCCGTATTGGTTCTGACTTAGAGCATTTGATGCGATCGCTGCTGCAAAAGGGGCAAATTAGCTACAATCTAGAGAGTCGTGTTCTCAACTACAGCATGGGACTGCCTCAGGTAGAGCCTCAAGTGTAGTGAGAAAGATAGAGAGGTAGGGGAGTTGGGGGAGATGGGGGAGCTGAGGAAGTTGAGGGAGAAATTCCCAATTAGCAATTAGCAATTAGCAATTAGCAATTAGCAATTTCCAATCTTTACAAAAAAATAACAGTCATATTTTGTCTACACAAAAGCATTTAAGTCCTTGGAGCTATAAACCTTGGTGGTGTCAGCCTTGGTCAATCCTGTTGACAGGAGCCGGAGTGATCTGTGGTAGCTGGTTACTGGCAAAAAATATTTGGGTAACCTTCGTGATTGCCATACCAATTTTAGTTTGGTGGATATACTTTTTAGTCCTATGGCCTAGGCTAATTAAAGACAGTGGCAGCTTGACAAATTATCAGAAATATCCCTAAAATTCTCTTCCCCAGTGAGTAGATTAATCAATAAGCAGTAACCAGCTCTTGATTCAGAAGCTACAATCTGAGATCAATAGGCTTGTTTTGGCATTTCATCAAATGAGAGTACTTTCCTATTGGGACAGTGCTACTGATTGCCAAATCATCACCGGCTGAACGTAGCGAATAATTTTCATGGAAAACCCTGCGGCCATGCTCCACTGCTCGAACACCCGTTGTCAGGCTCCCAATCCCCAGAGCAATAAATTTTGCGAGCAATGTCGTACACCACTGCTCAGGCGCTACTTGTGGGCAATTGGTAAGGGTATCAAAGCTTATGAACCGGGAGAAGTAATTGCAGAGCGCTATCTGTTGATGCACTCTTCGGTGATGTTGGACATGAAACCGGGAATGCCACCAGATACGCCTCAAGATATTCCTCAAATCCTCACACCTTATCTTCGGCTTTGTCCCTATGGCTTACATATTCCCCAATTGTACGGGCGATTAACACAGATAAAGGGACGCCGTCATTCAGAAGTCTGGTTACTTGAAAAAGTTCCCATAAGAGTAAGCGAGATAGCTGATGCTCAAGGACAACTTTTCCCAGAATTAACTAGTGTCTGGAAGGATACTTCGGCTATGCGACAGCTGAACTGGCTGTGGCAGATAGGAAACTTGTGGCAACCTTTAAGTACTGAAGGTGTTGCTTCCACCTTACTCCAACCAGCAATACTCAGAGTTGAAGGCTCTCTCGTCCGGTTATTGGAGTTGCAACTGGATACTAATAGCAAACCAACTCTACAACAACTTGGTCAACTGTGGTCAGAACGTCTAGTAGTGGGAATATCACCAGTTATTGCTGATTTTTTCCAACAACTCTGTACTCAGCTGCTAGAAGGACAGTTATTGACATCAGAGCAGTTAGTGGAGAGTATTGATCAAGCACTAAAAAGCTGTGGACGAAACCAATCCTCCACCTATCAGATTTTTGCTAGTACTGATGCAGGCCCGAGTCGTCACCACAATGAAGATGCTTGCTATCCTTCTAGTGAGCAGTTACTTAGTTCCAGAACTGGAGCTCATCCTTTGGCAATTGTTTGCGATGGTATTGGGGGACACGAAGGTGGTGAGGTTGCCTCTCATTTAGCGATTGAGACACTCCAAGAGCAATTAGAAAAGTTGCCCACCAACTTAGAACAAATAAACCAAACAACTCTCACCCTAGAATTAGAAGAGGCTGCTTGTACTGCTAATGACTTAATTAGCCAACAAAATGATACTGAGCGACGGTCAGACCGACAACGTATGGGCACAACTTTAGTTATGGCTCAAAGTTTTGGTCATGAAATGTATATTACCCATGTGGGAGATAGTAGAGTTTACCGGGTAACTCGCAACAATTGTCACCAGGTTACTCTAGATGATGATTTGGCTTCCCGTGAGGTGCGTTTAGGCTATACTCTTTATCGCTATGCAATACAACAGCCTACATCTGGCTCCCTAGTTCAAGCTTTAGGCATGGGTTCATCTAATGCCTTACATCCCACAGTACAACGCTTTATTTTGGATGAGGACTGTGTTTTTCTACTGTGCTCTGATGGACTCAGTGATTACGATAGAGTAGAACAATATTGGCAAACCGAAATTTTGCCTATTCTTGAAGGCGAAATTGATGTGCAGGTAGCAGGAAAGCGACTGATTGAGATTGCCAACACACGAAATGGTCATGATAATGTCACTGTTGCTCTAGTTCATTGTCAGGTAACACCTCTGGAAAATGGGCAAACCCATCTGTCAGTAACCCAGCCAGCTACACTTCCTAGTTCTTCCACTAATACAGTGTCAACCTCTGTTGCTGGTGCTGCTCCTTCCCGGATTAAAACCCAGCAACTGTCATCTAATTCTCCACCCAGGCGTTCTTTGGTTCTACTACTAGGGGTATTGTTACTGCTGCTACTGGGTGGGGGAGCCGTAGCTTACTTGTTCAAGAATCAAGTAATTAGTTGGGTACGCCCAGATAGTAATAGCAATCCTTCCCAACCTATTCCATCTGGGAGCTCTGTACCAAGTCCTTCTATAACTCCTCCTCCTGCCGTGCCGGAACTAATTCAACCTAATGATTGGATTGAATTTAACGATGATACTCCGCTGGTGGTAAAGAATCCTCAAGCTCCATCAGAGGAGAAGTTAATACCTGCTGGTAGTATTTTGCAGGTAATTGAAAAATTAGATGCGGATCGGGATACCCAATGGCTACAAGTAAAAGTTTGCTCTGTTGGTAGGGACACATCTGAGACTCAGCAAGCTGACTCAGCTAGCAATTTACCCGAAAGTCCACAAAATTTAACTACGGAACCTCAAGAGACCCCATTACCTAATACAACTTCAGTACCTAAACCTCAAGTTATACCAGGGGATATTGGTAGTCTCCTAGAAACTGAAGTAAAAAAGGATATTCGAGATAATATCATACAGTTCATGCCTTCAGACTCGAAATTGAGTGCTGCTCAACTAGGTAAATGTGAGCCTGCAGCTATTTCTCCTTCTCCTCCCCCGCAAAAGCAGCCATCTCCTAGTCCCTAAAAGCGATCGCAAAAATCCCTCAAATTAAGGGATTGGGTTAAACTAACCTAGAATAATTACTCCAGGGGTGTCTTTAAATTCTGGCTATTAGGCAATTCACACCATGTTGGGTCAATTATTAGACGGGCGTTATAAAATTATAGGACCAGTTAGAAGAATCCGCGTCGCCAACTTCTTCCCAGATGCGTTTTTGTACGCTGAAACCAAAGCGACCCGAAGAGTATTTTACCCAAAGCTGTCATTGAACAAGTAGGCGGTACGGCCTCATTCGGTGTTGCCAGAGTGCATTTGAAGCTGCCGTCTGATGCAAAAAAAGAAAAACCACGTTAAAATGCAGTAATATTACTGCATAATTTTCACCATGCATGAAAGTGAGCTTGACCTTGTGTTCAAGGCTTTGGCACACGTGGAACGTCGGCGCATTCTGATCTCCTTGCACGAGAAACCAGGTCAGTCGCTGTTCGAGATATGTGCGGCATCGTTCGGGCAAAACGGGAAAGCGCTTTCACGGCAAACGATATCGCAGCACTTAGACATGCTCGAACGAGCGGGCCTGATTGAAGTGACGTGGCAAGGTCGCACTAAGATGCACTCGATAAACGACCACCCGCTACGCGACGCAATAGAGATGCTCACCAACAATTTCATTTAGGAGGATTGAGAATGAAAATATATGTCACCAGTGTGTTTGTGGACAATCAAGCAAATGCCCATGACTTTTACACCGAGAAACTTGGTTTTGTCGTAAAGAATGACGTTCCAGTTGGCGATAATCGTTGGTTGAGTGTTGTTTCACCAGATCAACCAGAGGGTACTGAATTACTTCTTGAACCGAGTGATCATCCAGCAGTTCCACAATACAAGGCAGCGATTGTCGCAGATGGTATACCTGCTGCGTCTTTCCAGGTCGATAACCTAGATGCTGAGCATGAACGATTAAGCGGTCTTGGTGTTGAGTTCACTCAGCAGCCAATGGACGCAGGTCCAGTACGAATGGCTGTACTTGATGACACTTGTGGAAACCTGATCCAACTCATCGAGATGAAAGAAGTTTCCCAATGAGCGATACGGCCCTGCCAGACAACACCGTCAACGCGATAACTCAACTGCCGGGCAGGGCGCGGTGACAATATAGCATTTTCAGCAAGCCCTATTTAGGGCTTGCTGCAAGAGTCTGAAAGCGCTGTCTGGTATAGCTTTCAAGCTTTTATTTTCCTTGAAAAGTGCAAGAAAATTGAGCTCATCAATGCAATTTCCTTGCATCTTCTTAACCCATAATCCCCTTTAAAGACTATTCTAAAC
>JAAHGL010000095.1 GCA_010692635.1 Symploca sp. SIO2C1 | reverse complement strand
ATGATGTTGTTGCCATAAAGCAAGGAGCCAGCAACAGGCTCACGGATGCCATCGATGTCCACAGGAGGAGCAGCGATGAAGGCAATGATGAAGCAAGTGGTAGCAGTGAGTAAGCAAGGGATCATCAGTACACCGAACCAGCCGACATAAATGCGGTTGTTGGTGGAGGTGATCCAGTTGCAGAACTGCTGCCAAACAGAAGCGCTTTCGCGTTGCTGTAGGGTAGTAGTCATGTTAGGTATGATTGCTATGTATGAATTTTCAAGGTGCAGCAGACTTTGTTTGTCTGTGTATACTTACATTAACTTGTTTTTTAAGGTTTGTAAAGTTATTTAAACAAACTTTAGATTTGCTTAATATTTTAACCCGGTGGCCATTGCAGCTGCCGTCCGCCTAAAATGTGTAAATGCAGATGGTAAACCGTTTGACCCCCATCAGCACCATTGTTAATTACTATCCGATAGCCATTGCCCAAACCGACTTGTTCAGCAACCAGCTTGGCTGTTAATAGCAGGTGTCCCAACAGAGCCTGATCTTCTGACTCAGCGGCAGAGATTTGGGGAATAGGCTTTTTGGGGATTACCAGGAAGTGAACTGGTGCTTGGGGACTAATATCTTTGAAGGCAAGGGCTAAATCGTCTTCATAGATAATCTCAGCAGGTATTTCTCGGTTGATAATCTTGCTAAAAATGGTGTCACTCATAACTAAATTCAGGTTTCGACTTGGTTCTAGAGCGTCAGTCCAGAAAGCGGTTTTCTTTGGAAAAATGCTAATATTTCGTCGTGATTCTTGCAAGAAACCCGGTTTCTAGGAATACTAGACCATCTCTCTAGTGCAAGAAGGCAGAAGGCTCCGAGGCAGAAGGCTCCGAGGCAGGAGGCAGGGGGTGAGCGAAAAAAAAGGTGGTGAGCTGGGGGAGCTGGGGGAGCTGAGGGAGAAGAGAAAACTTATAATTTTCGGATACTTACCTAGGAAATCCCACCCAAAATTTCGTTCACCCGGAGGCAGGAGGAAAGAATACTTCTACAGTAAGCTTTTTCACCTTTTTTTACTGGTTGATTATTTCCGCCGCGCTGCACTAGGCTGGTTTAAACATAATTTACGATATATAGTGCTTTTCATTCCTACTTAAATGAAATTATCTGGTCATACAGTCTTAGTAACTGGTGGTAGTGCTGGCGTCGGATTGGCACTCACACAGGAGTTTTATAAAAAAGATAACCGAGTCATTATCTGCGGTAGGAGCCCCGAAAAATTAGCTCGTGCTCAAGAAGAAATGAGCGAAATCGAGACTATTCAATGTGATTTAGCCAAAGATGATGATATCAAAAATTTACTCAACGTAATTAGTACTAAGTTTCCTGAATTATCTCTACTGGTAAATAATGCAGGCGTGCAATTGAACTATAATTTCACTGAAGTAGAGCCAGAACAAGCTTTCAGAGATATCGATTGGGAAACTCAAGTTAACTTTAATGCAATGGTCAAGTTAACTACTCTCTGTTTACCTTTATTACGCAAACACACTGAAAGTGCAATCGTCAATGTTTCTTCTGGTTTAGCTTTAACCCCAAAAAGTAGCGCCCCGATCTACTGTGCCACTAAAGCCGCAGTACATATATTTAGCCAATCTCTACGCTATCAAATGGAAGATGATGCTCCTAATGTGGCAGTATTTGAAGCAATTTTGCCGATGGTAGATACAGATATGACTAAAGGGCGAGGAAAAGGCAAAATCAGTTCCAAACAAGTAGCCGATGAAGTGTTAAATGCATTGAGTAAGAATAATTACGAAATCAATGTGGGTAAAGTCAAACTATTGGTTTGGATTAATCGCTTCGCCCCCTGGTTAGCAAAACGTATTCTCCGTGGCAGTTAAAACCGTCTCAATAACACGTACAATCTCTTGGGATTTCTTTGGATCAAGTGCATCGGGATGGGGAGAGGCAAACTCACCTGAATCGTTGTCGAAATACTGACCTGAAGCAGCGGCGAATTCATCTGCCAGAGCCGCGCGACTAAGTATTTCCGCACCTATACGGATATCGCCACCAGCCACCCGAAAGGCCTGTTTTACCATCTTAGTGCCAAGCAATGACCCAGGATTCACCGCGATGATGACCGGACCTTGCTCCTTAAGCGAAAGCGCTAGACTGCGAGACCACATTGTCAGCGCCAGCTTGCTTTGTGCATAAGCCGCACCGTCGGATAGACGAACTTGTCCAGCTAGCGCCTTCGGATTGACGGTCGATTGAGCAGCGGAGGATAAATTAATCACCCGTCCGGACGTCCCGATCAACGGCAATAACCGTTGTGTAAGCAGATAGGGAGCGATCACATTGACAGCAAAACGTACATCAAGCCCATCCTGTGTGACAGGATCGAGCACTTTATAGACTCCTGCATTATTGATCAAAACATCAAGTTTAGCGTGCTTTTCTGCCACACCCTTAGCTAAGGTCTCGACATCGGCAATAAAAGATAGATCGGCTACGTAGATTTCAATACGTCCGCCACCCTTGAGTTCAAGAAGGGTTTTTTGCACTTTTTCGAGTTTTTCTGGATTACGACCATGCAATAAAACATGGTGTCCCAGTGAAGTGAGCATCTTCGCTGTTTCCAGTCCAATACCATCGGTAGAGCCAGTAATTAAAATCGTTTTTTGCATGACTTTGTCTCCTTTATCAATTGATAATTGATAATTGATAATTGATAATTAATTAACTTGGTCTAAGACCTCTTCGTTTATGAAGAAATAAAGAAAGATTTTCCTTGATTTCAATCCTCTTCTTTTAAGGAGAGTTAACTATCCATTGTCAATTTGTGAACCATTGAAGTCTGGCAGGAGCTCATCTGCTAAACGTTTCAGTGTTGTATCAATATCAGCCCTATTAAAGCGCAGGTTCAGCGCAACATGATTGACACCGATCTCTTCCCGTGATTTCAAATAATCTCGAAGATGGTTGACTCCCAGCCTAAATCCTAAGTGGATAGGTTGGGGAGGGGCATGAGGGGCTTCGACCAAATCAATATAAAGCGGTTCCATAATCGGCTGGGCAGATCTTCCTACTTTCCGAACCTGCCCTCGCCAATCGTTGATGATTTGTGCCTGCAACGCAGCATTACGAGGATAGAGCATCCAGCCGTCTCCATTTTGTGCAATCCACTCATGGGTTTGTTGACTACCTCCTGTAACCAGCAGTGGCAGTTTTCTTGAATTAGGCTTAGGCAACATATCTATCAAGCCATTCGTGCCACCATAGGTGTTCTCAAAATTTGGTGCATTATTGCCCATGAACCGAATATAGTCATAGCTTTCACGAAATCGTTTACCGCGATCGGCAAAAGGTAAGTTTAGTGCTGGATACTCTTCTGGTCGATCGCCAGAGGCAATGCCGAGAATTAGTCTTCCACCTGACAATACATCAGCGCTGGCTGCGGCTTTGGCAACGTGGGCTGGATGCCTCAAAGGTAAAATAATACTAGCAACACCAAGTGCGATCCGCTCAGTTTGACCAGCGAGCAAACCCAAATAGACGAAGGGGTCGTAGGTTTGACCAGCATCACCAAAAGACGGCACATTAAATGGCACATCACGTAACCAAACAGCAGAAAATCCCAGTTTTTCTGCCAATTGAACACGTTCTATGTGTCGAGTCATTGTGGGCACTGCCCCTGAAGAATAAGTCTCGATCGGTACCACTAATCCAAGGCTCAGCCGTCCCAAACGAAATACTGAGTTGTACCCTTTATTAATGGATTGAAACCCTAATTTGTCGGTTTTTTCAAAAAACTCACGAACGGTTTGTTTATTCTGTTCAGTGCTCATTATTCGATTTCCTGAATAGCAATCACCCCTTGCTCCCAGCTACGCTGGTTCTCAATATCATTTTGAAAGCTTTTGTCATCTGCAGTTTGGAAACGCTTAATCGCTGGTGTTTTGCTTGTTGCCTGATAGAGCCAATAGGCTTCTTCTTTCAATGCTTCTTCGATTGGCTTGTCGATCGAAGCATAAACAGCTTGCTTACAAGCATTAATCGAATCAGCGGGGAAATGCGCAATGCGTTTGGCGAGCTCATCTACATAGGAACCAATCTTGTCGGCATCGAGCGCCTTATTGATCGTGCCATAAGCCTCCGCTTCGTCCGCATCAAAATCACGGGCACTTAGAATAATTTCCAATGCCCTGCCCAAACCGGCTTGTCGTGCCATGCGTGATGCACCACCACCACAGGGCAGGATACCCATACCAACTTCCATCTGCATGAATTTTGCTTTGCCACGAGCTGCAAAGCGCAGATCACAGGCTAACGCAAACTCATGACCTCCACCCCGTGCAAACCCTTCGATTTTGGCGATAGTCGCCTGAGGTAACTTGCTAATACGCTCTAGCGTGGTCTGCAAATATAGTAGCTCCACCTGATCACGGGATACCGCAGTCGTAGACATATCTTTAAGGAAATTGGTATCCGCATGAGCCACGAAAATCTCTGGGTGCGCAGACTGGAAAACAACAACTTTAACATTGCGATCGCTCTCGAGTGTTTCCGCCAAACGATTTAGATCATCTAGCATCGGAATACCTTGAACATTCACAGGGGGGTAATCAAAAGTAACATTGACCCACTCCCACGGCGTGTTTCGCGTGGGATTCAGGGATACTGGCGTAGATGGCGGGTCAAACCCGTCTTATGTCTACTCTCCCTCTAGATGGAGTCCCACCTAGTTGGATTTCTCCAAATAACCAGAACTGGTTTTCCTTCTTTAGGTCTGTCAGACTATTTGAATCCTGGATTTTACCCCACGCGAATTCAGTGTTTTCCAGTTAAACTCAACAGACTAGATCCTGACGATGCGTTTGGCGTTTTACCCAATTAACTTCTGATTGGAACCCCATACTCCAAGTGAGTCGCAGGAATTATGAGCATTTTATCACGGCGAATAAATCCGCTGACGCTACATCCCACGCTTGAAAGACGTGGGCTTTGCTCCACGTTCTGTAAGGATTGCTCCATCCTTTGTTGCCTTGAATGTAGTGTAGTGTTCGTAAGCCATATCTATCTCCTTTGTTAAGTTGTTACAAATTGAACATCTTACGGACTTACGCACTCAGCTTTCATGCTGAGGTGATAGTGAAGCATCTCAGCCGTCTCGGAGATCCTTCGCTACGGCTCAGGATGACGTAATTCTGTTACGGTGCGTAAGTCCTAATCTAAAAACCTTCGAGTACGTTCTTGCCAATGACACGACCACTTTCTTGCTGTGCATGGGCAGCTTTGAGGGTTTCAGCACTGACTTTCCCGAGATTGTTAGTCACGGTAGAAATCAGCGTGCCATCGTCGATCAGCTCCGACACCCGATTTAGCAATTCATGCTGTTTTTCGATGTCGTCCGTTTGATACATCGAGCGGGCAAACATGAACTCCCAACTGAAGCTCAGGGCTTTGGGTTTGCCTGACATGATGTCGAGGGTCTCAGGATCATCGATTACTGCCACATGACCCCGAGGTTTGATGAGCTCGATGATGGCTGGAAAATGCTTATCTGTAGCGTTAAGGGAGGCTACGTAACGAGGCTCAAGCTCTAGATCCTTAACTTGATCTATAAGTGACTTGCGGTGATTGATCACATGATCCGCGCCCATTTTCTGAACCCATTCTACGGTTTCCGGACGAGACGCGGTGGCAATCACAGTTAGTTGGGTGAGTTGCTTGGCAAGCTGAATGAGGATTGACCCTACACCTCCTGCACCACCGATAATGAGCAAGCTGTCCCCTTTGCCTTCTTCCTCTTTGATTCCGAGGGACTCGAAAAGAAGCTCCCAAGCGGTAATAGAGGTCAATGGAAAACCTGCTGCTTCCGCAAAACTAAGGGATTTCGGCTTTTTACCAACAATCCGCTCGTCAACAGCATGTAACTTGGAGTTGGTGCCCGGCCGGGTGATATCACCAGCATAAAAGACTTCATCACCAACTTTGAACTTGCTAACATTGCTGCCGACTTGCTGGACAACGCCTGCGGCGTCATAGCCAATGACCTTGGTGCCGTTCTCTGATGCCATTTTGCTGCGCACTTTCACGTCCACAGGATTAACCGAAATTCCCCGAATCTCGACCAACAGATCGTGCGGCTGTAACTCAGGTATCTCCGCTTCAAATTCGATCAGTGCCTCTGGCGCGGTGATTGGTCGAGCCTGATTGTATCCAATTGCTTTCATATTAGTAATCCCTCATTTTTCATGAGTTCTAAGATCAAAAATATGATAGAAATACAAATAATAACAAGTACGCACAATTTTGTTATGTAGTTACGTAAAAGTAACTATTGAAAGATTTAGAAGATTATGACGCAGAAAAACAATTTCGGTCATCCCTATGGATGCTCTGTCGAAGCCACATTATCTGTGATTGGTGGACGGTGGAAACCCGTAATTATTTTCAATCTCATGCAGAATGATTTCTTGCGCTTCGGCGAATTGAAGAAAAAAATTGCAGGCATTACGCAGCGCATGCTTACTAATCAACTACGGGAATTGGAAGAAGATAAGATTGTCATGCGAAAAGTCTATGCGGAAGTACCGCCGCGCGTAGAATATTCCCTTACAGATTATGGCCGTACTCTGGAGCCAATTATGATTTCCATGAGAGATTGGGGAGCCGAGCATATGCATGTAAAGTGAAACCCCCTTACATGGGTGAACGAAATTTTGGGTGGGATTTCAATTCTCCGCGTCCCCGCGTCTCCGCGTCTGCCTACTCGTTTCCCCACCCTTTTTTTCGCTCACCCCCCTTACACCCTCATTCCGGGTGACTAAGTGATTACCATCACATAAGTATTTGAGTCAAGTCACACATGGCTTTTGTAATGATTCGTTACATTGTTTTTAACAAAACGTTACATTACTTCCAAAAAATATGCCATTCACTATCGATGCAGCCAGAAATATTTTTCCTGACACTTTAGCTGCTGATGCCGTACCTGCCACCATTGCTAGGTTCAGCCAACTCAGTGCCGAAGATCAACTAGCATTAATCTGGTTCGCTTACTTAGAAATGGGTAAAACTATTACGGTTGCTGCTCCTGGAGTAGCCAGTATGCAGTTTGCCGAACGAACTATCAAAGAAATGTGCGACATGACTCCCCTTGCGCAAAGCCAAGTCATGTGCGACTTAGCCAACCGCGCTGATACTCCAATCAGTCGCACCTACGCTACTTGGACACCGAACCTCAAACTCGGTTTTTGGTATGAATTAGGAAAACTGATGGAGCAGGGAAAAATCGCACCTATTCCTAAAGGTTACAAGCTTTCAGCTAATGCTAATGCAATTCTCGTGACCATCATCGGCTTAGAACCGGGCCAGCAAATCACCGTTCTCCGCAATGCAGTTGTGGATATGGGTTACGATCCCAACAAAATAAGTGGTTTCCAAAAAATTAGCCAACCAGTTGTCCCACCCAAAGAAATCTCGCAGCGAACTCAAGTTAAGATCGAGGGCATAGACAATCTGACGATTAATAGCTACATGAATAACTTGAATGCCAATGATTTTGAGGCATTAATCGAGTTGTTTACCCCAGATGGTGCTTTGCAACCTCCATTTCGCCGACCAATTGCTGGTAAAGACAAAGTTTTACAGTTTTTCCGTGAAGAATGTCAGAATCTCAAATTGATTCCTGAACGAGGAGTTGCTGAGCCAGCAGATGATGGCTTCACTCAGATAAAAGTCACAGGTAAGTGTCAAACACCTTGGTTTGGGGGTAATGTCGGCATGAATGTTGCTTGGCGATTTTTACTCGACCCTCAAGATAAGATTTTCTTTGTGGCCATAGATTTGCTGGCATCTCCTCAAGAGCTATTAAACTTAGCTCGTTAGTTAGAAGTATAGCCATCCTATTTGAGATCCGAACAATGAGCACTTTCAAAACCAAGTGAACAGAGGATCGGCTGTTTGCCAATTATTTAGGATGGCTATAGCTGCAAAATCAATATCCCGTTCAAAAATTGATAATGAACAATGGATAATGGATAATTACCTCTCCTTGAAAGAAGAGGATTGACAATCAGGAAAATATTTTCTTTTTATTTTCTTCATAAATGAAGAGGTCTTAGACCAAATTAACCAATTATCAATTATCAATTATCAATTATCCATTGATAACAGCAGATTACCAATTACAACTCCTTTTTCACATACTACATACGCTCTATTTTCAGGAGCGTTTTTTATTAACTTCAATACTTGATATGCAAGAGCAAGCTCCGCAATGGTCAGAGACCGAAAAACAAATAGCTCGTGAAGCTTTGAGTAAAGCTTACACAAGAGAAACTGAGGCTCTGATAGCTGAAATTAGCCAAAAAGCCAGTGAAATTACTGAAATCAATGATGTTTGGTCTTTAAGCGACTATTTAAATGCGAAAAGATACGACATCGAAGGTAAGTACGACTACAGAGACTCTACGCCAATTTTCGTTCTCGCCAAGTTAATCAAAGAACGATGGTTACATCCTGATGAATTAGCAGGTTTAACTCCTGATAAAAGAGCTAAAGTAGCTGCCCTTGCAAGAATGTAAAACTTCTGCTGGTGTCACCCTGGGAGAAACCAATAATCCGATTCCCGATTCCCAATTCCCAATTTCCCAAGTTATACTCACCCTAAAGTTTCAGGGTGATTGGTATGCTTGCCAGAGTTTGGAGTGCTTCAATTGTGGGCATTGATGCTGTCAAGGTAGGCGCGGAGGTAGATGTTTCCGGTGGTTTGCCGAAAACTGTGGTGGTTGGTTTACCCGATGCTGCTGTTCAAGAATCCCGGGAACGGGTGAAAGCAGCTATCAAAAATTCCGGTTTTACCTTTCCCCTACGCAGGATAGTGATTAATCTGACACCAGCTGACTTGCGCAAAGAGGGTCCAAGCTTTGATTTGCCTATCAGTGTAGGAATTTTGGCGGCGTCTGAGCAAGTAAATGCTCACCTATTGGGAGATTATCTGTTTTTAGGGGAGGTTTCCTTAGATGGTAGTCTAAGACCTGTTGCCGGTGTACTACCGATTGCAGCTGCTGCTCAAGCAATGGGAATCGCTGGTTTGGTGGTACCAGCAGATAATGCCAAAGAAGCAGCAGTGGTAGAAGGGTTAGCAGTTTACGGACTCCAGGATCTTTGGCAAGTAGCTGATTTCTTGAATGAGCCAGAGCGTTACTCTCCTGTCGAGATTAATGGGTTGCAGGAGTTAGCCAAATCTAAGTTTACAGGAGCAGATCTTAAAGATGTTAAAGGTCAAGCTCATGCTCGTCGCGCCTTGGAAATTGCGGCGGCGGGAGGACATAACTTAATCTTTGTCGGACCCCCAGGGAGTGGCAAAACCATGTTGGCGCGACGACTACCGGGAATTTTACCCCCTTTGAGCTTTGCCGAAGCCTTGGAAGTGACTCAAATTCACTCCGTTGCTGGATTACTTAAGAATAAAGGAACTTTGGTAAGCGATCGCCCTTATCGCAGTCCCCACCATTCGGCATCGGGTCCTTCTCTAGTAGGTGGTGGCAGCTTTCCCCGCCCAGGGGAAATTTCTCTAGCCCATCGGGGTGTATTATTTCTGGATGAGCTAACGGAATTTAAGCGCAATGTATTGGAGTTCTTGCGTCAACCTTTAGAAGACGGATATGTGAGTATTTCTCGCACTCGGCAATCAGTAATGTTCCCAGCTCAATTTACCTTGGTGGCGAGTACTAATCCTTGTCCTTGTGGCTATTTTGGGGATACTATCCAAGAATGTACTTGTTCTCCTAGAGCCAGAGAACAATATTGGGCAAGACTTTCAGGACCGTTGATGGATCGAATTGATTTGCAAGTAGCAGTGAATCGCCTCAAACCCGAAGAAATTACTAGACAGCCGACGGGGGAAGAGTCAGCACCAGTACGGGAAAGAGTACAAGGAGCACGCGATCGCACTCGTCATCGCTTCCAAGCTGAACCTCAGCTTCATTGTAATGCTCAGATGCAGAGTGAACAACTACGCCGTTTCTGTCAGTTAGATGATAGTTCCCGCAATTTATTAGAAGGAGCAATTCGCAAACTAGGTCTTTCCGCACGAGGAACCGATCGCATTCTCAAAGTAGCACGTACTATTGCTGATTTAGCTGGAGATGACGACTTACAAACTCCTCATGTTGCTGAAGCAATTCAGTATCGCACGATTGATCGAATGCAGTGAATTGAGAATTAAGAATTGGGAATTGGGAATTGGGAATTGGGAATTGGTAATTGAGCAATGATTGCTGGTAGTATGCCATTCATTGCATACTATCACTCCCTTATGAGTAAAGCCTCAACTGACTTCGACTCCCCTTGGAAAGATACCTTGGAGTGGTACTTTGAACCCTTCATCCGTCTGTGCTTCCCTGAGATTCATTCTGCCATTGATTGGTCTAGATCTTGTCAATTCCTCGATAAGGAATTGCAAAAAGTCGTGCGGGATGCTGAAATTGGACGACGCTTTGCTGACAAGTTAGTACAAGTCTGGCTTGTTAATGGTCAAGAAACTTGGATTTTGATCCATGTGGAAGTACAGGGTAAGCGAGAAGCTAACTTTGCCCAACGGATGTACACCTACAACCATCGTATTTGCGATCGCTACAACCGTCCAGTTCTTAGTCTAGCAGTCCTGTGCGATGGTAGTCCCCGTTGGCGACCTACCAAGTTCAAGAGCAATATCTTGGGCTGTAAAGTCAAATTCCAGTTTCTGATGGTGAAACTGTTAGACTACAAGCAGAAATGGGAAGAATTGGAACAAAGTGACAATCCTTTTGCCACAGTAATCATGGCTCACATCAAATCCCTGGAAACCCGCAGGAACCAACAGCAACGCCAAGCTTGGAAAATGTCTTTAACTAGGGGATTATATGAGCAAGGTTATCAGCGACAAGATGTGCTCAACCTGTTTCATTTTATTGACTGGGTGATGAAGTTGCCAAAGGGATTAGAAGAAGCCTTTCTTCAAGAGATAACTGAGTACGAAAAGGAGCGAAATATGCCTTATATTACTAGCGCTGAGAGAATCGGGATGGAACGAGGTCGTCAGGAAGGTCGTCAGGAAGAGGCTCAGAAGCTATTACTGAGATTGCTGGAGCGGCGGTTCACATTATCTGTTGTACCAACCGAAGTTCAGTATCGCTTACAAAAGCTCAGTGTTGAACAGCTAGAAGAACTGCTAGATGTGGCATTGACGGTAGACTCCTTGGAGCAATTGAAATTGACAATGGGAAATGGGGAATGGGGAATTGAGAATAAAATTCCGTAAATTTGTAGATACTGTCTTGGGTGTCAAGGGTGAGTACTCTTTTCGGGAAAGCGATCGCTAACCGCGAACAAGAGTAGTCAACGGCACAAGTAGAGCCTTAGCTTGTTTGCGATCGCTAACGAATCCTAGAAATGGTCAACGGCACAAGTAGAGCCTTAGCTTGTTTGCGATTCGCGAAGCGTCAGTGACCAACAGACAGCATAAGGGGCACTCGTTAACAGCTACAGGCGGTCGTGTTTGAACTCAGGTAATTGGGGTCAAAAGGTTGTTGAGATTTCAAAATGCCATAAGCTAGATGCAACAGCTTACGCATTACGGCTCCAACTACCTGCATTTTTACCTTTCCCCGGTTCAACAATCGTTGGCTGAAAGATGCTAGCAGTGGATTATGAGTCATTGCCACTACTGCAGGCATATATAGCGCCTTTCGCTGGAGTTTAGACTAGTTTGCGGTGCAAAACTCCAAAGTCTGACAGTCCGTAAGATAAAAAATCAATCAATTTGACAATGGTGTCCCAAGAGTGCGTGCGATCGCTAATCCTGCATTCGACGGTATCGCCACTGAGAACTGCTGCGCGCTTATTGGGCGGGTTGAAGCCGCCCAAACCCCGTGGAAAATCAACGGGATGGAAACCTGGACAAAAAAGAAGAAAGCGAACTCGTTATCCGGTGGTAAAAAAAGGAAAAAGTATCTACAAAAAAGCGAAAAATAAGAAGACTTAGACCAAATGCATGCATCAATTGGCTCAACTCTCAGCCCAAAAAGAAGACTGGGCTACTTTGTCATAGTCTAAACTCCAGTTCCCAGTGCCGATAGCGTCCAATGCAGGATTCGCGATCGCACCTGCGGAGTTTACGATCACACTCTTCAGCTCCCCAAGTTAGTCTAAACTCCAGTGACTGAGGACTATTTCAATAATTTGTGCTTCACGGGAGCCAATTGGTGCTTTAATCAGTCTTTTACGAGAGCCCGATTTTGCTGAGTCCAGCACAATGCCTCCTAAATTAGTCAACTTCTTGCAGAATTGGAGAAGAACAGTTTTTGAAGAGGGGTGAAGGGTAAAGGGAGTTTATAATTCTTCCTTTTTCCTTTTCCCTTAAACTCTTTTATACAACCTAGGTGCTTTGAAGAAACAAGGCAGTCCCCATGAAAAAATTTTCACCACCATGCATGAAAGTAGGGGCGAATGGCCATTCGCCCCTACTCCGTACTTTCAAGTCAGGAGGCAGAAGGGAACAGGATTAGACCCTTGTTTCTTCCATACTGCATGATTCCTCTTACAAAAATTAGGGTGAATTTTTCAGTTTTCTGCTACTACTATATCGAACATGCTATGAAGATGAAGCTTGTTTTATTTTTTATAATAAGCTTAATGTGAGGAAGATTATGGATAAACCACAACAGGAAGTTGACCCTAATCTTTTGAATAATCTCAGGTCAACCCTAGGAGTGCTGGAACTAGATCAAAGCTCCCAGCTTTATCGAGATGTAGTGACAATCTGTGACCATTTTGAGAATCCAGGTTTTCGGATTGCTGTCTTTGGTCCGTTTAATTACGGTAAGTCAACTCTGCTCAATGCTTTATTGGGTAAACGTACTTTGCCGATTGATTTGATTCCCAGTACCGGTGCAGCTATTCATGTCCGCTATGGAGAAGAACTAAGTAGCCACATTACCCTGACAGATGGCACAGAAATTAGGGAACAAGGTACTGAGCTACTCAAACAGTATGCCATTCTGGATAACCACAGATGTATGCGCAGTGATGTTGCCTCTGTGACGGTTTACTGCTCCCATCCTTTCTTACAAACTGGAGTAGAATTTCTAGATTTACCCGGAACAAATGATCAAGAAGCACAGAATATTTTGGTGCGAGAGCAACTACTAACAGCAGATTTGGTGGTGCAAGTGCTAGATAGTCGTCAACTAATGACCTTGGGTGAGCGAGAAAACTTGAGGGATTGGTTACTGGATCGGGGTATCGAAACTGTAGTTTTTGTTGTCAATTTCCTAAATTTATTAACACTAGAAGAGCAAAAAGAAGTTTATTCTCGTCTCCGATTTGTAGCAGAAAGTTTTCGGGCACAATTACCGAATAATGTCAGTAATCTTTACCAGGTTGATGCTCTACCAGCTTTAAGAGCTAGACTCAAAGGAGATACTGCTGCTGCCCAAACTAGCGGACTTGCTACTTTTGAATCAGCTCTGCAAACTATTGTGGCGGCTCAACAAGAAAAGACGGCAATTCGTTTACCCCGTGTTCTAGCGATCGCGGCTCAGCTTAAGGAAATTCTAGAAGCTAAAATCCAAGAGGTATCTACTGAATTAGTAACTCTCCAACAGAAGCACAATACTAAGCTTGAAATTAAACAAAAAGCCCAGAAACTAATTCAACAAGGTTTCTCTGCTAGTGTCTCTGATTTCCAGAGTTGGCTGTATTTACCTAAGCTACTAGAGCGCTATCAATCAGAAGTTGCTCTAGCGCTGCAACAGGGTATATTTAGTACTCAGGAAACTGGAAAATTTCAACAAGAAGCCAGAGATTATCAACAAGCAATCATTGATTGGGTTACCAAAGCCTGTGAATTTTTCGAGCAGCAGACCCCTGCTGAGCTAGCTATTGATTTTCTTGAGGCTCCCCAAGTCGATGTCCCTAAACCACCTCCTGCTACACCGCAATCCACCAATGTTGCTCCGGTAGCAGTCGCCACTGGCATTGGTTGGGTTTTAGGAGGACCTGTGGGAGCAGCAGTGGTAGGAGGAGCAAGCTATGTTCTCAAGAAGTCTACACAGAAACAACAACAAGACTCATCAACTACCCCCACTTCACAGCAGGTTACTCAAGTTTATGAGGATGCAGCAAAGGAATATCTTACTCGTTTCAGTACCGAAGCTTTCTCTACTCTTCAGCAATATGAGGAAGCTGTTGCCCAGATTATTAATTTTCCAGTCTCCATAGAACCCTTAAAGATGACAGCTCAGCATCATCATTTACAGTTATTACAGACTTTACTAGCTAGTTTAAATTAAGAACTCTTGTGGAATAGGCATCTTGCCTGTCCTTATCAATGGATAATGGATAATTGATAATGGATAATTGGTTAATTTGGTCTTTGACCTCTTCATTTATGAAGAAAATAAAAAGAAAATATTTTCCTGATTGTCAATCCTCTTCTTTCAAGGAGAGGTAATTATCCATTATCCATTATTCATTATCAATTGTTGAACTACACCACTTAGATTAAATTTGCAGTAGGGGCGAATGGCCATTCGCCCCTACTTTCATCACCTGGTAAAGGATTAGAATTTAAAGACAGTGCGGATAGTTCCCACAAAAATGGTGTCGTTGTTGTCATTGTGTTCTGGGTTGAGAATCACAAGCACACCAGGGGTAATGGAAATATTTTTACTTAGCTTATAGTTGTATAAGCCCTCAATGTGATAAGAGGTATCACTATCTCGATTAACACCACTTGGCAATTCGCTACCACGGGCACGAGGTGGCATGCCAAAGATGAAACCTAGCTTACTGCCTTTGCTGCCTACATCTACAATTCCTATGTTGGCAGACCAGTTCCAAATGTCCCTGTCAGTTCCTCGTGCTATTAGGTCTCCGTTGGATGTGAATACACCTGTTTCCTCCAAGATGACATTTTGGTAACCTACCCAACCACCAACGGAAAATTTGCCAAACTTGAGGTTTGCCTGGATACCGTACTCATTGGAAGAAGTGGCAGCATTGCCACCATTGACAAAATCAGCAAAGGGGAAATTTGCGAAACCACTACCTGTATCACCAGCAATCCTGACTCTTCCTCCTCGGTAGTAAGAGTGGGCATAGGTTCCGGCAATAGTTAAGAAATCAGTCGGTTTTAGGGTTAGCTGACCGAGAGCTTTGTAGGTTCCGTTAAAGAGTCCTTCACTCGGATTGGGATCACTTGATTCATCAGCAATATAACCTGCTGAGAGTTCTGCAAATTCACCTAGATCAAAGGTTATTGCTGCGCCAGCACCATCACGGACACGGTAGATTGGGTTGAAACGTCCAAAACGGGAAATAGCACCACTACCACTGCTAGCAAACAGAGGATTGACTACATTAATTACAGTGTCTTGAAACTCAGCTTCAGTAGCATCAACCTGAACCATGATGCTCTCACCAATAGGGAAACGATACCAGAGTTCACCAATCTCAAAATCGTTGTCATTAGTATCATCAAAGGACAAGCGGGTCATTCTTGTGCCAGTAACATTCTCGTCAAACTGTGTCATATTCCTGGCTTGCAAACGGGTTCTCAGCTTATCTCTTCCCGTAAAGCTGGTTTCAAAGTTCAGGCGTACTCGGTTGGCGAAGATAGTGTTGACATCAAAATCATTATCATCACCATCAGTTCCACCAGGACTAGCCACAGCTGTTTCTTCACCAAAGGCATCTGCGATCGCAAAGATAACCTCACCCTTGAGCTTGGTGGTAGTAGAAAACTGATGATCTTCCAAATATGCTACCCGTGCATCCAGGTTGTCTACCCGGGTTCCTAATACTGCTAATTCGGCATCAAATTGCTGAATCAGGGTTCTGAGTTTTTCTAAGTCCTCTTCAGTAACTACGCCACCTGCGGCAATTAGTTCTTGAATCCGGTCTAAACAAGCTCTTAAACCAGCAGCAAATTCGTAGCGGCTAGTAGGTCGATTACCCCGGAAGGTACGGTCAGGATATCCTACAAGACACTTGTAGTCTTCCACTAACTCCCGCAGGGCATCGTAAGCCCAGTCTCCTGGGGAAACGTCACGAAGCTCAGTAATGCTGGTGAGCTGGGGTTCGCTGTTAGTTTCCTCGTTGAGTGGTTCGCTGTAGGACTCGATTTGCTCTAAAACTTGATTGGTGTTACCCGAAGCTGGCAGCTGCTGAGCTAAAGTACTATCTGCCAAGTCAAAGCTTGGGCTTACCTGTATTGGTGTCAGGGATTCTGTTGACGCCTCTAGAACTGCACTCTCAGAGGTTGAGGTAGACTCCGCAGTCGTCTCAGGCAGCAGGGTTAAAGCTTCAGTCGTAGGTTCTACTGTGCTTGTCACTTCGCTGATAGTATTAGTTGCTGCTTCCTCTGGCGCAATTTCAGCAGCATAGGTGTTGCCGGCAACTAATAAGGACGCTCCCAAAAGAGCTGGAGTGATTCTTAAACTATTCCAGAAAATTGTTGACATACTATCTTAATAGTCCTCACACCGAATGAAATCGAGAAAAACACAAACTTGATTTAATCAGCGATGGTGTTTTCGCCTTTTACTATACAGGAAAAGGTTGATATTTTTGAGGATATTTTCTGTAAAAAAAACTTCTTTTTTAGAATATTTTGGTTAAGAAAAAATTAAGAAAAATTCAAATAATAATTAAATCAAACTGATATGATTTTTATTTCACATAAGCAAGGGCTAAGTTGATAGCAGCATCAACTTGCCTTAGCAGTACATCCAAGGTTGAGGAGTTATCTAGCACCACATCAGCACGAGCTACCTTTTCTGCCAAAGGTAACTGACTATTAATTCGAGCTTGGGCTTGTTCTGGAGAAAGGTTATTCCTCTCTCTAATTCTCCTTAGTTGTTGTTGTGCTGAGCAGCTAACTACCCAAATTTCGGTAACTAAATTAGTCAAGCCAGCTTCAAAGAGTAAAGGAATCACCAATACTACTGTAGAATCCGTTAGGGTAGTAAGTTCAGCTCTGAAGCGATCGCGCACATAAGGATGTATCTGTTGCTCCAACCACTGCTTCTGTTCTGGATTGCTAAACACAATTTCCCCCAAGCGTCGGCGGTTGAGGCTACCATCAGGTAATCTAATCTCTGCACCGTAGTGCTTAAAAAGCTTATCCAGTATCGGCGAACCCAGTTCCACAGCTTCTCTAGCATAGACATCCGCATCTAATACTGGTAGCTGGTAGGTTGTAGCTAGATAATTCGAGACTGTAGTTTTACCAGTGCCAATGCCCCCAGTTAAACCAATTAGGCATTTTTTGTTCATAGGTAGGGCTTGCTGAATAAGTCAAATGGGAGACTTGAGGAAATAAAAAGTAACGAGTAACAAGTAAAAAGTAACAAGTAAGAAGGAATTAAGCATTTATCCTCGTTTTGAGCACTTGTATTCCCCAAGGTTACCCAGGGATTTCCCATGAAAGTGCAAGGTTTCTGGAGCCCATCGATACAATTTCCACGGCACTCCTAACGCACAAAAATGCTTGAAATCCATGTTTGGCATAGCTTCCACACTCGTACAGCAAGGGTGAACGAAATTTTGCGTGGGATTTTCCATTCTCCGCGTCTCCGTGTCTCCGCGTCTCCGTGTCTGCTGACTCGTTTCCCCACGCTTTTTTTCGCTCACCCGTACAGCAAGCCCGAAGTAACCAGTTAAAGAAGGCTAAAAAGCTTGTACAGTAAGCTTTATTCCCTTCTGCCTCCTGCCTCCTGCCTTCTGCCTTAACCAAAGTAGAGGTTGCTCAACTCTTCGAGGGAAATATCAGCCCCTGATTGTGGATTAAGGAAATAGGGATGGATTGGTAGGAGTTCAGCAGATTGAGTTTCCTCAGAGGAGTTCAAAGTCTTCTCAATGATATTCAGATAGCCTGTTGCTGTAGCTTCCCAAGTGTAGCAATTGAGTACCCGCTGCTGAGCCTCCTGTGCATACTTCTGCCACTCTTGATCATCACATAACAACTGCTCCAAACCCTTGGCAATATCAGCATTGTCTTCTGGATCTATCAATACTCCATATTTTTGCTCTCCCTCTTGCAAACTCTCACTCAAACCACCATTTTTAGTCGCCACTACTGGTAAACCTGCTGCTGCTGCTTCTAAGGGGGCAAGACCAAAGGGTTCGTAGAGAGCAGTTAAAGTGAACACTGAGCGGCGTTTTGCCAAAAATCGATAAGTTGCAGCTAGTGCCGGTTGATCCGGTACAGAAAAAGCACTAATCTTACCCCACAAGTCATTGGCTTCCACTACTTCACGGATAGGAGCCAAAACCATTTTTTCTGTCTGTTCATCTTTGGCTGGTTCTTTGAGGGCATTATCTAATCCACCAGTAATCAGAACAATGTTGGCTTTCTCCTGAAGAGTTGGGCTTTGGGCAAAAGCTTGCACTAAACCTAAAAGGTTTTTTTTCGGATCTAATCGGCTTGATGCCAAAATCACAGGTAAGTGCCGCCGTGATTCAGTGATGTCTCGTGCCAATCGTTCCTCAACTAATTGGTACGTTGGTTCCTCATTATGTGCACGAGCTTCACTACTAAACATTTTGGGGTCTACTCCCGGTGGAATAACCGCAAAGCGAGTATCATCCTCTACCTCAATTGCTCCATGATAGGCATGATGAATGTATTGTTTGAGCCGTTCCTGCTCAGTATTGGTAATATTAATCGTGGAGCGATTCATACTCAGACGTTCAACCATGAGGCGGCGTCCAAAGTGATAATATTTGTCCTTCTCTGCCAGAGTTTCCGGAGTAATGTTCAGTTTGTCCATCTTCTGCGCCCCCAGGGAATGGGCAGTAAAGGAGAAGGGTATACCTGTTTTATCTTCAATTAGAGCCCCACAGAGTCCCCCATCAGCATAGTGGGTAGTCATAAAATCTGGTAAGCTACCCTCCTCTTGATAAAATTTCAGGATATTGGGTACCCATTCACTACCTAAATAAGGCCACAGCAACTCTTTGCGGAGGAATTCTTTAGGACCAGCTGGTAAACGAATGATGCGGACATTTTCCACATTAGGATAACTATCAAACAGCTCAGCAAACTCTGGCCAATCTGGGTCTATAATTTGACGGGTGAGGATATCAACTTTGTGACCCTTGTGAGCCATTGCTATGGCAACTTCTTTGACATAGACTAGTTGACCACCAAAATCAGGATGTTCGGTTATGTAACTATCTGCTGAATTGAAGTTACCCTGAGGGTTGAGAAATCCAATGTGCATATTGGTTTATAAGAGCGTTTTGTCTTTGTCAAGTAGCTCAGCACCTAGTGTGCCGGTATAAGTGAGCAAGTTATCAAACCATGACATTTGGCGACTTGCCGATAGTGGGAAAATTTAAGCACATTATGGTTATGAGCTGGTCTACCTGATTATATAGATTATGTGAATTTTTGTAAATGATATCGTACGAGAAACAAAATGATCTTGTAGGAGAAACAAGCAGTATTTAGGGTAATTCCACACCTTTTAAGCATGGGATGAGCTTAAATTAGATTGATCTATTTTTGCTCTAAAGAACCATTAACTTTGTTATTGAAACCGTAAACTTGGCGACTACCAACTAAGGCAACTAACTTCACCTCCCGTTGATCCCCTGGCTCAAAGCGCACTGCTGTTCCAGCAGGTATATTCAGTCGCATACCTTTTGCTTGCTCTCGCTCAAACTCCAAAGCTTCATTCACCTCATAGAAGTGAAAGTGGGAGCCAACTTGGATTGGTCGGTCACCACGATTTGCTACACTCAGGCTGAGTGTGGGACGCCCCGCGTTTAGTTCAATTTCCCCTTCTTGTACTAAAATTTCACCTGGAATCACTAACTCTCTACTCCTTTGTCCTTGATTATTCCTATGTTATATTCAGTCGAAGGATGAATAATTTGGCAACCGACACAAAGATTATGGAGAATAGGGGATTTGAACCCCTGACCTCTGCGGTGCGATCGCAGCGCTCTACCAACTGAGCTAATTCCCCAGCTACGCCTGACATTGTAGCACTTAGACTAATTTGTTATTGGTTATTTGTCATTGGTCATCAGTCATCGTCATCCCTACACGGTCAAAATTCCAGCCAGACTCAACAGCAAACCTGGCATGATCTCCTCCGCAGAAATCTCTGTTGCATTGCTTACAGATTCAACAGGTTGATTGGCTCGATATATTTCCACTGTCTTTGTTTCCGGGTCAATCAACCAACCTAACTGCAACCCATTATCAAGATACTCCTGCATTTTCAGTCGTAAATCCTCAATATCATCTGAGGGTGACTTCAACTCCACCACAAAATCAGGACAAAGCGGTATCCACTTTTGGCGTTGCTCAGGTGTTAGAGCTTCCCAACGTACTTGACTAACCCAAGCTGCATCAGGAGAGCGAATTGCACCATTCGGCAAGCGGAATCCTGTAGAAGAGTAGTAAAGATGACCCAAGCGAGCTTGGCGATTCCACAACCAAAGTTGACCATTCAGTTCAGCGTTGCGTTCGCCAGTATCACCTCCTGTTAGGGACATAACGACAAGACTTCTCTTGGCAGTGCGTTCAAATTTAAGGTCACGGTTTTTGTTACAAATCTGCTCGAATTGATCGTCTGTTAGCTCAAGGAGCGGTTGTAGATTGACAGTAACAGCCACAGTTTTAGTCTCCTTTTGCCAGGAATGAGCCATTTACTTGCTACAGGACACGGAAAAGGGGAAGGAAAAAGAATCTATTTTTTCTCTTCAACCTTGACCCTTTGAGCTTTACCCCCTTATCTCTCCCTGCTCTGTTACTTTTTACATATTTCGCTGAAATTCCTCAAGCAAATCCATCAGGTTCATCTGACACTGCACAGGTATCAAATCAGCTAGGGGGATTTCCCGTTTACCACCGATTTTCACAGGTATATTTTGCAAGATTTGCAATACCTGGTCTTCTTTCAGAGAATTAGCTGTGAGCAGAGGATAGATTTGTTCTGCCAAAGTGGTATTTAGATGAGCTTCTCTCAAGTAAAGGTGCCACTTAGCAACATCAATGTAAATGTTTTCGCCAATTTCGGCAGCAAGTGCTTCAATTGCTTGTGTAGTGTTTGTGTTCGCCATGATAATTTAGGATGCTGGCATCATGTGATATCAAGTTTCTTTGGCTTTGTGAGCTTACTGAAACAACCAATCCAGGGTCTAAAGACATTTTCTAGGATTCATCTGGAGAGTTTAGTGAGACTGATTTAACCCTGAGAGGATTTTGTTGGAGTATTTTTACTAGATAGGGGTGAATAATTTGCGATCGCATAAACATAAAGCCAGTGTGCTAACAAAATGCCCCCCCAGATACCGCTTACCCAGTATACCCAACGCCAGTCTGCGTATTCTATAGTTCGGACAAACCACAGACCAGAGTTGAAAGCAGCAAAAACGAACATATGGACAATAAAGTTCATGCGGTCTTCAGCTCGGCGAAACTCTGGATCACGCCGGTCAGGTTTGCGAGGCCAACTACGAGGCATAGATAATGGTTATATGGTCAATGGTCAGTTGTTAGTTGTCATTTCTAACAACTAACCTAATTTTAACCCCAATATCCGATGTCAATTATCAGTAGCAATAATTAACCAAAGATTTAGTCACCAACTCCGGCTAACCCTACGGGTATAACGGGAGCTTGGGAAGAGTCAGTTTCCCAGTAATAGGTGTCTACCGCACAGAGTCAGTATATGGTACGGACGTACAAATGTTCTCCTAGTTTTTACCCCTCCAAGTCCTCTGATTTGGGACGCTCTAAGAAAGGACATCTTTATGCTGATGGCGGTAAGGAGCAAGTTACTTTCTCGTAAAGGATTATCTCGCCTTGCAACGAGTACCAGTTATTTCCCCCCAAGGGAAAGCGTTAATGCCCACAAAGCCGTCAAGAGCCAGAAAATGGCTCAGAGATGGTAAAGCAACAATCTACAAAAATGACCTGAACATTTTTGCCATTCAACTAATCGATAAATCATCTGGGGAAGAAACTCAAGATGTGGTTGTCGGAATAGACCCCGGCAAAATGTTTAGTGGTGTAGGAGTTCAAAGTAGTAAAGCTACCATTATCAAACTCCACCTAATTCTGCCATTTCCGAATATCACCAAAAAGATGATAGGAAGACGAATACTTCGGCGAGGTAGACGTGGGCGTAGGATTAATCGTAAGCTTCCCTATAGCCAGCGCTGCCATAGAGCCAAACGGTTTGATAACAGGGTTAAGAAAAAGCTACCTGTTAGCATCAAAGCCAATCGCCAGATAGAACTACGAGTCGTTAAAGAAGCTTGCCGACTATTTCCTATCTCTCATATTGTTTACGAGTACATCAAGGCACCTTCTGACAAAGGGTTTAGTCCAGCGATGGTAGGCCAAAAAGTAATGTTGGAATGGTTGAGAAAAATTAAACCAACATCAACTATATTTGGCTGGGAAACTTCCAATATTAGGCAGTGGCTTAAGCTGCCTAAAGATAAGTCTAACAAGTCAAAAGCTGTCGAAGAAACTCACAGTAATGACGGCGTAGCACTAGCTTCTAGCCACTTTATTCGATGGAAAGAATGGCAGTCTTCATCAGCCCGTGGAGGGTATTGGGATGGGGAGGTGATTGTTACACCAGCACCATTCAAGGTGATAGCTAAGCCCAATATTTATCGTCGGCAGCTTCATTTTGAGAATCCTGACAGCAAAAAGCCTAATCCAACTCAATACCGTAAACGTAAAGGTGGAACTGTTACACCGTTTGGCTTGCGTTCTGGTGACTTTGTTCAAGCGATCAAAGCAGGACAAATATACAGAGGTTGGATCGGTGGTTATACCCAAACAGCAAAGACGAAAAAGGTCTCAATTTATGATGTCAACTGGAAAAGAATCGGGCAGTTCTCTCCCAATAAGGTTAGATTGCTTAAACGTTCGACCAAATTACTCGTCAGTGGGTCATATCCTGACCAACATTCCTCCCTCCGTTAAACCTGCGGTTATAACGGGGGACTCCTGTCGGAAGAAGTTGAACCTTCCTTCAGAGTTAACCAATTACCTGCTAACAGCTGTTAGGCTATGACAACAACGGTTAACAAATATGTAGTTAGATAGAAATAGGGATGGTCGTATCAAAACGTCAGTTATTCGCCTTCTTTGGCGCTGGTGTCGTCAGCGCGTTCCTGGCTTCACCCTTGAAAGTCCTTGGCACTAGCCTTCCAACTGAACTGGCGTCTACCACAACAACAACGTCCCAAGTCAATATTTTTCAGGCTATAGTTCTTGGTTTAGTGCAGGGGTTAACAGAATTCCTGCCAATTAGCAGTACTGCTCATTTAAAAGTGGTACCAGTGGCTTTGGGTTGGGGAGATCCAGGAGTTGCCTTCACCGCCGTGATTCAGCTGGGTAGTATTGGGGCAGTACTGTGGTACTTTTGGAAAGATTTAACTACTGTTACCACAGGAGCTCTCAGAGCGATCCAGAAATCTGATTACCAGTCCCAAGACTTTCGCATAGCAGCCGGAATAATTTTGGGAACTATACCTATTGTTTTCTTTGGACTGTTGATCAAAGCATTTATTCCCGACTTTGATAATTCTCCCATTAGGAGTACAGCCGCGATCGCTTGTACATCGATTGTTATGGGATTGTTATTGGGACTTGCAGAAAAATTAGGTAACCGGAAGCGTAGCTTTGAGGATTTGGATCGTCAAGATGGGATACTCATGGGATTAGCTCAGGCAATTGCTTTAATGCCTGGTGCTTCTCGCTCCGGTTCAACCATCACTGCTGGTTTGTTCATGGGTTTGGAAAGAGCAACTGCTGCTCGATTTTCTTTTTTACTGGGTATCCCTGCAATTACCTTGGCTGGATTGGTAGAGTTAGCAGGTTTGTTAAAAGATGGGTTAGGAGATGCTGGATTAGTACCGCTGATTGTAGGGATAATTTCATCAGCAGTGTTTTCTTATTTAGCGATCGCTTGGCTAATTGATTACCTTAAAAATCGTAATACCTGGGTGTTTGTTTGGTATCGTATAGCATTTGGGGTGGTAATTTTGGTTGCGATCGCGACGAGTGTGCTACCAAATGGATAGTTTCGATCTGTCACAATAGTGTTAACAGTTTATCTACTCGATGTTGGGCTGACAGTAAAAAATACTCCATGACTATAGTTACCTCTGAAGAAATTGCTCAATTTCGCTCTAAATTATCCAACTATCCCGAAGCGATGAAAGCGCTCAACGCGATTGAGGATTGTGAGGGAGATTTAGAAGATGCTGCTATTTCCTTAGCAATCCAGGCAGGACAGCAACCACAAAGAGAGAATGCTGAGTGGTTGGATGCTTTAGCGCGAAAATGTCGCGCTGTCATTTGTCAACAGGAATTTCGGGAAGACTTACTTAAAGGGTCCTATAGTAGCGTGTTCAGATACTTGCTAGAGACACCTATGCTACCAAAAATCCTAATCACACCAGTACTGATGTATGTAGCAAGTCAAGGAGTGGAGAATTTTTGTGAGCCCCTTAACTCTCAATTTTGAAGTTTGGGTGTTAAGGGGTTGTTTTCAATTCTAGGCTTTCTCAAATAATTTCTGTAAACTATATTAGGAATACAGTATCGTTTGATTCCTTGTTGTTAAGTGTTCTGGTAACAGTTCTATGACTATGGTAATCTCAGCGGCTTTGCATGCGACATCCGCCTCGCCAGTTCAAGCTCCTGAGCGTTCTGGTCAGGTTACCCGCAAGCCTTATCCTAATTACAAGGTGATCGTGCTTAATGATGACTTCAACACCTTTAAGCACGTAGCCGAGTGTCTGATGAAATATATTCCAGGGATGACGAGTGATCGCGCCTGGGAACTTACTAATCAAGTTCACAACGAAGGTCAAGCAATTGTCTGGGTTGGTCCCCAAGAACAAGCAGAACTCTATCACCAACAACTCAAGCGTGCTGGACTAACAATGGCTCCCCTAGAGGTGGCATAAGCTCATGGGTAAATCCAAAAGGGGTAGATTGGTTTGGAATCACTCAACCCACATCCCTGGTTTAATTGAGGTGCTAGAACGACTCAAAATTTACAGCGGGGTGCAAACCATTACCCCTGCGGTAATTGGACGAGCTAAAAGCCATTGTCCTAAGTTACAACTAAAAGTATCTGTGCCGATTCGGGGCGGGTTTAAGCTCATTGCACGGCAAGGGAAAACATTTCAAGAAGTGTTTATCTTAACTCAATTAAATAAGACGGAATTAGAAGAAGCGATTGCTAAAGCTCTGAAACTTAAATAGGGCTTGCTGCATAAGTGTGGAAGCTATGCCAGACTTGGCTTTCAATCATTTTGAGGCCAAACAAGTCCAAGGTGTTTGAGCCCATCGAGACAATTTCCTTGCACCATCGTAGGGAAACACCCGCTTAAATTCGGAATATGAGGTAAAAGTAAGCAGATTTTTAAGAGCTACTTTCACTTCAATTAATTGCCTCAAAGAGTT
>JAAHGL010000094.1 GCA_010692635.1 Symploca sp. SIO2C1 | reverse complement strand
CATCTTCTAAAATAGCTTTTAGGGCAGATTCAGGAATATCTGAACCTAAAACCAAAGTAGAATTAGGTGAAGCAATACCCGCCTTATCGGTAGCTATCTCTGAGAATGTTGTTCCCAGATCTTCAGTATGATCTAGCCCAACATTAGTAATCAGAGAAACTTCTGCGGGAACTAAGTGAACGATGTCAAAATAGCCACCGATGCCAGCCTCAAGAATAATAATATCAGCTCCGTAGGACTTAAAGTACTCAAGCGCTATTAGAGTTAAGGCTTCAAAGAAGGAAGGCAATAAATAGTTCCCGTATTCGTTGACAATGCGAACAAGTTTAGGTGCAAGTTGCTGTACAGCATCGTTAAGAACATCTGGCGAAATTTCGACTCCATCTACTCGCAAACGCTCAGTGACTCGAGACAGATGAGGTGATGTGAAAAGTATCACTTTTTGAGCATCTGCAAGAAATATCGCTTCCAGCATTGCTCCTACTGAACCTTTGCCATTTGTACCTGCTAATTTGATAACAGATGATGGGGGAATAGAGATATTAAGGAGTTCCAGTAGCGTTTTAAACCGAAGCAATTTTTCCTGTTGTCCAGGTATTCTGGATACAGTCCATTCCTCAAGTTCGTCAATACTATTAGGTATCAAGGACATCTAGGATGACGTCCACCATGAGTACAAATATATTTAATTTGGTTGGCATCTAAATTTATGGCTTTAGCAAAATTAACACCCTTGATACGAGCACCGGAGATAGCAGTGTTCGGTGCCTCAATAAATTCATTGGACTTAATTGGTGTAGCTGCCGTGAAACTAGCTCCTTGGAAATCGGCTCCTGCTAGATTACTTCCCTCTAGGTCAGCCATACTAAGGTTAGAGTCTTTAAATTTAGCATTTTGTAGCTGGGTATTGTTCAGATTAGTACCAACCAGTTTAGTGGAACTCAGATCCGCTCCTCGGAGATTCGCATCGCTCAGATTGGCTTCCGAAAGATCTGCTCCTTGCCAATTCGATTGACTCAAATCAGCAAACGGGAATTGCGCTCCTACAGCGCTAACTTCACCCAAACTAGCACCATGCAGATTAGAAAGGTCTAATTTTGCCTCACCTAAATCCGCACCAGTCAAACTAGCATTTTCTAGAGCTGCTTGACGTAAATCTGCACCAATTAGCTTAGCACTACTAAGATTTGCTCCTACTAAACTACTATCAGATAAGTTAACCTGATTCAAAGTAGCCCGAATTAAACTAGTGCGATTTAATAGAGCGTTGTTGAGAATAGCACCAGTTAAATCAGCTTCTTGGAGTTCAGCACCGCTCAAGTCAGCAATCGAATCATCAAAAGTACCAAAGTGTTTATCTTCACCTGCTCCGTAGAAGCGAGCGCTTCGTAAACTAGCTCCTAGCAAATTAGCTGAGCGAAAGTTAATGCCAGACAAGTCAAGGTTATCCAGAACTAGGGTAAATGAAGTTGAACCACTGCTAACTTGACTCAAGTTAGTGCGACTCAAGTTAGCATTATGAGTTTTACCATTGTAAATCGTGAGAATTTTCGCGATCGCTCTTTTGGTTGCTCTTTGCCGTAGAACTACTAACTGCTGTTCTTTCGTAGCACCTCGCTCCTTCAGTACTTTTTGATCATTTTGCAGAGATTGATTCAATTTACTCAAGGGAGACAAAGCTGCTGAACCTTGACTCACCAAGGCTTGCTGAATAGTATCAATCAAATTGGGGTCTTTTTCTTGGCCAAGTAAATCAATCAGATAAGGCAAAGCACGGGAATCTTCAAGCCTAGCTAAAGCCAGGATTGCTCCTTGTCGCTGTTCTGTTGCTGTTTGGGAAGTGGAACCTAGTTGGTTAACCAGAGCCAGAAATACCTCATCTTCCTGTTGTTTGAACTCTCGCCGATTTTCCTGGCTTTGAATATAGATTTGGGTTCCCACAAAGGTTCCCAGTACTGAACCCATACCACCTAACGCCACTAGCAATAGGGTAGTACCAGGATGTTGGCGCATCCAAATCCAAAGATTTTGGGTTCGCCGCTGTGATTGTTTGGAGGTAAGTACAATAGTGGTTACAGGGCGATTCTGCTTATGACCGTTTGTTGGTTCTTCGGCAACTACACTACCATTGCTGTCTACTTCTAAGGTTACTGATTGATGGCGACTGGAAGATTGCCATTTGCCAACATCCCCTGGGTAGTTGGGGAGAGTCTGAGCTCCATCGACTACATAAGTTCCTGCTAGTTGGTCGTGCAAGGTACGGCGTCGAGATTTCAGCAATAAGCTGGCACTTTCTGCTAGGAGCATCAATCCTCCTAGTGTCAGCAAAATACCTAAATCAGGAAAGGCTCCGGTATAACGCCATAGTATATAAGCTACTCCCCCTGACAATCCCCAACGTCCTACTCCTTCACGAAAAGCTGCACGAACTAACCCAGGAGGCTCTCCTGAAGGGCCAACAACTCTGATACCCAACCAAGCTTTGGGAGTAGTTTGACCAATTTTAGCTAGGAGATAGAGCTGCCAACCACCCATTACCACTGGCAGCACCAAGGCTCCGCACCAGAATAAATTCGTCAGGGGTGGTACTTTCTGATTCAGCTGTTCTCGTATCGGTAATGCTAGGGTTTTTGCGATCGCTTCTTGGGTAGATGCGACTACTGGATTTAGGGGTACTAGTTCTGTCTTTAAGTGCTCTTTGGCAGACAAACCAAGGTTATAAGGAACCCAGGCACTGACAGCAACCAGGGAAACTTCCACAACAAAAGCTGCACAACGCCGTGGCACTAGTGATAATGCCTTGTTAAGTTGCAGCAGAAATAACCGGCTACCCTTGTTATTTTTTTGTCTATTGGTAGTGGGGACAGCCATGCTGAGATTTCACGCCACAAATTATTATAGTACGCAGTTACTTCTGAGACTGAGGGTTAATTAAGAACTTATACATTAGGTAGAGCACTACTCCCAAGATTGTCAGACTGAAGAGGGATGCCACCAGTTGTAGTGTAGTTCTCAACAGTGATAAACCAAGAATTCCCCCAATAATAACTACAGCAATTTTACCTGCACTGGTCAAGCTGTTAAACCAATTGGCAATTTGAGTTAAGACTGACTCAACTGGCAAACCATTGACGTATTGTCTGAACCTTTGCTCTGCTTGGGTTTTCCCCGACTGCATAGGTTG
This sequence comes from Symploca sp. SIO2C1, assembly GCA_010692635.1. Taxonomy (GTDB): domain Bacteria; phylum Cyanobacteriota; class Cyanobacteriia; order Cyanobacteriales; family Coleofasciculaceae; genus Caldora. Next base: position 22,515 of record JAAHGL010000094.1, on the reverse strand, counting down.
GTCTTTGTTTCCTTGTTGCTCTAGCTCCTCAAGTCTGAGCTCGTAGTCTTGATGTTTTTGAGTGTTCATCTCTAATTCGCTACTAGGGTGGGGATCAGGTGACAGTTGGTAAAGAGGAACAGCTCTTACCCTCAAATGCTTAGTTACTTGGGAAAATTGTATTAGAAAAACAAAGGAAAAGTTCAGGGGATCACCCGTTAATATTCCTAAAGCTTAAAGAATGTGGGTTTCCCGACTGGGTGGAGGTCTTTTATGAAAATACTAAAATACTGGCTGGCTGTTCCCACTACCTTGGCAGTGCTCTTGGCTAGCATCGGGGGAGTTCGCTCTCAGCAGCAGATTGCGCTTACACCTGGATTTAACGAGCCAATGGTGTTAACAGGAACTTCCGGAGATAGCAACTGCGGCAAGATGGCGGCTACGGCGAGTCATGTAATTACCTTAGGTGATAACTTTAGTTACTTACGTTTTACTGTAGACAGTCAAGGTGGTCAACCAATACTCTTGATTAAAGGCTCCAATGGTAGTTCTTCCTGCGTACAGTCTGATGAGTTCTCTGGGAATACGATTACGGACTCAGGCTATTGGAATGCAGGCACTTACTCACTCTACATCGGCGATCGCACTGGTGCTCAACATAATTACAGTCTATCTATCACTCAACAACAATAGATTTTGAGATCGTAGGAGTGAGGAATTGATTAAAGGTATTCCCTGTACCAATGTTATGATTTTGCAGTTTTTTAATTAATTCAGTACTTCTGTATTAGTCAGCATGATTAACTGTTTATTAAGTAGCGATCGCACTCCCTCTAAATCTAACTCTACACTACCTAAAATATCTCCTACTGTTTTTACTGCCCCTTGTTCTGAAACAGTTGAATTACCTTCACACCCCTCAAGAAAGTCAAACTCTTCATCTGATAAATGGATCAACTGATAATCGTAATCGAACATAGACTGACTAGGCCAACCATTCATACAAGGATTGAGTTCTGGAATTGCTGCTAAGAGTACCTGATCATCTGACCAATCTGCTCTGGGTAGGGGAGGACGTGTAAGGAAAAACTCGTAATGGGTTAGTTCTGGATCCAATAATTCAATTAATCGATACAATTGGCGCTCATTCAACGTAGCTGCCCGTTCCATCAGCTCCGGCTTTTTCCCTAAAAGTCGCTCTTTGTTCCAATAGCGAGGATTAGAAAAGCCAAGGAATTCTAAACCAGAAGCATCAATCAGTTCAAAGACAGTATCAATGTTGTAGTCAATCTCTTGGGGATGAACATACATATCCGCAAAGCATTCATCCTGATGATTTTCCAAAGACCAGCGTTCTTTGTCTCGCTTGACAATTCGGTTATTATCTGGTAAAGATTCAAACAATTGACGCCCGACTTTAACACCATCTCGATAATCCCCCTGCTTGTCACCTTGCAAAAGTGCGATCGCTTGCTGCATTAGTTGAATTTCCCAGCGTCCCAATTCTGCATAAACAAAGATATGCATCAAGCCGCCAGGAGCAAGCTTAGCAGCCAGAGACTGAATGCCTCGAATTGGATCTGGTAAATGATGTAAAACTCCAACACAGTTAATTAGATCAAACTGACCTTCTACTTGGTCAACATCATACAGACTCAAGTGATGAAACTCGACTCGATGAGCTCCTGAGCGTTGACAGCGCTCCCTTGCTACTTTTAATGCACCAGGACTCAAATCAATTCCTACCACAGAGGCTTGAGGATTGAGATGAACCAGATACTCCGTTCCTACACCAGTACCACAACCAGCATCTAGAATCCGGATATCCTGCCTATTAGGTTTTTGCCCTGTACAAAAGCTGTAGGCAGATAACCAATTCCACCGCCAGTTGTAACCAGGCGGTGGCTCATCAAGTAAAGGTTCTGGTGGAAAAGGGTAAGTATCGTATAGCCGCTGAACAGCAACGCTAGTATCCTGAAAGGTTTCCATATCTCCAACCATACCTCCGCTGGTAATATCACAACTACTCTAAGCCCTGAATTAATGCAAATTGTAACAAAACTTATGGTACTTCTCAGAATAATGGCATCAAATCAACTATTATGACTTCTGTGAAACCCTAAAAGGTGTTCTATACACTTCTTAATAAATAAGTCCAGACTGAGACATCAAAAACGTTTTAATCTAGAAACTGACGTGGTTTAGCCAGGGCATTTGTTTATTGAAGTCATCAGTGTAACCTCCCTTCCAATTTTAGGAACTGGGAGAAATACAAGTTCGCTAAGCCTATAGATAAGCAAAATAGACTGGTATGGGAACCCTGGTCAGGCTTAACACAGTAAAAATTGTCAATGGGAGCGTTTGAGAACAAATGAGTGTTAAGGCAAGTGGTGGAAGCTCGGTTGCGCGTCCGCAACTATATCAAACAGTACCGTTTGCAACAATTATCCAAGCAGAACAGCAAGATCGATTTTTAGTCGGAGGTGAACTCAGTGAGCTTGCTGGTTACTTCCGCTCTGGAACAAAGCTTTTAGAGATTGCAGATACGATCACCAAAAATTCAGATCTGATTGTATCCCGTGCTGCTAACAGAATTTTTGTTGGTGGTTCACCAATGGCTTACCTAGAGAAGCCATTAGAAGAACCAGAAGCTATACAAGCCAAAGTAACTAGCACTACACAAAGTCAACAAGCCAGAGAGTTGGGAACTGCTAGTTATGTTGAAAGTGGTGGTGGCATTTTTGATGGCTTCCGTTCCCTATTTAGTTCCTCTGGAGGTGGTCCTACACCAGCAGGTTTTCGACCAATAAACATTGCTCGCTATGGTCCAAGAAACATGCAAAAGTCCCTGCGGGACTTGTCTTGGATGTTGCGCTACCTTACCTATGCGATTGTGGCAGGGGATCCCAATATTCTGGTCGTTAATGTCCGTGGTTTGCGGGAAGTCATTGAAAATGCTTGCTCTGCAGAAGCTACATTAGTAGCGCTACAAGGAATGCGCGGCGCCTGCTTAGGGTATTTCAAGGGTGATCCTGAAGCCAGTGGGATTGTGGCTGATTACTTTGAAATTGTGATTAACGAATTCAAAGCCGCCACTCCTTCAAATAAACTGCGACAGCGCTCTTCTATTGATCAACAAGGTCTGCAACTGCCCCAAAGCTACTTCAATGCAGCAGAGAGACGTCCCAAGTTTGTGATGAAGCCCGGTTTGTCTTCATCAGAAAAGCAAGAGGTTGTTAAAGCTGCCTACAGGCAAATATTTGAACGCGATATTACCCGTGCCTACAGCCAATCCATCTCTTACCTAGAATCTCAGGTAAAAAACGGGGACATCTCCATGAAGGAGTTTGCTCGTCGCTTGGGTAAATCCCCCCTCTACAGGAAACAGTTCTTTGAGCCATTTATTAACAGTCGTGCTTTAGAATTAGCTTTCCGTCATTTTTTGGGTCGGGGTCCCAGTTCCCGCGAAGAAGTGCAAAAATACTTTTCCATAGTTTCTGGCGGCGGTCTGTCAAAACTCATAGATGCTTTGGTAGATTCACAGGAATACTCCGACTACTTTGGTGAAGAAACTGTCCCGTATCTGCGGGGTTTGGGTCAAGAAGCTCAGGAATGCCGTAACTGGGGAATGCAGCAAGATTTGTTGCGCTACAGTGCACCTTTCCGAAAAGTACCTCAGTTCATTACAACCTTTGCTAAGTACGGGCAACCATTACCTGATCAACATCCTTATGGTTCAGGGAACGATCCATTGGAAATTCAGTTTGGAGCAATTTTCCAGAAAGAAACTCGTAACCCCAATGCTCGACCATCTCCCTTTGGTAAAGATACCAAGCGCCTCCTCATTCACCAAGGACCTGGTATCAATAACCAAAATAGCAATCCAGAAGCAATCGGTCAGTCTCCTGGTTCCCTAGGAAGGAAGGTTTTCCGGCTAGAACAAGTACCTAGCAATAATGGAGAGAGTGAAGGCTCCAATGTCCAATTTGCAGAAAGCTCAACCCAATCAATAATTCGTGCTTGTTACTTGCAAGTATTTGGATGCATCCCGTATGAAGGAGAACGTTTGTCAGCAGCGGAAACTAAGCTGGAAAACGGCGAGATTACAGTACGGGAATTTATCCGGCTCTTGGCGAAGTCCGACGGAGTTCGCAAGCGTTACTGGACACCGCTGTACGTGATGAAGGGAGTTGAGTATCTCCATCGGCGTTTGTTGGGACGTCCTACTTATGGTCGTCAGGAAACGAACCAGTACTTTGATATCTGTGCTAAGCAGGGCTTCTACGCTTTAATTGATGCCATTATTGACACTAAAGAGTATGAGCAGGCCTTTGGGGAAGATACAGTTCCCTATGAGCGTTATCTGACACCATTTGGTAAACAGTTACAATCTCTAAGACCGGGTACTCTAGCTGAAGATTTTGGTAATACTCCGAAGCAATTAAAAACTCCTCGCTTTGTTGAACTAGGTCAAGTTCCTGACACCCGAACAGAACCAGAAGTGGAATTCCGTATTAATCAGGGAGTCAGTGTCCAGCGGGAGCAAACTAAGATCTTCAAACTGACGGATCTAAACGATAAGCCAGCTGTGAAAAACCTGGTGCGTGCAGCTTACCGACAGATATTTGAACGAGATGTTGAGCCTTACATCGTCCAGGATAAGTTCAATTCCCTCGAAAGCAAGTTGAGTAATGGCGAAATTACTGTTAAAGAGTTTATTGAAGGATTGGGTTGTTCTGACGTCTACATTAAAGAGTTCTATACTCCCTACCCCAATACGAAAGTAATTGAGCTGGGAACTAAGCACTTCCTAGGTCGTGCACCTCTCAACCAGCAGGAAATCCAGAAGTATAATCTAATTCTGGCAACTGAGGGTATCCGTGGCTTTATTGGAGCCATGGTTAATGGCATGGAGTACCTCCAGGCGTTTAATGAAGATGTAGTGCCTTATCGGCGCTTCCCAACTTTACCAGCTGCCAACTTCCCCAACACCCAGAAGCTTTATAACAAGCAGACAAAGCAGGATAATGAGGTAGTGGTTCCGAGCTTTGAACCGGTGAAATCTCGGATGGATGGGACGAAAATGCCTCTGATGGGAAAAGCGATCGCTGATATGAAGGCGCAAGAACGGCAACAGTCAGAAAAAAAACCAGATTTTGTTGAGCTGGGTCGCTCTTTCACTAAGAACAGTGGGTCTTTATTAGAAGAATCTAACTCTACTAGTCGCCAATCGGCAAAGATTTTCCGCTTGAATCCAGGAGCCAAGCAAAGTGAAACTGAACTAGTGCTCAAGGCTATTTACTCCCAGGTAATGGGTATCTCTAGTCAGGAAGTTCTCCAAGAATATCAATGTCCTGAGCTGGATAAACAACTCCGCCAAGGTAAAATTTCTGTACGGGAATTCATCAAAGCCCTGGCAAGTTCTGACCTTTATGAGCAACGCTTCTACTTACCCTATCCCAGTACAAAGGTAGTTGAGCTATTATTCCGCCACTTGTTGGGACGTACTCCTAGCACTGAAGCAGAGATTCAGACCTACAATAAGTTGTTGACAGAGCAGGGACTGAAGGCAACGGTAGCGACAATAGTCGATACTTCAGAATATGCTCGTTTCTTCGGTGAAAACGTAGTCCCCTATCAACGTGTTCCTTACCTTCCAATTGGTAATTACTTGGGTAAAACTAGGGATTAGAGATAATTGGTTAAGGCTAAAAACTGAAGTAAGAAGTATCAAGGCTGAAAATATCAGTAGTGGCTGTTTTCAGCCTTCTTACTTCATGCTTCATATTTGCGCTTACTATTTTTCCTCAATCTGAGGAGAAATATTACAAAATATTGCGAATATAGGAAGAAGGTGAACAATCTATCGCAGAATGTTTGCGGAAGGTAGCTGTAAGCCTTGCCTAATGTATCACTGACGACTCCAAGTTATCCTAAGGATTCTTGAGATTGTGAAAGTTTCAGCAAGAAAAAGGCTGATCTATTTGACACATATAGGATAGGGCGGCTCAGCAATCTGTGTAATGTGAATACCAGTTTAAACACACCTGGTTAGATATTTTTTGGAGGAATCCATAGATGAGTATTGTCACGAAATCAATCGTGAATGCAGACGCCGAAGCACGCTATCTAAGCCCTGGCGAACTATCCCGAATTAAAGACTTTGTTACATCTGGTGATGCTCGCCTGCGCATTGCCCAAGTCCTGACTGACTCCCGTGAGCGTATTATTAAGGAAGCAGGAGATCAGTTGTTCCAGAAGCGTCCTGATGTCGTTTCTCCTGGTGGCAACGCCTACGGAGAGGAAATGACTGCTACTTGCCTACGAGACATGGACTACTACCTACGTCTGATTACCTATGGGATTGTATCTGGCGATGTCACACCAATTGAAGAAATTGGTTTGGTTGGTGCAAAAGAAATGTACAAGTCTCTAGGCACATCCATTGATGCTGTTGCTGAAAGCGTCCGTTGCATGAAAGCTGTGGCTACTGGCTTGATGGGTGGAGACGATGCTGCAGAAGCTGTGACTTACTTCGACTACGTTGTTGGAGGGTTGCTGTAGGCAAGAGATATCGAGTCTGTAGCTCAAATTTAAGAGACTAAGTCAAATAAGGAAAGGGAATTATGCAAGACGCAATTACCGCTGTTATCAATTCTTCTGATGTCCAGGGCAAATACTTGGATGGTGCCGCTCTAGAAAAGCTCAAGGGCTATTTCCAGACTGGTGAACTTCGAGTACGTGCAGCAACTGCTATCAGTGCTAATGCTTCCACTATTGTTAAGGACGCAGTTGCTAAGTCTTTGTTGTACTCAGAGAGCACTCGTCCAGGTGGTAATATGTACACAACCCGCCGCTATGCCGCTTGTATTCGCGACATGGATTATTTCTTGCGCTATGCTACCTATGCAATGTTAGCCGGTGACCCATCTATCCTTGATGAGCGCGTACTCAATGGATTGAAAGAAACCTACAACTCTCTAGGCGTTCCCATCGGCAACACAGTGAATTCAATTCAAGCTATGAAAGAAGCTACTGCTAGTCTTGTCGGTGCTGATGCAGGAAAAGAAATGGGCGTCTATTTCGACTATATTTGCTCTGGTTTGAGTTAAGGTGAGCTCTCCTAACTAATTTTGAGTTTGTAGTCGGTTGCTTGAGAAAGGTCTGGGAAGTCAATCGTGAGTGCTAGTTTGTTAGAGGCAAGTCTTACTATGCTTAGATGCAGCCAGATGAGTTTTAACAGTCTAGTATTGACGATTGACTCCCTAACCTTGGCAAAGTGCTAAGTTACGTCCAACAAAACTTCACAGTTGTGATATGACCTTGACGAATTCAGGCTTCACTAAGCTGATGTAAATACTTTGCTGAATCTCAAAAAGTCAGAAAACAGAGCATTTTACTTGTTACTTTATAATTGCTCGCTTCAAAAACTGAATTCTTTCTTCAAAAATTTTTAACTCAATTCAGGAGAAATAAATCCATGCGTATGTTTAAAGTGACTGCCTGTGTTCCTAGCCAAACCAGAATCAGGACACAAAGGGAGTTACAAAATACCTATTTCACTAAACTAGTTCCCTACGACAACTGGTTCCGCGAGCAGCAGCGAATTATGAAAATGGGTGGCAAAATTGTCAAAGTTCAGCTAGCAACTGGTAAACAGGGTACTAATACTGGACTACTTTAATTTTAATCAAACAGCTTTTTATCGAAAAATTAGAAGGGGTCACCAAGACCCCTTTTTTGATTTGGCTGTACAATCCCTAAGACTGAGGATGCCCTATGGCAACTTTAGCTGTTAAATTAGATATTCTCCATTTCTTTGCCAAGCCTATTTTCAGAGTGAGACCTGTGGTTATAAATTTTGCGTTGTTGTTAGTGATTAGTTCTTAGTGGCTCTACGTAACCTGATTCTATTAGTTAACCCCAATCCTAAGGAGTGGGCAATGGAAGCCCGACTACTGCGGTGGTTAACTTTAGTATGGATGTTCGTTGGTTTAGCAATTCTTTTTTCCGCATCATACCCTATTGCTGATGTTGAGCTTGGGGATGGACTTTATTACTTCAAACGACAGCTAATCTGGTTGACGTTGGGTTGGATCGGATTTAATCTAATTGTGCGATCGCCCCTACGCTATGTACTGGGAATTACCCATTGGTTGTTACTCTTGCTATTGGGGTGTATTTTAATCACCTTAATTCCTGGGGTGGGAACTACTGTCAATGGTGCAACTCGCTGGCTATCCATTGGTCCTGTACCCCTTATTCAACCCTCTGAGTTAATTAAGCCCTTTTTAGTACTACAAAGTGCTCGAATCTTTGGACAATGGAAGGGACTGAGTGGGAGAGTTCGCTGGCTATGGTTAGGAATTTTTGCCATTGTACTTCTGGGAATTTTGCTACAGCCCAATCTGAGTACAGCGGCTCTGTGCGGTATGACTTTATGGCTAGTAGCGTTGGCAGCAGGGTTACCTTTTTTTCAACTGGGAGGAACTGCACTAGGTGGTGTTCTACTGGCTGTGATTAGTGTAAGTTTAAAAGAATACCAACGGCGTCGGGTGATGTCGTTTCTCAATCCCTGGGCTGATCCTCTAAAAGATGGATACCAGCTGATTCAAAGTCTACTTGCTGTTGGCTCTGGAGGTACTTGGGGAGCTGGTTTTGGCTTAGGACAACAAAAACAATTTTATTTACCAATTCCATATACTGATTTTATTTTTTCTGTATTTGCCGAAGAATTTGGCTTTATCGGTAGTATGCTACTACTTCTACTGCTCATGGTTTATGCAACCCTGGCGGTGATTGTAGCAATCAAAGCACGAAACAAAATTTATCGACTGATAGCAATTGGGGTAATGATTTTGATTGTGGGACAATCGCTATTACATATTGGTGTAGCTACCGGAGTTCTACCAACAACAGGTTTACCTTTGCCTTTCTTTAGCTATGGCGGTAGTTCAATGATTGCTAGTTTGTTCTCAGCAGGACTACTTATTAGGGTAGCTAGAGAAAGTAATGAGGCGGAGGTTGTATCTCTCCAATCTCACCATCAGCCTCCAGTTAATCGGCGGCGATTGAGGCAAAGATCTCAAACACAAAGATAAGTTTCAAGATGTTACAAAAAATTGGAAATATAACAACATAACTTTAACAGGTTACTAGAGAATCTTGACCAGTCAGTACTCTCAAATCATCTTGATCCAACTCTACAGGTGTGCCACTACGAATAAGTTCAGCGAAGTTCTCATTGGGAACCATAAAGCATAGCAGGTATAAGCGATCGCAACCTATATTTCTGATTTCGTGAATCCCTGTGGGCGGAACTAATAGGCTGTCTCCAGTACGAATTGGCACTATTTTACCATCACAGCTGGCTATCCCTTCTCCCTTGAGAACAAAGAACATTTCCACTGCAAATTGATGTCGATTGGGTGGAGTCTTCCCACCAGGATCAAAAATCTCCACACAAAATGTTAAAGAGGCATCAGCAATGGTTGGATCGAACACAATTGCCAAACGGTTAGTATCATGAGGACTAATTCGATAAGCCTGATAGTCTTTAGTCGTTTTCACAATGGGAATCATGCAACGAGTATTCATTGGTAGTTATTCCTATCAGTAGGCAAATATGAACAATATTTTGTAAAGAAATATTTAGAGTGGCTCTCATAAATCGCAATGACTACCCAATTGTTTAGCCACCATTTAAGTGTCATCTTTTGAGTGCATATTTCCTAAGTAGTGCTCTAGTATTTATCTCCTCAATAACTATAGCGTTCCTACTTAAGTTGTAAACATACAAGAATCGGAAATCAGAAACTCTTCACTAAAGCTTCTCAAACGAAACATTTCAATATCTCTCTTCTTTTTTCTTACCAAAAGTAGGTTGATTTGTAACTATTTTGTGATTGCTTCGATAATTGCTTGATAATCTGTGGTGAACCCAAAGCATTGATTAACGTTGTAAATTGTGGCTTGGTAGCAATATTCTGGGGAAGTAGTAGCCGCACATCCTTTGACCAGGATACAGTCATAGCCAAGGAAGTTGGCATCTTGTAAGGTAGCCATGACACATTGGTCAATATTCACCCCAGCAAAGAAGAGAGTAGTCTTACCCAAGTTGCGTAAAATACTATCTAGGGGAGTATCCCAAAAGCCACTCATCCGGTACTTATTAACCCGGATATCCTCAGATTTTTGTTCCAATTCATCTACCACTGCTGCTGCCCAACTGCCAACAGTCAACACTGGTGCTCCTTTATGAGGTAGAGGGTCACCCAATCCTATCCCTTCACCTGTTGGGTTGTAAACATGTCGCAATCCTGCACTAATGTTGAGTAAGTCAGGACGATTACCCCAATTAAGCCAAATTACTGGCACATTGGCAGCTCGTAAAGCTGGTAAGATAGCTTGCAGAGGCTCAATGGGAGTACGAGCTGGACTTACATCTACACCGATATGTGCTAGCCAGCCTTTGGGGTGACAGAAGTCATTTTGCATATCGATTACCAAAATTGCCGTTTTAGCTAAATCTAGGCGTAGGGTTTTGGTTTCTGTTGCTAGGGTGATTGGTTGAGGAGTAACGGGAGAACGGGTAATATCTGCGATCGCACTATTAACTTCCCAAGCATTAGGTGGGATACCCAAAGTATGAAGAGGTTGATTCATGGTTATTGGTAGTTCAAAAAAGGATAAGCTGACTAACCAATCGTTTAGCAAAACTATTACTGATTTCGCAACCGCCATTAGGCAGATTCACAATGAGACTCATTACTTTCCAGAAACACGCTCAAAGCTAATGGCTAATGGCTAATGGCTAATGGCTAATGGCTAATGGCTAATGGAAAAGAATTGTTTCTCCCATTCAATTGGGGGTGCGAAGCGCTCCTCACTTCAAAACGCTTTCCCAGTGGACTTATTCTTATTCAGTAAGCCCTAATTACCCAGCCTGCGTCGTTGCCAGAATTTACTCTGGAGCCAGCGGCGTTCGTAGCTGTAGAAAACAGTCCGGTTATGTAAGTAGGAATCATAGATGGTGCTGAGGTTTTCGCCATACAGCGCTAAGGGATCAGAGTCACCAGACAAATGGGCTTGTAATGCCTCACCTGCTTTAAGCCCACTATACAGAGCAGTTGTAATACCTTGTGATGAGAGAGGATCAAAGGAAAGGGCGGCATCTCCTACTGCTAGCCAGTCATCGCCGACAAATGTTTCTAATCGGCTACTGTTGGCGGAAGCTACTTTAGGTGTACCTTCCAGGGTATAGCCGTAGGTAGCCAGTCGAGCATAGATGTGTTGCGTTTGGTCAAGTAGGCTAGTGTAGCCTTCGACACTCCGAGCCAGCTTGCTCGTTTCTAAATCAGTGTCGGTGAAGTATACTACCACACGCCGTTCTGAAGGGAGCAAAGCTGTATACCACCAGCCTTGGGATGTAGATTCGATCAGGGTCATCGAATCGCGATCGCTCTGAAGAGCAGTGTCAGGTATTCTGAAAAGGGTAACGAAACCAAGCAACTGATCTTCGCTACTTTTTTTGACACCAAGGTTACGAGCTACCCGACTTGCCCGCCCCGTACAATCCACTAACCATTGGCAATATACTTGTGCCTGCTTGCCTTTTTCCTCCAAGGTGAGCTGCCAACCTCCACCGTTGACTTGCACGAACTTTACCATACGGGTTTCTTCCCGTACCTCAGTTCCCGCCTTACTTGCTGCTTCTCGAAGCATCTGATCAAAACGCAGCCTGTCCAAGTGCCAGCCATGACCGTGGGGGTTAAAGATGAAGTCTGTGCTGTGCAAGGTTGGTGTGCCCCAAGCAGAGACATTGCCATAGGATGGCAGGTGTCTGTCACGATTAAAGCGTTCCATTACCCCCAGGTCTCGCAGCAAAGGTTTAGCATTCGGTGGCAGTCCCTCACCTACCTTGAACACGCTGCCATCAGATTTGTCAACCAACAATATTTGCCGATCTGCCCGCGCTAGGGTTAGGGCAGTGGCGGCTCCAGCCGGTCCGCCACCAATGATGACCACTTCAAATTCTTGAGTATTTGGCATCAATTATCAATTATCAATTGTCCATTGATAATTTATTTGTTAGAGTTCCCTAGGAAAAGCTACCTCGTTCTTTTTCAAGGTAGCGATCTCCATCTGGAACGACGAAACCGAGCTTCGACCAATCTTTGACCATTTGACCAGCACTGAGAACACCACGAATCCAGCTTTGAAACTCTGACGGGTCTTGCTCGGGTAGAACGTCGATGGGACGTTGACCGGGCCACCAAGCTTCTACTCCGTAAATAGACTGCCACTCCTGTTTACTACAGGCAAAGAAGTCATCTTGCCAGGGCAACGCCATCTGCGCTGTAACATCGCCGGGATTTACCTCATTATGGTCCAGACGAAACTCATCGCTATCTAGGTAATAGCGATTAATGTCCTCAATCAGAAAATTTCCAGCTTCGATGCCAGGGTAGAAAGCAGCTCCTACACAGCTTTCGAGAGCAGCGCGATCTAATCCCTCAGGTGAGATCTCATCAGGGGGCTGTGGAAAACCATCCCATTCATAGGTTCCATCTCGCCACTTTTCCATGATTTTGTATTGAGTCGATGTGAGTGTAGCCCGAGCCAGCCTCGGCATATTCTGCTGTTTGTTGTGGTTATCACTGTCAGGAACCTTGAGCCGACTAAAAATATACCCACTCAGGTTCTTCCAATGGTCTTCATCGGAGTTCGGAGTCAGCGTGTTGTGATAAGGGGTATTTTCGAGGTTGAATAAATTGATACTTTTATAGGAGGCTTCAATCACCGGATAGATATCCTGTGCAAAGGAAGGTCTGGCTGGTATAGTCTTGCGACTATTTCTGACAAAGAAATCAAAGATTGTGTCGTACAAAGTTGTAGAATTGCTAATATCAGGAGCAAAATCAGGGGGTGCAACAATAACCCAAGCTCCTTTAGCAGTAAGCGGTTGCCCGTCAATGGTTACAGTTGCCGTAATCGGACCATCGGATACATCGTCATACCAGCCATCGTTATCGGCAAAGGTGTCGCGAGTCAGAGGTATGTCAACTGGACTGGCAGATGTGCCAAATCCTCCTAAAACTAGCAATTGACCGCCAGTTTCCATGCGGATATCCCCTAAGGAAACATCAACGGTAATGATGCGATTGGCTCTTGAGGATATGGGGTATGTAAATTTACCTGCCAGTTTCTTAGTTTGTTCTGGACTATCAAGAGTTTGAGCTCCTGAACGAATTTTTAATCCCTGTCGAGCAATTCCCGTAATTTCTGGATTGCGTAGCTGGCTTGGTTCTTCAAACTTTTCAGCCGCAGCCTTAGTATTGGCAAGGCGAACAGTCCACTGGATACGGTCAGAGTTAGCTGTTGTAATTTCCTCAACTGTACCGTCATCATGATAGGCGAAGAGACGAAAGCGAGCAGCCTGCCGTTTAATTCTTCCTTCACTATCTTTGTATCCTCCATTGCCCGGATCAGGAGTTTTCCGAGGAATTTCTGGTCCAACAAAGTAGCCCTCACCTTCGTTTTGGTCAGTACTGTTACCTACTCTGGCAATACCGATAGCAGGGTGGATTTTGATTTCAGTAATAGCCATTGTTTCCTCTGAAGATTCAAGGTATACAATCGAAATGCTTCACCAATTTAGCTCATTGGCTTGTCGATGTCTTTGATCTCCCTAGTGCAGCGCGGCAAAAGTAACTGACCAGTTTGAGATCGTTAGAATCCTTTTATTTATCCCTCTTCTGTCAGACTCCGAAAAATGGGGGTCAAACCCTGATTCTTTCCTTAGGTATCGTTGGCTGTAATGACGGAATTTCCTCAGAATTTCGGAAAGTGACAGAAGAGGGATAACTGCTCTTCATTCATTTTCCTCTGCCTAGAGTGACAAACTAGGGATAGTTGGTGAACCCACCCCGAACTCCCAAGAGGGGAGTTTCGGAGCAGAGGAGAGGAAGTACAATTTTTCTGACCCAAAATGTCTTTCTATATATAGGTTTTTTTTAGGTACCAAACGCTATATATGGGACTTGACAAAATGGACACCACTTTAACTTAGCAATGAGCTACTCCATCTTGACGTGCTGCCTGTTGTACAGCAGCAGCAACAGCTTTCGCTACTCGCTCATCAAAGACTGAAGGAATGATATGTTCCCGGTTTAAGTCAGTTGCCTTAACCAAAGAAGCGATCGCTTTAGCCGCCTCTAGGTACATATTGATAGTAATCGCTGAGGCTCGACAGTCTAGCGCACCGCGAAAGACACCAGGAAAAGCCAGAACGTTATTAATCTGATTAGGATAGTCACTACGTCCAGTAGCAATCACCGCTACATCATCCCCGATTAATTCTGGCTGAATTTCTGGGATGGGATTCGCCATTGCCATAACAATCGGGTCTGCTGCCATTGAGCGTACCATCTCTGGGGTAACTACACCAGGAGCACTGACTCCGATAAAAATGTCAGCACCTTGGAGTGCATCTGCTAGGGAACCCGTAGGCTCTACTGCAAATTCTTGCTTTTGCTGGGTTAAGTTAGAGCGACTTTGCGAAATAATACCTTGAGAGTCACACAGCCAAATTACCCCAGCTCCAGCCTTCCGCAGCAATCGCGCGATCGAGATTCCAGCAGCTCCAGCTCCATTAATCACAATTCTGACAGATGCCAACGATTTATTCACCAGCTTCAGAGCATTAATCAACGCCGCCAACGTGACAATTGCCGTACCATGTTGGTCATCATGAAATACAGGAATATCCAACTCCTGCCGCAGCCGCTCTTCGATTTCAAAACAACGGGGAGCGCTGATATCTTCCAAGTTGACACCGCCGAAGACAGGAGCAATATTTTTGACGGTTTCCACAATCATGTCTGTATCTTGGTTAGCAAGACAGATGGGAAAGGCATCAATGCCAGCAAACTCTTTAAAGAGCATGGCTTTCCCTTCCATTACCGGCAGTGCCGCCTCTGCTCCTAGGTTACCTAACCCTAAGATGGCACTACCATCACTAACAATCGCAACTGTGTTACTTTTAATCGTAAGGTGGTATACCTGTTCAGGATCTTTAGCGATCGCGTTGCAGATACGACCTACTCCGGGAGTATAGGCCATTGCCAAATCCCCTTTATTGTCCAAGGAGAGTTTGCTGCGCATACTGATTTTGCCACCGCGATGTAGGTTAAAAGTGCGGTCTTGGTACTCAATAATTTTGACATCTGCTAATGCCCTAATAGCTTGCACTATCTGCTCAGCATGTTCAGTACTAGCAGCATCAATATTTAGATCTCGAGTGACGCTCTTGCGGGTCTGCTCAACTAGGTCAATCTGTCCTAGGCTACCACCCGTCTGTGCGATCGCTACAGTAATGCTGGCTAAAATCCCTGGGTGGTTGGGATATGCCAAGCGAATCGTTAAACTAAAACTAGAGTTGGGTGTCAGGTCTACCATGCTGTATTACTATTGCAGGCTTTAGCTTTTAGATTGTAGAGGGAATTCTGCCCTATTCAATCTAGAAGTCAAAATATTCCTAGCCTATCAAAACTTGCCAGCTGGTAGTTGTACCCAGTAACACTTGCACCAAGTAACCAAACCCGATCTATGGCAAGTTTTTATACTGAGATTGAGATTAATGCTCCCAAGCACCAAGTTTGGCAGGTGTTATTTCAGAAAAACCAGTGGAAGTACTGGAACACTTTTTTATTTGACTGTCAATCCAACGTACCATTTCAACAGGGTAAAGAAGTGTTCCTTTCGCTACGTAGGCTTCCCCATGAAGAAGAAACAGACTTTGAAGCTTTAGTTACCTTAGTTGAGCCATCAGTGTGCCTTTGCTGGGTTTCCCAAATCCCTGGCTTTCGCAATGAATATGTATTTGAGCTGCAAGAGATTGGAGTTGGTCGCACTAAATACATTCACAACAGTAAATTTTCCGGCATCCTCACCCGTGTATTTCTACCATTTATTCGGCAAGATGAAAAGCGAGGCATTCACCGGATGGCTAGGGAACTAAAGCGATATGTTGAGAGTTTTTGAGACCAACTCCCTTTCGTTCACAAATGAACAATAGGATAATTAACTCTTCTTATTAATCAATTATCAATTATCAATTATCAATTATCAATTGTCCATTATCAATTATCAATTGTCCATTATCAATTATCAATTATCAATTATCAATTTATATCTTGCAACTCAAATCCCCAGCTTTTTGGGTGAATCGGAGATTTTCCCCATAGTCCACGGGGCAGTCTATCACTGTAGGGACATCTTGAGCTAGTGCCTCTTTTAGAGTAGGAATCAACTCTGCTACAGAATTTACCCGATAGCCTTTTAACCCCATACTTTCAGCAAATTTGACAAAATCTGGATTACCAAAATTGACAAAAGCTGATTCGCCAAAGTGGTTTTGTTGCTTCCACCCAATCAAGCCATAGGCACCGTCGTTAAAAATCAGAGTTACAAAAGGGGTACCTACTCGCAGTGCTGTTTCTAATTCCTGACAATTCATCAGAAACCCTCCATCACCAGTAACAGCAACTACATTGCGATGAGGATGAACTAATTTAGCAGCTAGTGCTCCCGGCATGGCAATTCCCATCGCCGCAAAGCCATTGGAAATTATACAGGTATTGGCGCGATCGCAATGATAGTGACGAGCCATCCACATCTTGTGGGCACCAACATCAGAAATGACAATATCCTCTGCTCCCATCACCTGCCGTAAGTCATAGATTAGTTTTTGTGGTTTGATGGGGAAGCTATCATCGTTAGCGTAATATTCATAATCTTCGCGAATTTCTGACCTTAATTCCACAGCAAATGGGGTAGGTTTTCCCTCCCTATCTGCCTGCTTCATAATTTCTTTGAGGGAGTCAGAAATATCTCCTACTACTTCTACTAGGGGAATATAGCTGCTATCAATTTCTGCTGGGGTTATGCCAATATGAATAATGGGAGTATTGCCTTCTGGATTCCATTTTTTTGGTGAATATTCAATCAAGTCATAACCAACAGCAATGATTAAATCAGCTTTTTCAAAAGCACAAGTCACATGGTCACGTTGTTGCAGTCCTACAGTCCATAGTGCCAGAGGGTGAGTATACGGAATCACTCCTTTACCCATAAAGCTACTAACCACTGGAATATTCATCCGCGTCGCAAATTCTGTCAATGCATCAGCAGCATTAGCACGAATTGCACCATTTCCAACCAAAATTATGGGATCTTTTGCCTTAGAAATTGCTACTGCTGCTTTACTAAAACTGTGAAAAGAAGCAAAGGTTTTTTCTCTGTCATCCTTGCTCAGAGGTTGACCAGTGACTGGCATTGCCGCAATATTTTCTGGCAAATCAATATGAACTGCGCCTGGTTTTTCACTCTGGGCAATTTTAAAGGCTTTACGGACAATTTCTGCTGTATTACTAGGGCGAACAATTTGGGTACTCCACTTAGTAACTGGAGCAAACATTGACACCAAATCCAAATACTGGTGCGATTCAATATGCATCCGGTCTGTTCCCACCTGACCGGTAATTGCTACTAATGGTGCTCCATCTAGGTTGGCATCAGCAACTCCAGTCATCAAGTTCGTGGCACCAGGACCAAGAGTAGACAGGCAAACTCCAGCTTTACCAGTAAGCCTACCATAAAGATCCGCCATGAAGGCTGCGCCCTGTTCGTGGCGGGTGGTAATAAACTGAATTGAAGAATGCTTCAGAGCTTCTAGTACGTGTAAATTTTCTTCCCCAGGAAGTCCAAAAACGTACTCTACTCCCTCATTTTCCAGGCACTTGACTAACAGTTCTGCCGTGTTGTTCTCTCCCATCTTGCCCTCCCTGAAATTTATTAAACCTTATGCTCAAAGGCGGTTGAGAAACTCAGGATTGTTTCAATCCTAGCCTTTCAAACCGCCTTTCGTCCACAATTGATCTTAAATAGATATGCCTAAATTAAAGTATCTTATTAAATTTTACACTTACAGCATTTCTCAGTCTAGTGAGGTACAGATCCTATTCCCTATTCCCCATTCCCAAAAACCAGGCTCTTTGTACTTCATCTAAATGAAAAACGCTGTATTTACTTAGATACTTCTATTTTGAGCTATCTACTTACTTCCATTGAGTAGGAGTTGTGTCATTGCAAGCAACAGTTTTAGTGATTTTGATTGGTAACGAATCTCGATAACGTCCTTTCAGAGCAAGGATTTGTGTATCAGTTAGAGGCAAAAACAGTACTTGATTGTGGTGAGATGTTAGTTGAGAGTGGTTTTGAGGTGACAGCATTAGTGATTTTCCTCCGATGATATGTCGTGACCAAAACTCAGCGGAGCTGTAGTTTGTGATAATTCTCTCAGGACTTACGCAGCTACATCACCTATAGAGTTAAAGGTGCGTTACGCTGCGCTAACACACCCTACAAATAGAGGTTTAGCATAAGTCCTGTTTCTAATTACTTATCTGTGGCAATGTTATTGTTTACGCAACGAAAGTTTACTCGATACAACATATAAGTCTAGACGTATCTAGTGCTTAGATCGTTTCCGGTTGGTTCAGAATTGTTGCAATAGTTTAACGATGTGTTCTAGCTAACTGACTTAATGGAAGAGTTAAGGGTATATTTCGGGTGAGATTTCTAACAGAAATCTCAACACACCTTTTTGCTGATCAAGTCCAGAAGCTTACCCCTAGCTCTGGGCTTATTTATTAGATTTTTAAGAAATAATGGTCTAATCCTCTTTCCTCCTGCCTCCTGCCTTGTTTTTAAAACTTAGCGATTTGATTCCAAGCTTGAATCACAGTTTGTAATGACTCTGGTAGTTGATGTTGAACCATATCAGCATAACTAGTAGTAGCCGCTTGGCTAGTCATGATCACAGTTACATAGTCAGCAGCACCGGTAGGGGGTGGATAACCGAGCTGATTGAACTGAGCAAAGTCCACTTTTTCTAGTAACTGCTGAAACTCTTGGACTTCTTGGCTGGAAATGTGAGAAACCTGGGGTGCTTTATTAGTACCATTAGGATTGATCAACACTCGCATCACTTGCCCATCTTCTAGAAGAGTGGTTTCATAGGTTCTACCAGTAATACCACCACTAGCGATCGCGCGAAAAACAGTATCTTTAGCTAGAGGTGATGGTAATTCCTCCTGAGGAATCTGCACTACTAGGTTAACAGTATTGGGTAAGTTATTATCAGTTGGCAGTTGAGCAGTGTTTGTTTCTAATTTGACCACAGAGCCAGAATCATTAGTGCGATAGATCAAAGATTTTTCCTGAGCTTCAACTGTGACTCGCCAACCAGGAACCAGAGCTTGAGTACATAAAGTATCCGGACTACTGATACCCAGGCAACCATCAGGCCAAGTTTGCTGTTCTGCTTCGATAATTTTGAGTTGAGAAATTGGTAAGCTGATGAGTTTAGATGCTGCCTCCAAAACAGCATTGGTCACTGATGTTGGTAAGCTGTTAGAAGGGGTTTCGGGCTTTTCTGTAGGTATAGTTGTGTTGGAGACATTAGTAGGAGAAACTGAAGTTTGACATCCCAAGGTTATACAAGCACTCAAGGACAAAATAATAATTAGCACTAAGACCGTAAAAATTCGCTGTTGGGGGTGAATTATTTGCAGAAAGTATTTGATAATCATGATTTTTAGATTCAGCAGGTGATGAGCAGGTATTTACTCAAATGGTAAGTTGGGAATTGGGAATTGCTAATTGCTAATTGCTAATTGAGAATGGTTTGTTTGTCTGGTGTGTCTCTCCATCTTCCCTAGCTTCCCCAACTCCCAATCCTCACAAGGGTTGGTTGCGTTTATCATTATTTTTTGTTATTATTATTTTATAATGCGCAAAGTCTGCGCCCATATATAAACTATCACTTCCAATCTCTAACTTGCCTAGTGCCGTGACACGACTAAAAATGTAGGTTGGGTGGAACGAAGTGAAACCCAACAGAATATGCGAGGAGTGTTGGGTTACGAAGAAAGCTTCACCCAACCTACTTATTCCACTATTTTAGGTGTGTCACGCTACTAGAGCATACGTTAGAAACCGAGCTTGCTAAGAATACTTGACAAGCTTCCTAGCCATAGCTTGGGTTTCCTGATAAATAACTTCAACGGTAGAGCCGATGGTCATCAACTCCCTCCGCTGGACAATCCGAGATCTTGATGCCATGCCTGATGATGGCGGTTGGAAACGCCATGAAATTATTGATGGAGAACTATTCGTGACTCGCGCTCCCCACATTCGTCACCAAAGTGCAGGTGGCAACATTCATGTTGAACTAGAAGTTTGGTCTAGACAAACCCAACTAGGCAAACCATTCCAAGCACCGGGGGTTATTTTCACCCCCACCGATGCTGTTATTCCCGATGTCATTTGGATTAGCAATGAGCGCCTTGCCAATGGTATAGATGAGGCAGGACACCTAACTGTTGCTCCTGAACTGATAGTCGAGATTCTCTCCCCTGGTGAACTTAATGAACGGCGGGATAAAGAAGTTAAGCTCAAACTCTACTCTCTGCATGGAGTTCAGGAATATTGGATCGTCAGTTGGCAACTGCAAACTCTGGAAATTTATCGTCGAACAGGTGCTCAGTTGCAACTTGCCGGTACTCTCCTAGTTGATGACACGCTTAATTCACCCTTACTACCAGGATTCAGCGTCCCCATCGCTCAGATTTTTTTATAGAATTTAGTTTTACCAAACTTTACTTATTAGTTTCAAGAAACACGCTCAAAGCTAATGGCTAATGGCTAATGGCTAATGGCTAATGGCTAATGGCTAATGGCTAATGGCTAATGGCTAATCTTTCAACAAGTACTCCATTATATAATAATATTAATTACTAATAATGTGAGGTAACGCCGAATGACTCCTCGGCTTCTTCTCTCATTTATTGTCAGCTATCTCCTATTGGGAGTTAGTCCCCTGCCGATTAAGGGTCAAATCGTTCCGGATCTGACTTTACCTAACCAGTCGGATGTAAATCTCAATGGCAATATCTTCGAGATTAATGGTGGGACAACTGCTGGAAAAAATCTCTTCCACAGCTTCAGTCAATTTTCGGTATCCACAGGCAGCGAAGCCTTCTTCAACAACCCCCTAACTATCGACAACATTATTAGCCGCGTCACTGGGGGACAAATCTCCAACATAGACGGCTTGATTAGTGCTAATGGGACAGCTAATGTCTTTCTGATTAATCCCAATGGTATAGTTTTTGGCAACAATGCTAGCTTGGATATCGGCGGTTCCTTTTTCGGCACTAGTGCCGAGAGTATCCGGTTCGCCGATAACAGCATCTTCAGTGCCACCGAACCTACAGCAACACCTCTATTAACTATTAGTACTCCCGTTGGCTTACAGTTGGGTCAAAATTCAGGAGCAATTCAGGTACAAGGTACAGGTCATAATCTTACAGCTCCCAGTATATTCTTACCCATTAATCGAGGTCTAAACAATTCTAGTTTGCAGGTCAAACCTGGAAATACCTTAGCCTTGCTTGGGAGTAATCTAACTTTAGATGGTGGTATTCTCACAGGAGAAGGAGCACGGATTGAGCTAGGTAGCGTTAGCCAAAGTTTAGTTAGCCTTAATCCTCCATCAGGAACAATAGATAAGTGGAGTTTAGGATATGAAGGTGTACAAAACTTTGGAGATATTCAACTACTATCCCAAGCCTTAGTAGATGGCAGTGGTGTAACTACCAGCTCGATACAGGTACAAGGACGACATATCCAACTGCTTGATGGTTCAATAATTCTGATTCAAAACCAAGGGTTCCAACCACCTGGAACTATTAATGTTAATGCCTCGGAATCTCTAGAAATGAGTGGAACCAACCCCAATGGAGAGATTTCTAGCAGCTTGCAGAGTGAAGTAGTAGGATTGAGCAAAGGTGGGGATATTGAAGTTTCAACTCAGCATTTGCTCATTCAGGACGGGGGATTAATTGTTACTAGAGTTTTCAGTAATGCTCCAGGAGGTAATATACTGGTCAAAGCCTCTGAGTCAGCGCAATTCCTTGGTTTTGGCAATGCTGATACCCGTGCTGTTTCCAGCGGCATTGGTGCTACCACTTTCAGTGGGGGAGATGCGGGAGATGCCGGAGATGTGGCAGTTTTCACAGGAAATTTGACTCTACTAGGTGGAGGAAGTATTTCATCTTCAACCTTCGGAGCTAGTTCTGGGGGAGATGTAACTGTAAAGGCTTCTGAATCTGTAGAACTAGTTGGTGCTATCCCAATTCTGCTGCAACCAAGTATTTTGTCTGCTACAGCTCTCAATGAGGGAGATGCTGGTAGCTTAACTATCAAGACATCAAGATTGGTGGTTCTGGATGGAGCAAGGATTGATTCCTCTACCCTAGCAATGGGTTCAGCTGGGAGCATTACCATTGATGCCTCGGAGTCAGTAGAAGTTAGTGGTACAGTAGCAGGTGCGATCAATCCCTCTGTAATCATCTCCTCTGCTAATATTGTCGATCCCATCCTGCAACAATTATTTAGACTACCTCCAGT
>JAAHGL010000093.1 GCA_010692635.1 Symploca sp. SIO2C1 | reverse complement strand
TGCTTTACTTGCCCATCCTGATCGACAGTAGCGATCGTTTTCTTATCCGGACTGAACTTAATAACAGAAGTCTCTTCTCCTCCCAGGCGTTGTGATTCTATGGCATCGTAAAGCGCTTCCCTTAATGCTTTCTCTACCTGTTGAGATGTTTTTTGATTATCATGAGATTTACTGATTAGTTGTTTCCCGGCTCTAATTCCTTCAATCAGAGCATCAATATTTTGTTTTGATGTTACCAGGGTTTTTGAGTATCGGCTCAAGGCATCAACTTGAGCTGCTAAATTTTTTTCTGCTTCTCGCTTTTGGTAAAACGCCAATACACTCATGCCACATGCTGCGAGAAAGAGTACAAACATCACACTCACCATAGATCTTAAAACCACAATTCGATGCTTTTCCCTTGTGATTTCAGCATCGATTGCCTCTTGACTCTGAGAAATATATTCCTGCTGCAAAGGAGTGGGGATGGGTGTTTTATTTTCTTGCTCAGCTCCTTGTAACCAGTCTTGAGCAATGACAAATTCACTCCCCCGCAACAGCAAGTCACTATTTTTACCTTTTTGCTCCCATTCAATTGCTCTTTGTAACCATTTAGTATGATTACGGACATGTTCTCTGTCTATATCCAGAGTTCTCACCAATTCGTTAAAATTGGCATTAAAATCTTTTTGATTAAAATCAATCTGCTGTACCTTGGCTAACTCTGGATACAGATCTGCTGGATTTACCTGCCGATGCAGCACTGTCACAAAGCGCTTATTCAACGAAGTGGCATACTCTACTTGTTCCTTACAATCAGTGGAATTCACTGAACGAGGTGAGAGAATAAACAAAAAATTGTCACAGGCTTTAATCCCCTGATTAATCTCCTGCTGAAAATCCGTTTCTGAGGCAATACTTTCTTGGTCAAACCAAGTGGTTTTCCCCTGCATCTGTAAGCTATCATTAAGCTTTCTCGCCAAATCTGAGTCCGCACGGGAGTAAGAAATAAAGACATCCAACGATTCTAAGGGCGGTTGCCGCAGACTTTCGGCAATGAATTCTTCTTGTAACTGTGTAGGTGGATGCTGTTTTCTTTTGAGCGCTACCTTCAACCAACTTTCGGCACTCCTGAGGTTATACCCTCGCAGCAGAATACTAGGATTTTCATGTTGCTTCCACTTAAGCGCCTTCGTCAACAGCATTTTATGCTCGTTGTAGTAAGCCTCATCCTCTTGCAAAATCTTCAACAGTTGGCTTTCATCAAGCAGGTAATCCTCTTCCTTGACATTATCCGTCAGGTCAATATACTGTAACTGCCGCAAGACATCCGGTATGGTATTGAGCTCAGTTTCCTGCACCAGCACCGGTATAATCCGCTTGTTGAGGGATAGAGCTAAGTCCAATTCTTGCTGACAGTATTTCGAGTTGATTGACTCAGGAGAAAGGAGATAAACCAAGTTATCTGCTTGTTCAATGCCTCGGTTAATTGCCTCCCCAAATGCTTCCCCAGTTTGAATATCCGTGAGATTCGTCCACACCGTAATACTTTGCCGCCTCAAACTGTTACGAATCTTCTCCATTGTCTCCCTATTCTCATTGGCATAGGAGAGGAACACCTGAGTCATCAAGTTATTACCATTCTTGATGCATTCAGTAATATATTCGCAATGTAAATCGCTAGGAGTACAAGGGGATTGCTCGTTTTTAAAGTGTATCTTGAGCCAAGAAGTAGCCTGCTGTCTCTCTTCCCCAGTTAACAGATATCTTGTTTGTCTTTGATGGCGCTCCCATTCCAGAGCTTTGACTAAAAATTGGGTGTGCTGCTCGACATAATCAGCATGATAGTTGAGTAAGTTAATTAAGTCGGCTAAGGATTTATCAAAGTCATCAATGCCCTCACGAAAATATACCCAGTTAATCTTGCCAATGCTGGGGTGCATATTGGGAAAACTCGAATGCAATCCTTTGACTTTGTATGCTTCCCATTCTTCTACTGTGCCATTGGGGTTTCTCTGTTGCCAGGTTTCCTGACTAATCTGCTCAACGTGGAGTAGGGGAATAATGCGTTTATGACACTTAATCGCCAGCTCAATTTCTTTGCGGCAATAGGGGGAATTGATTGAATGGGGTGCAATAATAAACAGGAATTGATGTGACTTCTCAATACCATCATCAATTTGATTCTGGAAGTCTACTCCTAAAGGAATGTCATTGAAGTCAAACCAGATTTTGAACCCTTGTTCGTCCAAGTGAGCTTGAAGTTTGGTAGCAAAAGCTTTACTATCAGCTCGTCCGTAAGAGATGAAAGCGTCAAAAAGTTGCATGATTATTTATATATCTGCACCAAGCCAAGAGTCATCAGTGGAGACTAGTACCGCTGCGCGGAATTAAGAATTAAGAATGCTTATACAGTAAGGATTCTATCGCTCTCTCTCCTGGTGGGTTATTTACGCCGCGCTGCACTAGGAAAAATCTCCATATTTTAGTAGATGCTATTCAAGCAGAGATATCACCGCTTTTCGGACTATATCAAAACTGATTCTCGGTGCATCCCACTGAATCCTTTTCATATTTCCATTTTGACTCCTTTCACCAACTCGATCAGTAAGAAAAGTCGGATCATAAACTCAGAAAAGTCGGATTGTTCTTTTTGGAGAAGTTGGGTAAAAGTCCCCAATTGAGTCAATTTATGATAATCTAAACTCCAGTATTTTAAATCGCTCACAAAAAATCAGAACTTTGGCAAATTCCAGAGCGATCGCAAGAACAATTCAACGCCGGGTGAAACGAGGCTTGCAAAATGGCAAAGAAAAATTCTTATCAGGAATACTTAAAACAAGAATTCACGGAGCTGATTGATAAGCTCGAACTCCCAGATTTAAACAAGCAGTTTATGAAATCCCGCTGGCTGGATCAGCTATTATGGCTTGAAGGCAAAGCTGAGCGAGCCAGTAAATGGTCAACCCGTCTTCGTCTGACAACTATTGTTGGCGGTGTACTGATTCCAGCTTTAGTCAGTCTCAACTTCAATGACA
This sequence comes from Symploca sp. SIO2C1, assembly GCA_010692635.1. Taxonomy (GTDB): domain Bacteria; phylum Cyanobacteriota; class Cyanobacteriia; order Cyanobacteriales; family Coleofasciculaceae; genus Caldora. The sequence continues at coordinate 22,921 of JAAHGL010000093.1, read as the reverse complement.
ACCAACTCGGAAAACGTATTGGCTGGTTCACCTTTGGACTCAGCCAGATAGTTGCGATTAGCGCTGCAGTCGAGGAGTATTTTCATTTTGGTGATAAATCAACTCAATATCGACAAACGGCTGAGTTGTTAAAAAGTGATGCGTGGAAATTCTTTCAATTAGGTGGCTCTTATCAAGAGTACTCTGACCATATGCAAGCCTATCCTAACTTTGCTTTGCGGGTTGAACAGTTTATCCAAGAAGATGTACAAAGCTTTGTCGAGTTAACTAAGGAAAGCGCTAATAAAGAACAACAACAACAAAAAAAAGAAAACCAGAAGAAAAATCCTTCTTCTTTGGCTACAGCGGTGAGTTCATCGGAAAGCGGAAATACTTAACCTCCTACGAGCAATGCTGGCGGGAGAACGATAGCAAGAAGCTCTGCCTCGCCGTGATGAGAAGCCGCTTAAACTCACCTCCGGCGACAGGAAAACAACTAATTAGGGCTTGCTGAATAAGTAACAAGTAACAAGTAAAAAGTAACAAGTAAGAAGGAATTAAGCATTTATCCTCGTTTTGAGCACTGGTATTCCCCAAGGTCACCCAGGGATTTCCCATGAAAGTGCAAGGAAATTGAACTAAAAGATACCATTTCCTTGCACTTGGGCTCGAAAAAAATGATTGAAAGCCAAGTCTGGTATAGCTTCCACACTTATGCAGCAAGCCCTAATTATTTACTTAAAATTGAGGTGCTGGGTTTTATTCCTCAACCCAGCTTAAAAAGGTGACATCCTCTGAGGGATTGTTCAATTCTCAAGCAAGATCGCAGAAGCAATAAATGCTCCCCGCTCTGCCATTGTGTACAAACCCACATGATGGGATATATATTGGGGGTGAATAGCTGTTTTGGGTAGACCCAATTGAGTTACCATTTCTGGAGTCATGTCGAAAGTTGAGCAACCCTCAGTATATACAGCAATATCTTTGAGAGTGGGAGTAAGGTCATGATTTCTGGCGGATACAATGGTGACAACGAAATCCATCACGCAGATATCGGTGCAGATTCCTACTACTACTAAGGCTTCTAGTTTATTTTTGTTGATCCATTGCAGTAAGGTGTTATTACCTGTGTCTACCTCAATAGAACCGATAAAGCCATTGATGCAGTCTTTTTCAATTAAGGTGGTGTGGGGATCTTTCTCTAACCATTCCAGTTGAGGAACTAGCTTTTCTTCCCCTGATCCCTTCTCGCAATGGGTAGGATAAGGTGGTTCTGGTTTACCTGGTTCGTGGGTATCTAGAAATGCCAAGATTGGCCAACCTTTGGCAGTAAAAGCTTTGGCTAAACGGTTCGTTTCTGCCACCATCGTCTCTATTTGTTCGTTGGGTTCTGTTGGTGCTAGCGCACCATAACCAATAGTGCAGAAGCCGTTAACCACATCAACAACAATTAAACCAGTTGGGCGATCGCCTACAGTATAGGGTTGAGGGTCAATGGGTAAGGCAGCTTCAATTGCTGCTAATGTCGTATCGGGAGTCGTTAGAGTAGTTACCATTGTTATTTTTAGGCTATTTTAGTTCTTTCAGTTAAGACGCATTGAAATTGTGATTTACAAATCCTATATCCCATGCTCCTCAATCTTTTTGTCAATATCAATATCACAGCTTAAATGCATAACAGCTTATGATGTCTATAGCCCTCTTCTGTCACTTTCCGAAATTCTGACGAAATTCCGTCATTACAGCCAACGACACCTAACGAGAGAATCAGGGTTTGACCCCCATTTTTCGGAGTCTGACAGAAGAGGGATAGGGTTTGCTGAAAAAGTCGTAATTTTCGGGTTTGAATAGGTGGTAGGTGCTAGGTGGTAGGTAAGGTTTTAGGTATTAGGTGTTAGGGAATTTTCCACTTGCAGTGCAAGGTTTTTGAGCCCATCGATACAATTTCCTTGCACGCTTGCTAGGCAGAAAATGCTTGAAAGCCTCGTCTGGTATAGCTTACACACTTATACAGCAAGCCCTAATTAGCCAAATTTTTTGGTATACAGCATTTCTCAGTCTAGTGAGGTACAGATCCTATTCCCTATTCCCTATTCCCTATTCCCTATTCCCCATTCCCAAAAACCAGGCTCTTTGTACCTCATCTAAATGAAAAACGCTGTAACTAAGGTTACTGCAAAAATTTAGCAAAATGTTCCGGTTTTACTTTTTTAGCGATCGCTTTTCCTATGCGCTCTAGCTCATCCATATACTCTACCGAATCCATTTTTTGGACATGCTCTAGTTGGACACTATCTGCTAAACCTAACTTCTTCAATCCTTCATTACTTAGTTCAGCGTCATAGCGCATATAGGTGAACAACTTTGATTCTAGGGGGCCTTTTGCTCCCAACAGATCATCCACCTCCCCATCAATCGGATCTCCTGACACACACTTGCCGAAAATACGACACAGCAAGTCTTGTTGAGTCTGGGAAGCCAGCATCAGTGCGCCCGGAATAGTTATAGCATTGTAGGCTGTGTGCATTTTGCGAGTTTTCAGTTCTAGATTGATATTAGGGGTTAAACCAGTCCCAACTGATACCAAAAGCATGTTGTCTTCACCTGTAGGCCACATCAGTTGATAGGGTTCAAGGGTGGCCATCAGAAAGAGTTGGAAGGCTGGATTATTGTAGGGAGTTATGGCACCATCGACAAAGATAAACTCCTTGCTACCTAACTGAACTGTCTCAGGTGGAAAGAAGGTGGGAGCAGCAGTACTGGCTCGAACTAGCTGCCACAGGGGAAGCTTCAAGTTAGAGTCTGGTAGGTTGGGATCGTTGAACTTAGCTTTTGGGTTATTGGAAACAGGCCAAGGCGAATCTGTATTGACATTGCGCATAACTAGCATCAGGAGGGTTTTCAACTTATCGCTCCCTAAAGTTTGCTCTCCAAATACCTCCGCATGCTTGAGTTTATTTGAGAGTTTTTCATCTCCGTATTTATAGACGAGTTTTCTTGTAACTGAGAGGAGGAACGCCTTATCAAACATTGCCTTGCCACTTTCTTTATAAAATCCTTGAATTTTTTCTACAGACCAACCCAAGGATAGAGCAGTAGCAATGATTGCCCCTGTACTTGTACCTGCAATGTAATCAAAGTAATCAGCTAAGACAAAACTCTCGTCACGACCCAAACCTTCTCTTAAGGTGGCTTCAATTTTAGCTAACACCTCAAGAGTCATTAATCCACGGATGCCCCCACCATCAAGAGCTAAAAGTTTATATGGTCCAGTTTTTTTGTTCACTTTGTCATGGACAGACATGCCAAACTCCTTGCAATTTGTTAGGTATTAGGTATTAGTTATTAGGTATTAGGTATTAGGTATTAGGCAATGGTGACAAGTTAAACGGTCGTGCATTTTGTCAACTCCTATATATGGCGCTTGAGGGCTCAAAAAACCCTATATATGGAAATACCCAAGGGGTCAGAAAAATTGTATTCCTCTTCCTCAGCTCCCAGCTCCCCCAGCTCCCTCAGCTCCCTCAGCTCCCTCAGCTCCCCATCTCCGCGTCCCCGCGTCCCCGCGTCTCCGCGTCTTCCTTGACAACGACACTTTTACCTTAACTGGTCACCATTGGGTATTAGGTATTCCTTCAGCTTTGGGAGGATGTCAAAGTTTTCCAGTAATCAAACTTCGTGGTATCAATATGTTCAACAACTACACCAAATTGACGCACCTGTTCGACCATATCACCTGTGCCACCAGGGGCATTACCTCCCTTACCATTCCACAATACAACTAAACTTACCCTTTCTATCCCATACATTAAGGTTGAATAGAGCGCCCAGCGATTGTTGCGCTCGTAAGGATTATCTCCTTCTGGCACTTTCCCCAACTGCTCAAGTTGCAGGTGAATGGTAACATTAGGATGATTTTGAATAGCGTAGAACCGCTTGACCCAATTCTCACCAGCAAAGCTAACGGAATTGAGAATAAACTCAGCAGGTTCAAAGGGGAGAAAAATTTCAACTTTGATGTTGCGGAGCAAACAGTCTTCAATAAATAAAATATCTCCTCCACAAGCAATTCCTGGAACGATCGCTAAAGTATCAGAATCCGGATTTAACTTATCAAGTACCTCCTTAATTTTCCGGCGAGCCTCGTCTTCCATATCTGCTGGGAAACGGGGTTTTGGACGGTTAGGAGAGTCGATCATGTGACCGGAAAAGAGGATAACTTGTAAAGGTTCGCGCTCTGTGGAAGAAGCCAGAACTGTATCTTTGTAGGTAATTCTATTTAGCTCCTCCTGAAGGATAGTAATGCCAGCTTTAACGTAATTAGAACGAAATTTCATAGCTTCGAGTAACTTCAGTTGAGTAAGCAATGATCCTTAATAAACATCCTCTGAAATTTCATGTTTCGATATTAATTCATTTCAGCCAGCCGCATCAGTCGTAAAAGTAGGATCATAAAGTCGGAAAGTTAGGTTTTTTGGTATCTGTTAGGCTAAAAAAGTCATGTCAGATATGAGCAGCTAAAAACCCTATTCTGTTCGGCTAAAACCAAACTTTTTGGGAGCCCAAAGCTTCTCTTAAGTTGGCTTCAGCTTTGGGAAGATGTCAAAGTTTTCCAGTAATCAAACTTCGTGGTATCGATATGTTCAACAACTCCACCAAATTGACGCACCTGTTGCACCATATCACCGGTACCACCAGGGGCATCACCCCCCTGACCATTCCACAATACAACTAAACTAACCTTTTCTATCCCATACATTAAGGTTGAATAGAGCGCCCAGCGATTGTTGCGCTCGTAAGGATTATCTCCTTCTGGAACCTTACCCAACCGCTCAAGTTGCAGGTTAATCTTGACATTCGGATGATTTTGAATCGTGTAGAACCGCTTCACCCAGTTATCACCAGCAAAGCTAACCGAGTCGATAATAAACTGAGCAGGTTCAAAGGGGAGAAAAATTTCAACTTTGATGTTGCGGAGCAAACAGTCTTCAATAAATAAAATATCTCCTCCACAAGCAATTCCTGGAACGATCGCTAAAGCATCAGAATCGGTATTTAACTTCTTGAGTACCTCCTTAATTTTTTGGTGAGCCTCGTCTTCCATATCTGCTGGGAAACGGGGTTTGGGACGGGTAGGAGAGTCGATCATGTGACCGGAAAAGAGGATAACTTGTGACGGTTCACGATCTGTAGCAGAAGCCGTAACTTCCTCTTGGCGGATAATTCTATTTAGCTCCTCCTGAAGGATAGCAATGCCAGCTTGAACGTAGTCTAAACGGAATTTCAGCGCTTCGAGTAACTTCAGTTGAGTGAGTGTAGTTTGTAAGGCAAATTTATTTTTCCACAGTAGAGTCAGTGCCTTTTTATAGGCTCTTGTCACCTGTTTTGGGTCTGAGGCTGTGCAGATTACTAAATGTCCTAGAGAAACAAAAGCCCAAAAATCATTTTCATCTTTTTTGATAGCGCTTTCTAAACCAAACTGGATGGAACCTTTGAGTAGGGGCAACTGTTGTCTGAGAGCATCTTCTTCTGGATCGGTATCGGTTTCAAATTGGTGCGATAGATGTTCTAGGACTGCTAACAAAACCAAAGTCCTAATACCTGATTTGTAGTCAATTTGATTAAGACGGTAAGCTTTCAGGAAAGTCTCAATAGATTTTTTGAGCAAGTGAGCCGATTCATAAGCAGTCTTTAAACGCTCCTGCTCATCTGCTATATATGTCCATTCATTGAGCCAAACTTCTTTGTAAATATCTGCTAGGTATGATAAAGCTTCAATATCATTAGGTTCATCTTGCAGTAATGCTTCCAATTTCACAATCGCTTCATCAAATTGCCTCAGTTTGGCTAGATGAAATGCCTCCTCCCGTCGAAACTCTATATTGCTCGACTCGATTTTTAGCCCTTGTCGATATTCTTTAAGGGCAAGAGCCGAATTTCCCAAATTCTTTAAGGATTTACCAGCTTCTGCGATCGCTTCACATTTAATCAAGGGATTGGTTACTTCTTCTGTTAACAAGAGCACATCACCAATCCGCTTTTGTCGCTCAGCAATGTGTATTCGCTCTTGCCACTTTTGATACTCTAGCCAGTAACCTGTAGCTAGGGGTGTTTGTAGGGCTTTGCGGTCAGGTTCAGAAAGACCCGTGAGTAATTGAAAAATGGGGCTGTGAATGCGATTTTCATCAGATTCCCAAGTTGCACGGATCATTTTGATAATTGCCTGCTTGTCTTTTTCTAAATACTGGGGATCGGGGCAACCATTGTCATCGCAGTGATAAGGAAGAGCGCGAACGTTGAAAATGTCATAAGGTAGATAAGCCCGACCACACTGAATATGAACCAATCCTCGCTTGCGTAAGGCGTGGCGAACCCCCAGTTCATAAAAAACATTAGCATTATCAATACTCAGATCTGTTAGCACCAAATCTGCTAGCAAAAGTTCTTGAAACATATCCGTCAAGATGTCGCCGCTAACACTTTCTTCATCAGCGCGAAACGGTTCAAACCCAGCCTCTTCTAAGGCTGGTTTAATTAAGTTTTGATAAATGCTGTTAAAATCTATCCAGAGGCCGTCACGTCCTTGTTTACGACCAAAGGGCATAACTACAAAGGCATGAGGTAATCCCTTCTTGATGTTTTTTTCCTGTTCCTCTTTAATGGGTTGAACTTCCTCTAAATGCGTCGTTGTTTCGGAAATAATTTCAACTTCAGCAGTTAGAATTTCTGCTTCAGTTTGGGGTTGAGGGAGTAAGGCACGGTTAATGACTTCTGGCGCGGGTTTATCCAGGATTTCAACCAACAAATCGCTAGTCGGGTTTTGCAGTTGTGCTACTGCCTGACGCATTTGACCAACGGTTGGGTTGTGCTGGCTCGATAGTACTTTTTCAGTAGCGAGTACAAGTTGGAAAAATTCATCTCCTGTGCGTTCTTGCGGGGTTAAACTTTTCCAGCGATCGCGAATAATATTGAGAGAAAGAATTAGCTGGTTGTATTGGTTAATCCGTTCGTCTAATCGGCAAAGTTCTAACCAAAGAGTTAATGCTATTGCCAAAGCTAGGGTAAAAGCAACCCAAATGCTATAACTGATACTCAGTACAGGTAAAAAAGCACTAATTCCACCCAACAAAAAAATCCCAATCTGTAAGCGAGTTCGGGTAGTGTGTAGTTTGTTCAGTTCTTGAGAAGATGCTTGTTGTTGTGCTTGTAAGCGATAGTGTAGGTAGTCATCCGCTAGCAAATCTGCAAAACCGGAGTCACTGTCGGATTCTTCCGGTTCTGGTGGAATTGGACCCGTATAGGGTTTAAGGACAAGATTGCCACCAATACTCTCCATTACCTGACATTGAATCGCTGTTACCCTTTCATTGAGCCATTGGTGACGGCTTTCTTGTCCTAGCAGTAACGTTCGATACAGATAAATTTCTTTTCTAATTTCTTCAGCACCAGCATTGAGTATCTGCCAGTACTGTCCCTGTTGAAATTTACTAGTGATGGCAAATATAACTAAGGTGACAATCGGGATTGATACCAAACTAACTGTGAGTACTTTTTCCATTAAAATTGTGATCAAGTCACTCTCAGTACTGACAATCACTGCTAGTAATATAGCAAGTAGAGAAAAAGCGATCGCTTGTAACCGTAGATTTTGGTATAGTCGGAAAACCTCTGAAGCTTTCGTCTTCAGTTGGGCGTAGCTTTGCCACGCGGTTTCTAAGGCAAACGAGCGATCGCTATCAACCTGGTTTGGCATTATCGTTTTCAATTTTCTACACTCCGGTTTCTGGCATTCTGTCAGTGAAAAATTAGAAGAAAATCTCAACTAAAGTTTAGTTAAATAACTCAACAATTACGATAACTTTGTCAAGTTAAATAACTTTAAAATACACTACATACATTGGATTTTAGGAAATTAAAATTATCCATTATTACCAGAACATTATATGACAACTTGCTATTTAACAATTTGCTATTTAACAATATCTGTTGTTTTGTAGAGCGGGGCTTCTCACTGTTAAGCTAACCCAAAACAAGAAAATTGCGAGGTATAGGATGTCGGAAGCGTCAGAACAAAAACGGGTAACCGTTGTTGGTGCTGGTTGGGCAGGATTAGGAGCAACCTATCACCTAGCGCAACAAGGCTATGCAGTAACCCTCTTAGAAGCTGGACCTTATCCTGGTGGATTGGTGGCAGGCTGGAAGACATCAGAGGGAAACTCCGTTGAAGGGGGTATTCATGGTTTCTGGTATCCCTACAATAATATTTTTACCCTAGTACGAAAATTGGGACTCAATCCCTTTACCCCTTTCACCCGTTCTTCCCAATACTCTCCGGCAGGCTTGGAAGCTGAGTCACCAATTTTTCAGGATTTGCCCCGACTACCTACCCCACTAGGAACCTTTCTCTACACTAAATTTAAGCGATTGCCATTGATCGATCGCCTTTCTGCTCTACCCCTACTCTACGCAGTGGTTGATTTTGATAATTCTGACGAGGCATGGCAGCGCTATGACAAACTAACTGCCCGTGAACTGTTCAAAGACTTCGGGGTTTCAGCACGACTCTATCGGGAATCATTTGAGCCAATGTTATTAGTAGGCTTATTTGCACCAGGAGAGCAATGTTCAGCTGCAGCCGCCTTAGGAATGCTTTACTACTTTATTTTGTCTCACCAACCAGATTTTGACGTAGTTTGGTGCCGGGGCACAGTTGGGGAGATGATTTTTAAGCCCTGGGTGGAACGCATTGAGAAAGCTGGAGGAAGAGTACTGACTAACCAACGAGTTCGGGATATCCTCATAGATAGCGATGGTAGGGCAACAGGGGTTGTTACCAATGATGAAATTTTTCCTAGTGATGCAGTTGTCTTCGCTATCAATGTCAACGGTATGAAGCAGCTTGTTCGCAATAGCTCCACCTTGCAAAGTCGCCAAGAATTCCAGAATCTCATGAATTTAGGAGGCATTGATGTTCTGGCAACCCGACTGTGGTTTGATCATAAAGTTCAGATTCCCCGTCCTTCCAATGCCTGTTTCGGCTTCAGTCCTACTACTGGCTCGACATTTTTTGACTTAAATACCTTGCAAGACGAGTACCGAGACGAACCAGGTAGTGTGGTTGAAGCAGATTTTTACCATGGAAATCAATTGCTGTCTTTGAGTGACGAAGCAATTGTATCGATGGTTCACGAGAAATTAGCCACTTGCGTCCCTGATTTCCGAGAAGCAAAAGTCATCGATAGCAGTATTATTCGGGTATCCCAAGGTGTGACTCACTTCTTCCCCGGTAGTTACCAGTATCTGCTGCCAGCACAGACATGTTTCAACAATGTCTTTCTGAGTGGGGATTGGATTATCAACCGTCATGGCTCTTGGTCCCAGGAGAAGGCTTATGTTACTGGTTTGGAGGCAGCCAACTTGGTAATTGAGTACTTGGAAGATGGAGAGAAAGCCGATATCATACCAGTAGAGCCTGATGAACCACATATTGAGCTGGCTCGCAGTCTTAATCGAAGCATACGCGGTTTAAACAATACTTTCTTGCCAGATTTCTGGTTACCTTAGCTGATGCTGGTGGCGAAATATTTCGCAATATATCCCAGCTGCTGAATGCCCCCTAAATCCCCCTTGGATCCCCCTCCTGTCCCCCTTAATAAGGGGGAAGCCAGAGGATGCTTTGCTCTTGGTTCGATGGGGAAGCCAGAGGATGCTTCGCTTTTTATGCCACGGGGGACTTTGAGTCCGGGCTCCCCCTCCAATTGGGGGCTGGGGGGCTTGAAGAATCTTTGCCACTGGTACAGAAATTATGCCAAATTTATGGTAAATGATCGCAAGTAGATAGAGAACAATGGAAACATTAGCTTATTTTCATCTAACGGCAACAGAGCAAACACCTGCAAACCTAGAATCAAAACTCAACGAATACTACAGTTTAACAATACTCCAGGAGTTAAAGCAGCCTAAGCTTCTAAGTTGGGTCTTGATTTCACTCTCATGCCTTGCTGTGATGACTGTTTTGAGTACCGCTAGCCCAGCTTTAGCCCTGAACAGAGGAGATAGCGGTACTGAAGTTACTTCTCTCCAGGAAAATCTCAAAACAAACGGTTACTACGAAGGACCAGTAACAGGATTTTACGGTTCTTTGACGGAAGAGGCAGTAATTAACTTCCAGAATGCTCAAGGACTAGTTATTGATGGGATTGCTGGTTCAGCTACTCAATCAGCATTGGTATCTTTGAAGGAGGATAAACCCCAATATGAGCTCCAAAGTGAAGCTAGCCTCTATGAGGAGAGTCAGGATGTAGATAACCCTGTTCTCCTGCTCAAGAGAGGAGAAAGAAGTGCTCTAGTTGCTTCTCTCCAAAGAAACATGCAGACAAGTGGTTACTATAACGGTCCAATTACTGGATACTATGGCTCTTTCACTGAAGCAGCCGTAATAGCATTCCAGAAAGCCAAGGGACTACAAGTTGATGGGATTGCTGGCCCTGCAACCAGAGCAGCACTAGAATCGAGTTCTGCAGAAGGAATACCTCCGGAAACAGTTGAAAACTCTTCTTTTTTCAATGAAGATCCTTTTTTAGAGGACAATGACTCTTTCCAACAGCAAGGTAATCTAGAAGACACCCAAAACGAGTATCCCAGTTTTCCAAACTATTAGTGATCACTGCGATCGCCATGAGCAAACGGCCCATTCTGCAAGAAGGACAATCCTAGGACTTACGCATTGACACAAAAGCTGTAATGTGGGTGGGTGTAATAAGACAGTTAATCCTACTCTGATTGACTTACGCAGGCACACTATATATAGGGGTAGAAGAGGTAAAGACTAACTGGGGTTTCCCAAGAATGCGATCGCTAATTCTGCCATGCGATCGCTAACTCTGCCATGCGATCGCAAATCCCAAAACCTGCGTAAGTTCTGAGGTGCAAGAGACTCACAGAGTGCTAATCGAGTAAAATGATAACTTCTAGCAATCAAAGAGGAGCTAACGATTAGAAAGATTACCAAGCCATCCACAGCCCAATGCGACTTGGAAAAATACACTTGGTTTTTATTAGCAGAGTCCAAGTATGCTGGATGTACACGTTTAGCAGAGATTTTAGAATTGTCCCACGACAGTGTGAATCGCTTTTTACTACGAGAAAGATATGAACCAGTAGATTTATTTAATGAAATTAAGCCGCATATAAATTTAATAGGTGGTACATTAAGTGTAGATGACACAGTTATTGAACAACTAAAAGAAATAACCAGGAGGGATTTTAGAGAGTTTCACTCTATCCATTGGGGAATCGAATGTTATCACCGAGCAATTAAACAATTTTGTGGTATCAAACGGTTTGTTGTGAGAACTTCGGAAGCGATTATAACTCATATTTTCTGTTCTCTCAGAGCTTTTATTCAATTAGAATTAATGAGAGCTTCTGAATTAATAGAGAATTGGTATCAACCTCAAAGAGAGCTATCACTGGAAGTAGCTCGTAATTTTCTTGTATCTCATCTTAATCAAAAGTTGGGATTAGCTGTTAATACCTAATATTTGATTGATTAGTTATTCCTGATTTTACTTTCCTTCAGTTCTAGGGAAATCAGGTCTGTGCTATGTCAATCAGAGTAGGATTAACTGTCTTATTACACCCATGCACATTACAGCTTTTGTGTCAATGCGTAAGTCCTAGAAGCTTCAACTTAGAATCGCAAAGTTGATGCCCGTGGCACTAGTCAGCAATGCCCACCGCCGGTAATAGTCAAATTACAGTAAGGTGGGCACTGCATATCAGTGCTAGACTAAGCTTTTCAAGTTTACCTTTGGTAATGATTGATTAGCGGGGTTGTTTTTTTTCTGATGCTGGCTCTGGCGACTCAGGCTCTTTCGGGCTATTAATAGTTTCTTTTATTTCACTAACATTATTTTTCAACTCTTTCATGGTTTCTTGCAATTCATTAGCAACATCATTTAGCTGATTAGCATACTCTTCTAAATTGTCAGTAACTTCCTTTTGTTTGTCAGTAACTTCCTTTTGTTTGTCAGTAACTTCCTTTTGTTTGTCAGTAGCTTCCTTTTGTTTGTCAGTAACTTCCTTTTGTTTGTCAGTAACTTCCTTTTGTTTGTCAGTAGCTTCCTTTTGTTTGTCAGTAACTTCCTTTTGTTTGTCAGTAACTTCCTTTTGTTTGTCAGTAGCTTCCTTTTGTTTGTCAGTAGCTTCTTTTTGTTTGTCAGTAACTTCCTTTTGTTTGTCAGTAACTTCCTTTTGTTTGTCAGTAGCTTCCTTTTGTTTGTCAGTAGCTTCTTTTTGTTTGTCAGTAGCTTCTTTTTGTTTGTCAGTAGCTTCTTTTTGTTTGTCAGTAGCTTCTTTTTGTTTGTCAGTAGCTTCTTTTTGTTTGTCAGTAACTTCTTTTTGTTTGTCAGTAACTTCTTTTTGTTTATTATCGAGTTCCATACTCGACAACGCTTCAGAAGTTTTAGAACCAACTACACCATCTTCCCTGAATCCTTGGTCTGCCTGGAATTGGAGCACTGCCTTGCGAGTCTCTGAACCAAAGATGCCATCAACTTTTAAAGAAATTCCCTGGTCATTCAATTGTTTCTGAAGTTCACGAACGCGATCACCGCGACTGCCAAACTGTAGATATTCAGAGCTATTATCTAAACTTGACGAGGGGGACTCATTTGTTTTCTCTTCTGTTACTTGCTCCTCAGTAGATACTTCTAAAGAAGCATTAACCACTGACCACTCAAGATCTTGTTGTTTCTCTACTGACGCCTGTGTGAGAGTGGGTTTATCTAAACCCCTGTTATGAATAAAGCTATCATCCCTTGTACTTTTATTTTGTAAACCTCCAGTTGCTTCACTGGGGTTCTCAGGATTCAACACAGGTGTAGCTTTGACTTGCGTTGCACTAGTTAAGGCAGCAAGTGCCATCAAAAGAGCTGTATTTTTCGGTATTGTCATTTTCCCTAAAAAACTTGCGTGATAGTTTTACAATTCGCTAAGCAATTTAGGTAGATTCACGTTGACCTGGTTATTATGGAGCCCAATCCTAAAAAGACTATTCCTATAATTTATTAGTATACTACATATAGGATTGATTTTGTTTGCACTTTTGTGCATAACTCTTACTTTAAGAAATAGCTTTCTCTGCTGTCAAGCTTTAAGCATCTTAGAAGACAAACGAGAGCATCAAAATTCCCAAACACGTACTAATTCCAAGTTGTGGAACTTTGTTCTCAAGCTTCGGAGTAGGGATAAACAAACTAACCTTGACTGGTTGTTTGAGAAAGATAACGAGTGGGAAAAGCACCGCGCAGCACTGAAAACTTTGGGTGCACTAGAAGCTCAGTAATAATAAAATTTTAGTGCAGGGGAGCAGAGGATTGATACAGCACTATACCAAATCCGGTTACTAAGGCTAATAAAGAATCTTCCCAATTCCAGACCCTTTGAGGGACTCAGATAAAACAGAGCAATCTTGAGTACTAGCTTTTAACCTGGTACAGTTATTGAGTCTATGATTACAGCTTGGAGCTGAGAGGGAAGCGGTAGCATCACTCAGAGGTCTGGCAAAGTAGGAACATCTACAAGCAGCATCAGCTGGAACCTCTCGAGGTAATTCGATGTGGAAGGTTGAACCCTGACCAATTTCACTCTCAACGGTAATTTTTCCGTTCATCAATTGAACTAATGACTCTGTAATTGCTAGCCCTAAACCAGTACCAGAGTATTTTCTGGTAGTTGTCTGGTCGATTTGCCGAAACTCTTCAAAAATATGCTCCAAATCATTTTGAGCAATACCAATCCCTGTATCTTTAACAATAATTACTAACCGATCTGAGGAAATTTCTTTCACTTTCACCTGTACCTTGCCACATTCAGTAAATTTAATGGCATTGGAAAGGAGATTGACTAAAATTTGCCGTAGGCGAACGCTGTCATTGCTCACATTGGGGTTTTGTAAATCAGCTTGGATATCCAACTCCAAGTGCTTTTGATCAGCAAGAGAGCGGAGTTCTCCCAGTGTTGCTCTTAAGAGTTTTACTAAGTTAAAGGTTTCTAGTTTTAGTTCCAGACGTCCAGCTTCGATTTTAGAGAGGTCAAGAATTTCATTAATTAGTGTTAACAAGTTTTTACCATTATTGAGAATCCGCTCTACCATATCCACTTGTTGGGGTGCCAGTGAACTCTGGCGCTGACGCAATAACAGCTGAGAAAAGCCAATAACAGCGTTCATTGGCGTCCGCAGTTCATGAGACATAGTGGCTAGAAACTGAGATTTCAATCGTGCTGCTTCTAAAAGTTGCAGGTTCTGCAATAACACTTGCTGTCGCTGGTTCTCTAGTTCCTGGTTCTGTCGCAGAACCTGTTGTCGCTGACTTTCTAGTTCCTGGTTCTGTTGAGCCAGCATCTCGTTCTGAAATTCTAAACGGGTCTCCTGTTCCTCCAATGCTCTAATCATGCGGGCATTATCAATCGCGATTGCCGCTTGTTCACCCACAGCCACTAGCAACTTTTGATCTTCGGAGTCAAAAGCATTAGCATTATGCCAATTACCAATGGCTAGTACTCCTAGACGCCCTGCCTGTACTGACTCAATGGTTACAGAGTACATCGCAGCGGGAACATCCTCTAGATGGGGTGAGTCTCCATCTAGGCGTTGAATCAATTGAGATTTGCCAGTCACAAAAACCTCAGCCAGTAAACCTTCTGAAGGGGGAAAGGCATCTTCAAGCCGCAGTTTTTCTGTACCGATTCCAGCAGTTACACTCAATAACAGCCCGTTGCATTGGGGGTTTTTGAGCATGATAAAGCAAAACTGGGCACCGGGAATTGTTTTTACTAAAGCTCCCACCATCTCCCGCAACAGACATGGTAGGTTGGTTAGGCGCTGGTTGAGGAGATTCGTTAGTTGCTGTAAGGTTCTCAGTTGCTGTTGCTGTTGGTCTAGAATGGCAACTACCTGCCGCAGACTCTCACTTGCCTCCTGTGCCTCACGGTAGAGCCGCGCATTTTCTGTTGCTAAGGCAGCACGGCGAGCCAAATCCTCAGCTAGCTCTAAATCTGCTTGAGTGTAACGACGTCCTGATTCACTCCAGACAAAAGAAATCGAGCCTAGGGTTTTATCTCCTACTTGTAAGGGAACACAGATGTAAGATTTATGGTTTAATTGCCTGAACAGATTCAGATGTCCTGGATCTCGCGCAACAGTACTCAGAAATTCATCGCTCACATCAAAACAGGCATAGGATTCACCTGTACGTAAAACCTTAGGATAACCGTAGTTTTCATCCCCTTGGGGAGGGTAACGACGCTGCAACTCCCAGACTAACTTCTCTTTTTCTGGGTTAACATGGGCAACAGCAAGACGAGAGTAAGTTAAGTCTGGTCTTACTACATCAATGGCGCACCAGTCAGCAAGACGAGGTACTGCCAACTTTGCCAGGTTTTCTAAAGTCGTTTGGTAATCAAGGGAAGCAGAAAGTAAAGTACTTGCCTCAGCCAGAAATCTTAGAGATTCTTCAGCTCGCTTACGCTGGGTAATGTCGCTGACTACACCAGACATCCGCAGAGGATTTCCTTGAGCATCTCGCTGAGCTTTACCGCGAGCAATACAATAGCGATATTCCCCAGAAGTATGTAGCAGTCGAAATTCTAAATCCAGTTCAACAAGATCTTGTAGGTGAGCATCTACTGCCTGTTTAACTCTAGCTTGATCCTCTGGATGCAGCCGCTCAAAAAATGACTCAGAGGTAATTTTGCGATTGCTAGGGGATAAACCAATAATGTCGTAAAGGCGGTCATTGCAATAAATTTCCTGGGTAACAATGTCCCAATCCCAAATCCCGTCGTTTGAACCTTCTAATACTAGACGGTAGCGTTCTTCACTTTCTCGTAGCCGCTGAGTTGCCAACTCTGCTTCCCTTTCTGCTCGAAAGATGCGAACAGCATGGCGTAGGCTGCGAGAGAGAGTTTCTGGTGAAACTTTACTTTTAGGTAGATAGTCTGATGCTCCAGCCTTCATCAGATCAACAGCTATTTGCTCGTCTCCCTGACCAGTTAGTACAATCAAAGGTACTTTAATCCCAGCCTTACGAACTGCTTTAACTAAGGTTAGTCCGTCACCATCAGGCAATCGATAGTCAAGTAAAACACAGTCAAAGTTTGTGGGATTCAGAGTCGTATTAGGGTAATGGGAAGGAATGAGCTTTACCTCGCTCCTTTGACTCTGCTGTCCTTTGGGATGTTTTGTTGCGATTGCACTTGAGTGTAGCATTCCATCAGAGTATTTGGCTCCAAGAGGGCATACCAATGCTGCTGTTGCCTCTTGCTCCTCAAACACTACTGTGCAGGGGGCAAGAGCTTCCATCGCACTGTGGCAGTCAATCGCTTCTGCCACTTCTACTAATAACCCAGCTTTCTTGAGAGCGCGGCGCACTGCCATGCGATCAACTTCATCATCTTCCACAACCAAGATTCTGATAATCTCTTCCATAATTAGCTTTTTGTCTATTGCTAATGGCTAATTGCTGCTCATGAGCGATGTGGGGCGGGTTACGCCAACATTGCCATTAGCTATTAACCATTACTGATTTCTACAGATGAGATGCACCGCTGCTTAAGCTTTAACTCCTTTCAAGGCATTTCACTAAGCATCCAATATTTGTTAAGAGTCTCTATTGCTTCGACAAATTTCTTAAAAATTACCGGTTTGATAATATACCCTGCGACATTGAGTTTATAAGCTTCTACTATATCTCGATCCTCATTAGAGGTGGTCAGCACAATTACTGGAATACCTCTAAGGTTAGGGTCAGCCCTTAACTCCCTGAGAAACTCAATACCTCCCATTTTGGGCATATTGAGGTCAAGTAAGACTAGTTTCCGCTCTCCAGGTATCAGTTTGGGCATAGTATTGCTTCGTAACATTTCTAAGGCCTCAAGACCATTTGTGGCAATATAAAGTGGATTAGTAATATTATTTTGTTTTAGTGCCCTTTTTAAGGTCATTACATCGACTTCGTCGTCATCGATGAGTAAAAGACTAGTTTCTTTATTTTCCATCACTAAGCTGCCTGTTCTATCGATTGCTTAGGCCAGGTAAAGCGAAACGTTGCTCCCTGCGATCGCTGAGATTCTAAAGAAATTTTCCCTCCTTTATCTTCAATAATTTTTTTGACAATTGCTAAACCTACTCCAGTGTTTTCGACCTGGTCTCTTGGTTCCAAAGTTTGAAACATGACAAAAATTTTTTCATGAAATTCTGCAGCAATTCCAGGACCATTATCGGCAATAGAAAACTCGTAAAAATCAATCGTTTCTGTTACTAAAATTACAATTTTTCCATCAGAACGGTGATTGTGTTTAATGCCATTACTAATTAAGTTAGCAAATACTTGTGTAAGGGGTAATCGTTCTGTGATGAACTTGGGCATTCCTGGCATCACATCAATAGTAAATGTTGGTACTGGAGCTAAAGAGTCGATCACTAACTTCAGTAATTCCTCTACATCAACTAATTCTAATTCGCTTTGCAGACGCCCTGCACGGGAGTACTGCAACAGACCATTGATCAGAGCTTCCATCCGCTGTACACGCCCCCTAAGTAAGTCCATTTGGTGTCGGGTTTCTTCTGTCAAATGATCTTGTAAGTCTTCTTCAATCCACTGGGAAAGGTTAGCGATCGCTCGCAATGGAGCTTTGAGATCGTGAGAGACAATATAGGCAAATTGGTCAAGTTCAGAGTTTTTCTTCTCCAAAATTGTTGTGGTTTCCTCTAGTGCTTTTGTCATTTGAGCTAGCTCCTGAGCGCGGGATTGGAGAGCCACTTCATTGCGTTTGCTCTGGGTAATATCTTGGGTCATTGACATACCGCAAAATACTTCTTGGTATTCATTAGTTACCGGTAGCACATGTACACAGTAAATACGATCAGCAAATTGTATTTCTGTAACTGTAGCTTTGCCTGTTAAAGCAGCGCTATAAATTGGCTCAAGTGATTGAGCTGTTTCGGGAGGCCATGCCTCTGAAATAGTTTTACCTGTAAGAGCGTTACTCTCAAGATTCAGTTGGGCTAATCCGGATCCTTGAGCAATGTTATATCGCAGGTCATGATCAAACAGAAATACTGCTCCATTGGGGAAATTTTGGGCTAGGGTGCGATATAATTTTTCGCTCCTACGCAGTGCAGCCTCTGCTTGCTTACGTTGAGTGATATCTTGGTTAATCTCCAGGTAAGCTATGGGCTGACCTTTCTCGTCTCGCTGCAACGTCCACCCGCTGGCAACAGGAACACGGGTTCCATCACGCCGAGAATGTACCAATTCACCGTTCCAGTAACCATCTTGGAATAAGACATGCCTAATTGCCTTTGATGCTAGAGGTAGTTCAGTTTTGAGGAGGGCACGGGCAGAATTACCTACTGCTTCTTCTGCTGTCCAGCCATACAATCGTTGAGCCCCTTGATTCCAATAAGTAATCTTATCATTGAGATCGCGCACCATAATTGTGTCATTGGCTAAATCAAGCAGTTGGGCTTGTTTGAGCAGGGTTTCCTGGGACTGCTTGCGATCGCTGATATCGCGTACAATCGCAATGAACAGCGATTGCTCTGTTTTCATTGAGGAGTTGGTTTCAATGGTTACCCAGCTTTCCTTGTGTGGAAGGGTTTTGCTTGAGTGGGGCTCATTGTCTAACTGCATTTTGCTAATCGCAAACTCCATGGGAAAAGTTTTGCCTTCTTTGTGATTCCCAATTGTTTCCTGCTGACGCTTGAGTTTGTCTTGGTTCTTACCTACTATAAAATTCATCGTTTGACCACTATCATTTGTCAGTGGTTGGGCAAACAGTATTTGCAGATGCATGTTTTTGAGTTCATCCGGTTGATAGCCAAAGATTTGGACACTAGCAGCATTAGCAAACTGAATATAGCCTTGCTCATTAAGGATGAGAATGCCATCAACGACATTGTCAAAAACTGCTTGCATATATAGGTTACTTTCTCGCAAGTTGCTTGCTTGCTGTGCTAGCTCTCTGTCTAACTTATTAAAGAGGTACAAAGCTGCAACTAAGCCCACTAAACCTACAGCTAAAGCAAACCACTGTAATGCATTGGTTAGTTCCTGCCAATAGATCACTTGCGCTTCGTGATCCCTTCCTGCTCGTTCTTCTTTCTCGAAAAATTCCTCTATCTTCCCTCGTAGATCATCCATTAGTAACTGGCTTTTTTGCAACTGCTCAATTAAAGAGGATGATGTAACTTGTGTACTTGGAGTTGCCTTACTTGCCTGAAGAATCTCCTCTAAAAGCTTGATTTGCTCTTGTGCTAGAGTTGAAATCTCTCGCAGTTGCTGATGCTGTAACGAATTAGCTTGTACTTGAACACTGAGAGAATTAAGGGACTTAGGTAGGAGTTCTTTTGCCTGTAAATAAGGCTCCAAAAATTCTTCACGCCTAGTAATTAAGTAACCTCGAACGCTGGTTTCAGCATTGAGTAGCCCTTTCATTAAGCGATTAGCCTCTATGATGGTTTGCCGACTCTGTTGCGCTTCTACTCGACGCTCTCTGGTTTGAGAGCGCAACCCAGCAATGGCCAAAATTAAAGCCAACAAACAAATAACTGGGATTGAAATAATTAAAGTGCCTCGCCAGCGAACGGACAGAGCCGTTGGTTGCCTAAACCAAGTTAGCGAAGTTTGAGAGGAGTCCATCTGTTAAATCTTTTTTGTATAAATTAAGCAATTAGGCTTGTCTTCTGTTTTACTTCGTTTGAATTACTTTGAGACTTGAGTTGCCGTGATAGAATTGAAATCTGGACATTTGCCGTAATTGCTACCTAGTGCAGCGCGGCAAAAGTAACTGACCAGTTTGAGATCGTTAGAATCCTTACTCTATAAGCATTCTAAATTCTAAATTCTAAATTCTAAATTCCGCGCAGCGGCACTAGGGGCTCCAAAAGTGTTTCTAGGTTGTAATTTACAGCCTATATAAGGAAGCCTAGTCATACCAGTGGTGGTTAAAATAGGTGATTATGGGGTTATCTTGTATAAGCACAATAATTTAAAGAATGGTTGCCATAGTACAACAAGCTCTCACTTTACTTGCTTCCAGACATTCCTCAAGGTATTGGAAGAGGTGTACAAATTCGCAGCAGTAGCCCTATACAGGCAACTTGTGAGCAAAAATTGTATTCCTTAGGAGTTATGTTCAAAAAACTTAACTCCGTACCCAATAGCTCAAGATGTCTGAAAGTTGGCTTTAATCTAAGCCCAAAGTAAAGGAAGTCTCAAAAATAGACTCTACTATTCAGAATCTATCCGAAGTGCAACGATCCCTACTACTACCAATGGGTAGAAATACTTCATTAAAATGAGCCAAAGCTTCCTAAATTTTCTATGTAAAAGTTACAAAATGTTATACCCTGGACATTAATGATGAGTAAAATTCGCGTTGCTCTCATTGAAGACCACGACCTTACTAGGGTCGGGATTAGAACAGCGCTACAACAGCGTAGTGAAATTGAATTTGTCGGTGAGGCTGCTAACGCCGCTGACGGTCTGAAATTACTTGAGACTACTAGACCAGATATCGGTATAGTTGATCTTGGTCTTCCTGATATGGACGGCATTGAATTGACAAAGCAATTCAAGGAAGATATCGCAGCCGATAATCCAGACAAAACCAAGATTCTAGTTCTCACTTTGCAGGATAATGAAGAAGCTGTGATGGCGGCTTTTGCTGCTGGTGCGGATTCTTACTGTATGAAAAATATCAGTTTTGATAATCTGCTAGAAGCGCTACATGTCACAAGTGAAGGTAATGCCTGGATTGACCCGGCGATCGCCGGAGTTGTTCTCAAGCAAGCCAAGTCAAGTGAGGTAAGCACTGCAGCCACAGGAGCAATGAAAACTGTGACAATTAATGCTGCAGAACCTGAGTATAGCCAACTGATTGAAGCTTACCCTTTAACTGAACGAGAATTAGAGGTTTTGCAACTGATTGTTGATGGTTGTAGCAATGCAGTGATTGCGGAAAAGCTATACATTACAGTGGGAACTGTCAAAACTCACGTTCGCAATATCTTGAATAAGCTCTGTGCAGATGACCGCACTCAAGCAGCTGTTCGAGCTCTCCGCTCAGGATTAGTTGGCTGAACCTTGTTCAAGTTAGCTCAAAGAAACTAATATCATCTGTTCTTCGATAGATGATATTAGTTTTTCAATTTTACTTAGCTAAGTCAGAATTTATCTGCCTTCAAGGAAATATCCCAAAGCTTGGGACTTATGCACTGTCACGGAATAATGTCATCCTGAGCGGTAGCGAAAGTTTCTAACTTTTTGAATAATGATCCTATAAGAAGGATTTGGCATTTATCCATCATTTACGCTATCGTTATCTTATAGAGGATAATGGGCTAGAGTTCACTCACTTCAAAAGGGCGCAATCTAACCTACTTGATTAATCAACTACCTCGCTGCAAGGAGATGGAGTATAGAAATTGTTTTACTCCCAAACCTGCGGTTTATATTGCTAAGCGAAAACGCATCTAATTTGCAGAAACTTGCAATCATAAGTTTCTGTTGAGATGACTATAAATACACAACAGCTTATCTAAATTTCTTCGCTGTAGAGCGGTGGGTAATCTATCCCTACTAGATTAAAAATTATGGTAGAGCCGATTTCAACGATTGCATTGATTACGGCAGCTGCTCCCGTGGTAGCTCCTGTCTGTGAGGTTCTTTGTAAGGTCATTGATAACATCTGGACACAACCCCAAGCAAATCGCTTTCATCGAGAAGAACAAAACGCACAACATCAGTTGCGTTTAGAAGAACTGAAAAAACAACATGAATACAGTATTATTAAATCTTTCAGCGATTCTAGAATTAAAATCAATGAACAGCAAATCATTGAACATTTAAGGGCAAGTTATTCTGTCTGGACGAATAAAGCTCTGAGGAATTTAGCCAGAGAAGACGCAAACAGCCCCTTTTTTGATGGGGTAGACACAACTTACCAAACACTGAAAGCTTTGTATGAGCAGACAAAGTTACCGATTATTTTGGTGTCTCCTTTTTGGGATGATACTAAAGCTGGAGAGTTAAATGCTCAAAGTGGCTATGTAAATTTTCGTAATGCTTTCAATGCTTCTTATCGTGAAGTATCTTGGAGTAACCTAGCATCTAAACAGGATGGCTATTTTAAGCGACCTTTATTTCAAACAGACCGGGATGTAAATTATATCTATAGCCTGCTGTCAGATCTTCCAATTATTTTGGTACATGGCACAATTCAAGGGGTTCATGCACCTCACCAGTACGTCCAACGAATTCACCCTCATATTACTTTTTGGAATTTATTTCCAGAGAAAAACGATAGTTATACAAACCTAGATTTGAGGTTTTTTCCCTTGCAACTACCAATAGGGAAAGATAACTCTCCTGATATTTATCAACAGATGGGAGAATATAGTCTAGATTTGCAAGATAGAGTAGGAAGTTACCTTGTTAAAGCAATTGGCTTGTTAAGCTCTTTTTACCATCTATATCATTTTGACACTCGTCCCAATTTTCAACAGTTTCAGCTAGAGAGCAAACAGGAGTCAGAGTTTTTATCCCTTCAGGCGAGTGATCTGTATGATTTTCTTTCTCAGAGAAGTCCTTGCCAAGCAAATTATTATAACTTTCAAAAAGATCTATTATCCCTAGAATGTGAAATTGATGAGCTCAGCAGGCAAAAACATTTTCCTCAATGTTTGTTTGCCAATCAACTCTTACAAATTGCTGCAACGATTGGTCAATTTGAACAAGAAGTAACAGACTGGAGTTTAGACTAGTTCCCGGTGCAAAACCCAAAAGTCTTACAGTCGGTAAGATAAAAAATCAATCAATCAATCTAACGATGGTGTCCCAAAAGTGCGTGAGATCGCTAATCCTGCATTCGACGC
>JAAHGL010000092.1 GCA_010692635.1 Symploca sp. SIO2C1 | reverse complement strand
GTAGAAGCTAGTACCGCTGTGCGGAATTAAGAATTAAGAATTAAGAATTAAGAATGCTTACTATATAAGGATTCTATCGATTGATGAAAGTAGGGGCGAATGATCTAGCATCGGTGTCAACTTAAGTTATTAGCAAGGAACTTAAGTTCCTTGTGGGGCAAGGATTTTACCTTAAGTTGACACGAATGATGACCTAGGGGCGAATGGCCATTGGCCCCTACTGCTTCCTACTTTCTGCACTAGTTCTAATTGGACTAAACTACTGCTGGTTCGAGTAGCTTGACATTAGAAAAGTTAAATTCAGTAGTTGTTCTGCCTTCTCCTTCAAGAGAGTGAACCACTTGACGAGTCATAAGGTAATAGTTACCAACCTTCTCGAAAGTATCTTCAAACTCCCGTTTAGCTAGGAGATCACCAGTCTTAGGATTACGGAAGATGGCATTATAGTCTGAGGAAACATAACCTTCCCCTGTATCCAAGCTCTCTTTAGTATTAATTGTAAAAGCCATCGGTCCCATCACCCGGCTTACCTGGCAGATTTCAGCATCTCTAATTTTATAGTTGGAACCCATAGCATCACCCTTGACAAGGATTGCTACAGCACCAGTTGCGTCTGTTTCTCCCAGGCTAAACTCATTCTTACCATGAGCCTTCTCAAAAGATGACCGTTTGCGATGGGTAACAATATCCCGCATCTGGTTGTAGATACTCTCGTGGACTGTCTCATCCTCGAAGCCACTGACTTCTACAGTGAGGTTGCTATTAATACAAACTGTGCCAGTATAGACCTCATTCCCTTGCTTAATTTCAACATCCGCGCTATAGCCTGGGAAGTTCTCATCCCAAGTATAGCGGTTCTCGTAGGCAGCCTTGAACAACTCACAAGCGCTTTTTGGCTCAGTCATACAGTCCTTTTTTAATCACCTGTTCCAGTTTAAAAAATTTTCTAGAGTATTGGAAATAAAGGAAAAGCACCATGTCTAAAACTTCTATCCTCGAACCGGGAAAATCCTATACTTTTCGCAGTTATTTCGAGATGACTTATGAGCCAGACGATATTCTGGCTGAGTTTGGCTTTTCTTTGCAACGCAGCAACCTAGACTTACCCAAATCTAATCTAAACCTAGACCCACTCACTGAACTCAAAAATACTATTCAGCGTCGCTTACCCTACGTGAGCCTTACCAGTGAAGCGGCTCGTCGAGAAATCCTAATTGCCCCCATTGTTTTAGCACTCATCGACTACACCCAAGCTCAACTCAGAATCGAGTATTCTATTAAGGTTTCCGAACAACTAAAAGGTTCTCTGGACTACTACCTCCACACCCAGCATAATCTCCTCGTCATTGAAGCCAAAAATGCAGACTTAGCCAGAGGGTTCACTCAACTTGCCGTCGAACTCATCGCCCTTGAGCAATGGACAACTTCAAACGAACCCTTGCTCTATGGTGCTGTCTCCACTGGAGATGTCTGGCAATTTGGCGTACTAAATCGAGAAAAAAAACAAGTTCAGCAAGACCTCAACCTTTATCGAGTACCTGCTGACCTCAATGACTTATTTAGCCGTCTTGTTACTATTTTGAATCATAACCTCAAATGAATTTATCATTTACATATGGTTGTCCGAAGTATAATGCAGTGACATGAGACGCGATCGCTTTTTTTGGTAGGAAATTGAAAAAAGCGATCGCAAGCATTGAGGGCGAAAGCATTCATCGGTGTCAACTTAAAGTGAAACCGTTGCCTCACCTGGAGTTTAAGTCCACGGCAGATTATGGAATTCAACTAGCTAGCTATGTCTAGGCTTAAGTTAACACCAATGGAAAGCATTGCGCCCCTACTATTTGTAATTCAATCGGACGAACTTCTCCCAAATTACCGGCCAAATCTTGCACCAATTGGTCAATCAAAGCAGGCTCTAAGTGAAAATTAGAAACATCCGTCAAATATGGTTACAGGCAGAACCTCAGATGCAGATATACCGATCACTTTTTGTTTCAAAGTTGGCACTAGTCCACCATACACCAGTGAACTCTTACCGACTCCTGATTCACCGTAAATTACAGTCAGTTTGTAGTCATTGCGCTCCATGCGATCGCTCGTTATTAATAGCTATATTCTCAGGTTGGTGGGATTCAGCCATTATTGAGAATTTAGAATTTAGAATGCCATTCTCAAATACAATCTTTATCTTATCTCTTTGTGCTCTTTGTGACTTTGTGGTAAATTCTCTTACTCAATTGACTGGCAATAGGAAATTAACCACAGAGGCACAGAGGAACACAGAGGAATTCAGAATTGATGAATGTGGAACAGGCGGTGAGCCATTCTAAATTCTAAATTCTAAATTCTCAATTCTAAATTCCTTCGCTTCTGCCAAAATCGGATTGATATCAAACCAAGACTCGCCGTCTTCACGATATTCAAATACTAACCGACTGCGAATCAATGTTTGATATCCTTCCTCGCCGCTGACTTTTTGCCGCTGCCGCACCTGACGCAACAATTCCCACTCATCATCAGAAATTGGCATCGTCGTTGTTTTAAAGAAGCGATCGCGGGTTCTAGCAATTCTTGGTTAATGGCATCCAAGAGCTGAGTTTTTTGTGGCCCCAAATACTAGTTTAGCTTCTGCCGCAATGTGGCATCACTTTTTGTCTTAGTCGTAATTTCGCCAATGCCAAAGGCAACAGAAAGCTTATCTTCAGGATTGTCTACAGCCAAAGCCCTACCAGGGTTTGTTGCTTGATAAAAGTTACGTAAATCTAGCATTAATAATTTAGAATGTAGAATTTGTAATTGCTAAATCACAGTCAATCTACGATAGCCATTTTTTTCTACATTCAAAAATTCTGCATTCTTAATTCTGCCTCAGTCCTCTGACTGAGCAATCAACAGAGGTTCCTGATATAGAGGCACACTAAAGGTAACTGTTGAACCTAGTCCTTCACCCATACTGTAAAAACTGACGACACCACCCATAGTTTCTATCAGTTTTTGAGAAATGGTCAGTCCTAAACCAGTCCCACCATATTTACGAGTGCTGGAACCGTCAACCTGGCTAAATGATTGAAATAGCTTTTCTTGTTGTTCGAGAGAAACTCCAATACCAGTATCTGCTACTCTAACTTTGACGACACCAGGAAATTCTTGTTCTTTCAACTTGATCTTAGTCTTCTGTACTTCAACACTAATCGTCACTCCACCTTCATGAGTAAATTTGATTGCGTTGCCTACTAAGTTTAACAATACCTGCAACAGCCGTTGGTAGTTTCCAAATACTATTATGTCATCACGAGTGGCAGGCAGCTCAAAATTGAGGCTCAGGTTTTTTTGTTGAGCCTGATTCCGAGTAAATCTATCAACAGCATCCATCAATCCTTCAAGCTTGACTTGATCTAACTCCAAGGACATTTTGCCCGCTTCAATTTTGGCAATATCCAAGATATCGTTGATAATTTCCAGCAGATGGAGGGCTGACTTGTGAGCAACATCAATGAATTCAGTCTGTTCCTCTGGATCATCGACCACTTCGTCAAGGATCAGCTTCAGACTGCCGATAATACCATTAAGGGGAGTGCGTAGCTCATGGGTTGTACTAGCGAGAAATTCACTTTTATAGCGGGAAGCTTTCTCTGCGTCCTCACGAGCCAATTCCAACTCTTTGTATAAGGTAGCATGAGCGATCGCAGTGCTAACTTGTTGAGCTAACTCTCGCACCAACTCAATTTCTGCCTCACTCCATTGACGGTGGCGGTCGCACTGTTGTAGGCTAATTACCCCATTGGGTTCATCTTGATAGGAAGTTGAAACTACCAGTACTGACTGTTGTTGGAAATTATTACTGATAACTTCCTCTACCAACACTGGCTCACTACTCAATAGAGCTTGTTTTAACTCTGATTCTGCTTCGAGCTCCAGCTGTCTTCCCAAAATTGATTGAAAAGGCTCCTGGCAATACTCTGCTTCCACTTTTACTTTAGGATGTCCTGGTTTGTAGGAGCAGATGATGCAGCGACTCACCTGGAGTGCTTTCCCCAGACTAGTAACGGTTTCTAGCCAGATGGTATCAAGATCCAGAGTACGACGAATCTTCCTGGCAATTTTAGTTAGTAGTTTTTGATTAGGATCTAGACTTATTGGTACTAGGGAATCGATAGCCGACTGTACCGATTCTTGAGGCAACAGGTGACCCATAACTAGAACAGTTGTTGCCTTGCTACCAGCTTGCAAAATCGGGCTGATTACTAACTCAAAGGGGAAAGACTGCCCTTGGTAACCAAAAGCATGAATACATCTTTGAGGAGTTTTGAGCTCTACAACTCGTTGAATTTGCTCCAGATAGATCTCAAGGGCGATCGGACAGAAGCTATCCTTAAGGGGAAGTCTAACTACTTGTTCCTGTGTCAGACTATAATCTTTAGCATCTTGCCAATAGAAAGACAGATACTGACCAGATGTATCCTGAATAAACGCAAGCTCGGCTCCTAACTCCTGCAAAAAGGTAGACTTGCCTGCTGCAAACGTAGGAGAATCCATAGGGCGACATTCAGCTCCGGGAGAATTAGTAGTGGCAGTCATCACAAGGGAATGCATCTCACTTTTGTAGAAGTACACTTAGCTACCGCAAATTAGGATAGCGTTCCGGATTTTTGTCCAGATTTTTTCAAAGCTGAGATGCTCCTATAATACAAAAACCTGGAAACTGCAAGGTATCAAACGATTAGCTAGGTCTTTTTAGGGTAAATGTCACCAACTATTACCTCACACCTGGGGGAAAGTTGACCAAGTTAAACAGCTTTAACTGTATTATCTCAATCATTCCACTCTCCTCGGGGCGGAACAGGGGGATTTCTATCGAAAGTACGAGTGAGTTCATCATCTCGCTCCCGCTCACCTCTGAGCCACTGACGAATTGCCACTTCAATTACCTTACTTGGATCATTAGTTAGGTGCTTGATTTGCTCTAACAGTTCTGTATCCAAATGGATAGAAATCTCTTCCTTATCAGCTGTTCGCTTGAGGGAAGAGTTAGCTAGTTGACGGGCATCAGCGGAGTTAGAGAGCAAACCCTCTTGAATATGAGCGCGATCATTCATAAAAGTTATTGGTTTCCCTAATCTATATTTTACGATAACTAGGAATAGGCTAGTCAATGTTCAACCTAACAGCTCCAAGGGGTTTTAGTAACGCCTTTGGGTTAGCCGATTACAGCTAATAACACTTACACCTTCAAGGCAGAAACATTAAAATACATTAAGTACTACTGAATCTGCACTCTGTCAGTTCTTTCTTCTTACCCTCGATCACTATGACTGATGTTTCCGTTTCCAGAATTCGTAATTTTTCGATTATTGCCCACATTGACCACGGCAAATCTACCTTAGCAGATCGCCTTTTACAGGCTACTGGTACAGTAAATGATCGCCAGATGAAGGAACAGTTTCTCGACAACATGGATTTGGAGCGGGAGCGGGGCATTACCATTAAGCTACAAGCAGCACGGATGAACTACACTCTCGGTGAGGGTGAGCAATATGTCCTCAATTTAATTGACACTCCTGGTCATGTGGATTTCTCCTATGAGGTATCGCGCTCGCTCGTTGCTTGCGAAGGGGCATTATTAATTGTAGATGCGTCACAGGGAGTTGAAGCTCAAACTCTAGCTAATGTTTATTTAGCTCTAGAGCATGACCTGGAAATTATCCCAGTTTTGAATAAGATTGACTTGCCCGGAGCTGACCCTGAGCGGGTAATCAGCGAAATTGAGGAAGTCATTGGTCTTGATTGTAGCGGAGCAATTAGGGCATCGGCAAAGGAAGGCATTGGGATTGAGGAAATTCTTGAATCAATTGTGCATCTGGTGCCACCACCCCAGGATACGGTAGAACAACCACTGCGGGCGTTGATTTTTGACAGCTACTACGATCCTTACCGGGGTGTAATTGTTTATTTTCGGGTAGTAGATGGTACCCTCAAAAAAGGCGATCGCGTTCGTTTGATGGCATCCGGTAAGGAGTACGAAATTGATGAACTTGGTGTCCTGTCGCCAACAGAAGTACAAGTGGAGGAACTGCACGCTGGTGAAGTGGGCTACTTAGCCGCAGCGATTAAAACGGTAGAAGATGCTCGTGTTGGTGACACCATTACCCTCTCAGCCTCCCCAGCACCAGAACCATTACCCGGTTACACTGAAGCTAAGCCGATGGTGTTTTGCGGTTTATTCCCAACAGACTCTGACCAATATAAAGATTTACGAGATGCTCTCGATAAGCTGAAACTTAATGACGCAGCTCTCAACTATGAACCAGAGACTTCTACCGCTATGGGATTTGGCTTCCGTTGTGGTTTTTTGGGCTTACTGCATATGGAAATTGTCCAAGAACGACTGGAACGAGAATATAATTTGGATTTAATCACTACAGCGCCATCCGTAGTTTATGAAGTAACCATTAACAGTGGCGAAGTTTTTGAAATCGACAATCCCAGTACCTTACCATCACCCCAGGAACGGGAAAAAATTGCTGAACCTTATGTTCAAGTAGAGATGATTACTCCAGAAACCTACGTTGGCACAATCATGGAACTATGCCAAAGTCGGCGGGGAGAGTTTAAGGATATGAAGTACCTAACCCAAGGAAGGACAACTTTAGTTTATGAATTGCCCTTGGCAGAAGTCGTAACCGACTTTTTTGATCAACTCAAATCGCGATCGCGTGGTTATGCCAGCATGGAGTATCATCTCCTCGGCTATCGAGACAACACCCTAGTCAAACTAGATGTTCTGATCAATGGTGATCCTGTTGACTCACTAGCAATGATTGTCCACCGAGACAAAGCTTACTATGTTGGTCGGGCTTTAGTGGAAAAACTCAAAGAATTGATTCCCCGCCACCAATTTAAAATTCCCCTTCAAGCTTCTATCGGCAGCCGAGTAATTGCTAGCGAACACATCCCTGCTTTACGTAAAGATGTTCTTGCCAAATGTTACGGCGGCGACATCAGCCGTAAGAAAAAACTGCTACAAAAGCAGGCAAAAGGTAAGAAACGGATGAAATCAGTGGGAACAGTTGATGTACCCCAGGAAGCTTTCATGGCAGTGTTACGTCTTGATCAAGAGTGACATCTTCCCGACCCTCAGAGCAAATTCGGGTTAGTTACCCCCGTTTTGAGAAAGCTGGGGAAGCTGGGGGAGAAGATAACGGGGGTAGAATAGGCGGATTTGGTATCAAAAATTAAAATAAGCAGCTGTGGACAGTGTTACTAGTTGAGGTTAGTTTAGGATTGATTTTAATTCCACAGAGTATGGTTATATGAGAATTCTGGTTACAGGTGGTGCTGGTTTCATCGGCTCCCACCTGATTGATCGCTTAATGACACAAGGACATGAAGTTATCTGTTTAGATAACTTCTTTACTGGTCGCAAGCACAATATCCTCAAATGGTTAGATAACCCTTATTTTGAACTGATACGCCACGATATCACCGAACCAATTAAGTTAGAAGTAGACCAAATTTACCATCTTGCTTGTCCAGCTTCACCAATCCACTACCAATACAATCCCGTTAAGACGATCAAAACCAATGTTATGGGCACCCTATATATGTTGGGGTTAGCCAAACGGGTGAATGCAAGATTCTTATTAGCTTCTACCTCTGAGGTTTACGGAGATCCGGAAGTCCATCCTCAGTCAGAAGAGTACCGAGGCAACGTCAATCCCATCGGTCCTCGTAGCTGTTACGACGAAGGCAAGCGAGTTGCAGAAACCTTAGCATTTGACTACTACTCACAGAATAATGTAGCAATTCGCGTTGCTCGCATTTTTAACACCTATGGTCCGCGTATGTTAGAAAATGACGGTCGAGTTGTCAGCAATTTTGTCGTGCAAGCCCTCAAAGGTCAACCCCTAACAGTATACGGAGATGGTTCTCAAACTCGCAGCTTCTGCTATGTTTCTGATCTAGTGGCAGGGCTGATCCGACTAATGAATGGTGAGCATACCGGACCGATCAATTTAGGTAATCCTGATGAATACACTATCCTAGAATTAGCTCAGGCGGTTCAGAATATGGTAAATCCTGACTCAGAGATTCTGTTTAAGCCTCTACCCCAAGACGATCCACGACGTCGCCGACCTGATATCACCAAGGCCAAAACTTTGCTAAACTGGCAACCTACTATTCCTTTAGCTGAAGGATTAAAACTGACTATAGAGGATTTTCGCGATCGCGTAACCTTGTCCTGAGGAGCCTCACCTTGCTTGGGTTTAAACTATAACCTTAAATGAGGGTGCTTAGACCAAATTTCCTGACTCATAACTTCTAGTAGTGAAAATTAGTTCTATGCGTGTTTGTGTTATTGGTACTGGATACGTTGGCTTAGTTACCGGCGTTTGCTTAGCTCACATTGGGCATCACGTTATCTGCGTGGACAATAATGAAGAGAAAGTAAAATTGATGCAATCTGGGCAAGCGCCCATCTTTGAGCCAGGACTTTCTGAGCTGATGCGCTCTTCTTCTGAGGCTGGACATCTGGAGTTCACTACAGATTTAGCTGCTGGTGTAGCTCATGGGGAAATTTTGTTCATTGCAGTGGGAACACCCCCATTACCTACAGGGGAGAGTGATACCCGCTACGTTGAAGCAGTGGCGAGGGGAATTGGGACTCACCTTGATGGCGCTTATAAAGTGATTGTCAATAAATCAACAGTACCCATTGGCTCGGGAGATTGGGTGAAGATGATCGTCATGGATGGTGTAGCTGAAAGCCATAAATCTCTGGTAACGGCTGGGGGGGTTTCTAAGGCTCATTCCCTCGAAGAGATGGCAGCAGGCTTTGAGGTGGTGAGTAATCCTGAGTTTTTGCGAGAAGGTTCAGCTGTTTACGATACCTTTAACCCAGATAGGATTGTGTTGGGGGGTAATAGTCCCAAAGCGATCGCGATGATGCAGGAACTCTATACCCCACTGATCGAACGCCAGTATGCAGAAGATAAATCATTACCCCCTGTACCAGTATTGGTTACAGATCTCAGCTCAGCTGAAATGATTAAGTATGCAGCCAATGCCTTTTTGGCAACTAAAATTAGCTTTATTAATGAAGTTGCCAATATCTGCGATCGCGTTGGTGCTGATGTTACTGAAGTAGCTAAAGGAATTGGTTTAGACTCTCGGATTAGCAACAAGTTTTTGCAAGCAGGAATTGGTTGGGGTGGTTCCTGTTTCCCCAAAGATGTCCTAGCTTTGACTCATATTGCTGAAGATTATGGCTATGACACTAAATTACTCAAAGCCACCGTTAGTGTTAACCAATACCAGCGCTTGCTTGCAGTGGAAAAACTCAAGCAAGAACTCAAAATGCTTAAGGCGAAAACTATTGGACTACTAGGTTTGACTTTTAAGCCAGATACCGATGATCTAAGAGATGCTCCAGCTCTTAATCTAATCGAAGAGTTGAATAGACTGGGAGCCAAAGTTAAAGCCTACGATCCAATTATTTCTTCTTCTGGTATGCGTCATGGTTTAACTGGTGTAATAGTGGAAACTGATCCAGAACGATTGGCTGATGGCTGTGATGCTTTGGTACTGGTTACAGACTGGGAACAATTCGCTAAGTTGGACTATGAAAAGATGGCAAAACTAATGAACCATCCTATCTTAATTGATGGTCGCAATTTCCTAGATCCTGAAGCTCTCAAAAGTGCGGGTTTCCATTATGTGGGAATTGGTCGATAAGTTTGTTGTTTGTCATTGATCATTGGTCATTGGTCATTTGTGCTAATGACCAATGGTGACAAGCATTGAGTGTAGCAAGAGCTACGAGCGATCGCATGGCAAGGTGACCATTATCCAATCATCAGTTAGTTTATTGTGGAACAGGCATCTTGCCTGTCATCCTCAACGCTGCGCGGAATTAAGAATTAAGAATGCTTATAGAGTAAAGATTCTATAGCTCTCTCTCCTGGTGGGTTATTTCCATGCCCGCTGCACTACTTTTAAAAAAGGGGATAAAATATAAATCCTGTAGGGGCGGGTTTAGGGATAATTTAGACCATTTTACCCGAATATTTCGATCAAAACCCGCCCTGCTGCTACCCCAATCAACCCAACCCATCGCCAAATCAATCAACAAGCGATCGCATAGTTTTGCTGATCGCATGGTTATCGACAGGGCGGGTTTAGGGATAATTTAGACCATTTTCCCGAATATTTCGCTCAAAAGCCGCCCTGCTGCTACCCCAATCAACCCAACCCATAGCCAAATAAATCAACAAGCGATCGCATAATTTTGATAATCCTATGGTTATCGACAGGGCGGGTTTTGTATTAATGTTATTCTCAAATGCGTTAACGGTAACTCTAAACCCGCCCCTACGAATTTATGGATGTTGATTTTAATTCTCCATTCTCCATTCTCCATTTCCCAAAAATAGCTTTATAGAAGTTAAGAAGTGGGGACAATAGTCCAACCAATCCAACCAATTAAAGCTCCCCCCAACACTAACCAAGCAGCATTCAGCCGATAGCGAAAGAGCACTACAGCAGCACTAACGGCGATGAAGACAGCTAGCCAATCCAAACCGAGGGCATTAAATGGTGAGCCTTGGCTATTGCTCAGGGTTGTTTGGGCTAAATTCAAAGTAACAATAATCATTAGGGCTACTGCACTAACATTAACCGCATCCAAAAAAGACGATGCCCATTTTGAGCCTCGTAAACGAGGGATAAGGGGATTGAGAGCAGCAACAAAGAAAAAGGAGGGTAAAAAAATAGCAATGGTAGCAACTAAGGCTCCGGGAAAACCAGCAATCAGGTAACCTATAAACGTAGAGGTAGAAAGCACAGGACCAGGAGTAAATTGACCAATAGCGATCGCATCTAGTAATTGTTGTTGAGTTAGCCAACCATGTTCTTGTACTAATCCTCCTTCTAAGAAGGCTACCAAAACATAACCACTACCAAACAAAACACTACCTACTTTCAGGAAAAACCAACCTAGTTGCCACAAAGGTACAGTTGCTAGAGTTGCTGCGGTTGTAGCTGAAGCCTTTAACACTGAACCAGTAGTTAGAGTAGCTGTTAATATAGTTGTTAATTTTGCCGAGGGAGGGTTATCTTGGTCAGTAGTACATAACCAAATCATCCCTAAACTACCCCCAATCAACAGGGCAATAACTTCGTTGAGCCCAAAGATCAATAAAGTTGCAACACCCAAACCAATAACCAGCAATTTACGGTTTTTAACCGCTTTTTTCCCCAAACGCCAAACCGCAGCAAAAATCACTGCTAAAACTGCTGGTTTGATGCCATAGATTAAAGGAGTAACCTGTGGCAATGTGCCGAATTGCTCATAAATCCACGCAAAGCCAGCGGTGATTAGCACAGCTGGCAGAATAAAGCAGACTCCAGCAATAATTAGTCCCGGTAATCCTCCATAACTGTATCCCACATGAATTGCCATTTCCGTGGAATTAGGGCCAGGAATCAGGTTGGTAGCCCCAATCAAATCGAGGAAATGCTCTTGGGTGAGCCACCGCCGCCGTTTGACAACTTCGTCTTCCATCATGGCAATATGAGCGGCTGGCCCCCCAAAGCCAATCACACCCAATTTCCCAAACAGCTTAGCAAGGGGCACTAACCGATTGAGGTTCTGATGATTCATTGCCAGTGAGAGAAACTAATTAGCTTTTTGTCTTTTCTACCACGAAAGAGCTCGGAGATTAAACTAGAATTTGAGTATCCTTAAGTTCCATTGATTATTTTGAAATAATTTATGCTCCGACTATATGGTTTTTTACCTTCTGGCAATGACTACAAAATTCGTCTTTTATTAACCCAACTTGCGATTCCCTGGGAAAGAGTAGAAATTAATATTCTCAAAGGAGAAAGTAGGACACCGGAATTTTTAAGCAAAAATCCCAACGGACGAATTCCAGTTTTGGAAACTGAAAATGGTCAATTTCTTGCTGAATCAAATGCTATCTTGTTTTATTTGAGTGAAGGAACCAAGTTTTTACCCAAAGATAAGTTTGAACAAGCAAAAGTCATGGAATGGT
Organism: Symploca sp. SIO2C1; assembly: GCA_010692635.1. Taxonomy (GTDB): domain Bacteria; phylum Cyanobacteriota; class Cyanobacteriia; order Cyanobacteriales; family Coleofasciculaceae; genus Caldora. Next base: position 13,997 of record JAAHGL010000092.1, on the reverse strand, counting down.
TATTTTTTGAACAATCCAGCCATGAGCCTTATATTGCCACCTCCAGATATTGGATTTCTATCCTAGGTAAAGAGAATGAATATCGAGACGCTATCCAGCAAAAACGAGAACCTGGTTATGCTGCCCTCTCAGTCATGGAGCAGCATTTAACCAATCACAACTTTTTCGTTAGCGATCGCTACACAATTGCTGATATTAGCCTGTTTGCTTACACCCATGTAGCAGATGAAGGAGGATTTAACCTAACAAGATTTCCGGCTATCCAAGCTTGGTTAAAACGAGTACAAGCTCAACCTAGGTATATTTCTATCCTCAAGGGGTCAAAGTTCATGGGAGTCTGACTTGAAAGTAGGGAAGAGGGAGTAGGGAAGAGTCTACTTTCATCACGGGTGAAGTGAAAAAAGGTGTGGGAGAGCTTTTGTGAGTAATGAGTAATGAATAATGAGTAATGAGTGAAGAAACTTTTGTCAAATTCTCTTCCCTCCTGCCTCCTGCCCTCTGCCTCCTGCCTTGTTTCTTAAGAGCCACTGTAAATTTCACCTCACCCTTTCATCACTTGGTGGACGATTGAGCTATGACTAGATAAGATAATTGATAAATCCTTGTTGATTTGGTAGATAGTAAGTAGAGGTAATTGTCAATAGTTAGTCCCAATAAGTGTAAGGTTGATACTGTACATCAACACTAGACTAAGCTTTTCAGGCTTCACACTTGGCAGTAGCGACCCTACATCTAAAAACTTTGTTGAGAATGCTACAAAAATTTCTGCAAAAAATTGCCGCCGCAGCAATTTTATTAAGCCTAACAGGCTGTTCGTTTAGTTCTTTTACTGGAGAAGCAAAAACTCCTGAAATTCAGTTACCGGAAATCACTGTACCAACAGCTGTCAGTTCTCCTTCTTTACCAGAAGGAATCGACAACCAAGAGCTATTGGAAGAAAGCTGGGCAGTTTATCGAGAGCAATTCATCCAAGAAGACGGGCGAGTAATTGACTATGAAGCCCAAGACCGCTCAATTTCTGAAGGGCAAGCCTATGCTATGCTACGAGCGGTGTTAATGGACGATGAAAGAATCTTTGCCCTTACTTTAGACTGGGCGGAAAAAAATCTCCAACGCCTGGATGCAGATGGTAAACGCATCGACAATCTTTGGGCTTGGAAATGGGGACAGAAAGAAGATGGTAAGTGGGAGCCAATTGACTTTAATTTTGCCAGTGATGCTGATATTGATGCTGCCACGGCTTTGATTTGGGCCTACCGCCGTTGGAATCGTTCTGAATACCTGGATTTGGCACTAATCAAACTACAGGATATTTGGCAATACTCCACAGTAATGGTCGGAGCCAACGGTAAGGTTAAAGAAAATGGCACTAAGGGACTATTTAATCGAGGTACTCGCTATCTCCTACCTGGACCAGTGGAAGCATTTGTACCCTCGTCATCAACTATACATCTTAACCCGTCCTATTTTGCTCCTTATGCTTTTCGCCTCTTTGCTCAAGTTGACTCCAATCATGACTGGTTGAGTTTAGTACAAAGTAGCTACGAGGTACTCGAAAAGTCTGCTCAAACTTCCGTTGTTGGTTTGCCCAGTGATTGGATTGCTCTTAATACAAAAACCCGTGAATTCCAGCCTCTGCCTGCTGAAAGTCCGATTAAGAGTGTGTATAGCTTTGATGCCTACCGTGTTTGGTGGCGTATCGCTTGGGATGCAGCTTGGTTCAATACTCCTGAAGCCCAGAAATATTTGCTCACTGCTACCAAACATTTGCAGGAACAGTGGGACTCTTCATCTTTTATTCCAGCTCGGATTAATCTACAGGGTCAAGCAACGGTGGAATATGATGCGACTTCCCAATATGCCATGCTTTATCCAGCTTTGCGCTTAATTAACCCGGGCATTGCCCAGCAGATGTTGCAAAAGAAGATATTACCTCAATATAACCAGGGAGTTTGGGATGATGAATCTGCTTACTACACCCAGAACCTCGCTTGGTTAGGAATTATGCCCTTTACCGCTGTTGAGCCTCAGTTATTACAACCTTAGGGACTTCCAAAAAATGGGAGCATCCAAGTACTCCCAATTCAATGGGAGAAACGGGTGAGCGAAAAAAGGGGTGGGGAGATGGGGAGATAGGGAGATGGGGAGATAGGGAAATAAAGGAGAACTAATAATTTGAGAGGATACTTTGCTAGAAATTCCTTCCCTAATTTCGCTCACACGGGAGAAACAATTCTCTTCCCTATTGCCTGACTCTGAGACTCGGTGTTTATTCAGAGATTAGCCATTAACCATTAGCCATTAACCATTAGCCATTAGCCATTAGCCATTAGCTTTGAGCGTGTTTCTTCAAAGTACTGCACGAATAGTAAATGCGTAGTCTCCTCCTGGCTCTAGCTGATAATCCCACTGTTCTAAAAATCGACCAAGGGGTTCTTGAATCAGGGCACGCCCCAAAGAAGGTTTGACTAACAATTGACCTCTCCGAAAGCACCACTGAAACTGCCACTCATATTCTGCTGCTTGGACTTCTCCTTCAATCTTACCGTGTTGCCAGGAGTGTTGGGTAATTCGGACGTAGGCGGTGGTTTCCGGCAAATTCTTTGAACTCACAGTTGCAACAACTCTTAAAGAAACTTGGTGAGAAAAACCAATATTTTGAGAAAGCCTGAGATTAAGTTGTACTGATACAACTAACTCTCTTTTGGGGCACTCTATATTCTATATGTAGATAAGTTACTGGATAATTCTCCTTTGTCAACTGCTATAGCATAAAAGAACAACATTTATTGTTTGCTCGGAGCTATCAAAGAGCATGGTTAGAGGCAAAAAAAATAACAGCCGTCCTTCAAGTACACTTCTGCCCATTCTAATTATTGCTGCACTAATTTTGTTTTCATCTAGTACAGTGGTACATCTGATTACTGAAGTGTGGTGGTTTGAGGCAGTAGGTTTTGCTGAGGTTTTCTGGACTCAGCTGATTTGGCGATCGCTAGTTTGGCTTGGTACTTTTGTAGTGTTTGCTCTGTTTCTCTGGGGTAATTACCATCTGGCGATGCGCTTCACACCTACAGAGGGAGGACAGTTTGTTTTCAAACAACGTTATCTGAGATCTCGCTCTCTGCGTTTTTTAGAGATTAGGGATTTAGATCTCTATGTCAAGAGCCTGCCTAACTACATTGCCTTGGTAGCCATCTTGCTCACCTCCCTGATTGCCGCAAGTAGCAGCATCGGAACTTGGGAGACAATTGTAAAGTACCTCAATGCCAAAGATTTTGGCAGTGTCGATCCCATTTATCAACGAGACATCGGCTTTTATATATTCCAACTGCCATTCTATGAAGGGATTCGGGACTGGTTATTGGCACTGTTGATAGGAGCAGTGGTCGTTTCTGTTATAGTCTATATCCTCAAAGGAAGTATTAATACTGCTGGTAGCTTTTCCCGCTTCATCTCCGGCAAACCCAAAATCCACCTGAGCATATTACTAGCAGTCATATCCGTCTTAGTTGCCATTAGCTTCTGGTTGGGACGTTATCACCTGCTTTATTCTGAAGAAGGGGTAGTCTTTGGTGCTGGCTATACCGATGTTCATGCTCGACTTGCAGCTTTGTCAATCATGAGCTTTTTAGCGTTGGCGTTGGCATTTCTGTTCCTGCTGGGAACTAGACAAAACACCACTACCTTACCAGTCTATGGAATGGGATTGTTTATCGTCGCTTTAGTTCTCCTCAGGGGAATCTATCCCTGGTTTCAACAACAATTTATTGTTGAACCTAACGAACTAGCCAAAGAAAAGTCTTACATTGCCCACAATATTCAACTTACCAGGCAAGCTTATGGTCTTGATGTCGTGCAAACGGAACAGTATCCAGCCAAAGCACAACTGAACCGCCAAGTTTTACAGGAAAACCAAAGTACAATTGGCAATATTCGTTTGTGGGATTATCGACCGCTACTGAGTACCTACCGCCAACTCCAGGAAATCCGCCTCTATTATAGATTCAGAGATATCGATATTGATCGCTACACCTTAGACGGTAATTACCAACAAGTGATGTTGGCACCACGAGAACTATCCTATGATCAAGTACCCCAAAGAGCTCGCACTTGGGTTAACCAGCGCCTCAAGTATACCCATGGCTATGGTTTAGTAATGAGCCCCGTTAATCGGGTTACCTCCCAAGGCTTACCAGAATTTCTGATTAAAGATATTCCTCCAGCATCTGAGGTTGATGATTTGCAAGTCACTAGGCCAGAAATTTATTACGGTGAAGAAACTGATACCTATATCTTTACTGGCACTAGTACCGATGAGTTTGATTATCCCAGTGGTGGGGAGAATGCTTCTAACAGATACGAAGGTAAAGGAGGAGTACCAATGGGCTCTCTTTTACGTAAGTTAGCCTATGCCTACGACTTGAGCAGCCTGAAGATTCTCATCTCCAACTACTTTACCAAGGAATCCCGTATCCATTACTATCGGCAGATTAAGGAACGGGTAAGTCAAGTTGCCCCATTTCTGCGTTTGGATAATGACTCTTACATTACCCTAATCGACGGCAAGCTACAGTGGGTGCTCGATGCCTACACAGTAAGCGATCGCTATCCCTATTCTGAGCCCTTTACAGGAGATAACAGGAATTTTAACTACATCCGCAACTCAGTTAAGGTTCTAGTGGATGCTTATGACGGCACTATGCAGTTTTTTGTAGTTGATGAGAATGATCCAATACTAGCCAGCTACCGCCAGATTTTTCCCAAACTGTTTACCTCTAGCGAAACTGTTCCCCCCCAAGTCAGAGAGCATTTTCGTTATCCCCTCGATCTCTTCAAAATCCAGGCACAGATGTATCTGTCTTACCACATGAGTGATGCAGAAGTATTTTACAACCAAGAAGACCTGTGGCGACTGCCCACAGAAGTCTATGAAGGGAATCAGCAGCTCATGGAGCCTTACTACATGATTATGCGCCTGCCTGAGGGACAAACGGAAGAATTTATCCTGATTTTGCCCTTTACTCCTGGCAATAAAGACAACATGGTTGCTTGGATGGCAGCTCATTCCAACAGTGAGAATTACGGTAAGTTACTCTTGTATGAGTTTCCTAAACAGCAACTAGTTTATGGGCCAAAACAAGTTGAGGCTCGCATTGATCAAAATCCCCAGATTTCCCAGCAGTTAACTCTATGGAGTCAGCAAGGCTCGAAAGTGATTCGCGGGGATTTGCTAGTTATTCCCATTCAGGAGTCTTTGCTCTACGTAGAACCAATCTACCTCCGTGCTGAGCAAGGGGAGTTGCCTGAACTAAAGCGGGTGATTGTCGCCTATGACGAAGAGATTGTTATGGAAGAATCTCTAGAACAAGCTCTAGTTACCATGTTTGGCAAGGAAAAGCCACAGCAGCAGCCGCAGCCAGTACCTGTTCCCAAAACTGAAGTTCCTGCCAATCTGGCTCAATCGGCTTTGGAAACTTACAACAAAGCGCAAAAAGCGGCTCAAGAAGGTAATTGGGCAGATTTTGGTCGATATCAAAAAGAACTTGAAGAGATTCTCAAGGAATTGAATTCAGGAAAATTGGATGCTCCCAAGAAAAGGTCAGATCTGTCACAATAAATTAAGTAGCTCTTCCCGTTGATAGCGTTATGCCCCAAACACACATCAGATTTGATTGGGCAATTAAAAAATTACTAAGAAACAAAGCTAATTATGTAGTTTTGGCTGGTTTCCTCAGCGAGTTATTGGGAAAACCAATCAAGATACAATCAATACTCGAAAGTGAAAGCAATCAACAAGCAGAGGATGACAAGCTCAATCGAGTCGATATTCTGGCAGAAAATGACCAAGGTGAATTGATTCTCATTGAAGTTCAAAACAATACAGAGCAAGATTATTTTCATCGAATGCTCTACGGCACAGCGAAATTAATTACCGAATTCCTGGAAAAAGGAGAGCCTTACGGTAAAGTAAAAAAAGTCTATTCAGTGAATATAGTCTACTTTTCTCTGGGACAGGGAGATGATTATATTTACCAAGGAAAACTAGATTTTCATGGTCTGCACTTGAAAGACTCTTTAAAGCCATCAATAAACCAGAAGAAGCTGTTCAATATCAAAAAAGTATCTGAGATTTTTCCCGAGTATTATGTGATTAAAGTGAACAACTTTAACGACGTAGCAAAGAATACCTTGGATGAATGGATATATTTCCTGAAAAAGAGCCAAATAAAAGAGGAATTTACAGCCCAAGGTTTAGCGGAAGCGAAGGAAAATTTACTAGTCGATAGCTTGAGTGAAGAAGAAAGAGCAAACTACCTCAGATATATGGAGAATAGGCGCTATGAAATCAGCATAATCGAAGGTTCGCGCTCAGAGGGAAGATTGGAGGGTCGAGAAGAAGGTATCAAGGAAGGTCGAGAAGAAGGTATCAAGGAAGGTCGAGAAGAAGGTATCAAGGAAGGTATGGAGAAAGGTATAGAGCAAGGCAAACAGCAGGAAAAGGTTAATATAGCTAGAACATTCAAACTCAAAGGAATAGATATTGAGACAATCGCACAAGCAACAGGATTAGCTAGAGAACAGATTGAAAAACTCTAAAGTGCGATCACGGATTTTGTAGGTTGGGTGAAGCTCTTAAGAAACACGCTCAAAGCTAATGGCTAATGGCTAATGGCTAATGGCTAATGGCTAATGGCTAATAGCTAATGGCTAATCTCTGAAGAAACACCAAGAGAATTATCAAGCGGAACATGAGTCAAAATTAATCTTGATGCCTCTATTTTGCATTGTTTGTTCAAATAACTCAGTAGAAAGAGCTTGTTCTACAGGCCAGACGCCTGGTTTATGGAGTTTGCCATTGAGCATTAGCTGAGCCAGGCTACCAGTACCTACACCTGCAGCAACAGCAGTATTTTCATGCACCAAGGTGGAGCCAACTGTAGTAGATTTGCCATCCTTAAGTCCTTGTACCTCACTACGAATAGCAACACCAATACCGCTGAAGCGATCGCTCACATCAGTCATAAAATGGCTAACATAGGACAAAAACTCAATCCCACCAGGATTTTTTAGCCAAGATGAGGGGAAAATATGGGCAGCAATCCAGGTGAGATAATTGTAAAAATCGGGAATTGAGCCGAATTTGGTAATGACGGTGTTAACACCGAAAGAGTCAACTAAGGTAAAAGCTTCTGGCATATCAAACCAGTAGACACCAGCATTGCCATAGGGTGCAGGAAATTTAATTTTTTCGCGATCGGTATAGGGTTTCACTATTTGCCACTGATTATCGATCCAAGCTGCAAATGGTTCTTGCAAACCCAGAAAAGTTGTTCGCATTACTGTCACCCCAGCACCACCAGAACCGGCAACTACATAGCTCAAGTGAATTCGTTCTGCTTCGTCAAGTTGTTCCACATCATGACGCACCATACTATTAGAGATGCCAGGAAAAATTCCCGAATTAACAATAGCCGTGACACCAGCAGCAGCAGCTTTTTCCCTGGAAGTTAAAGCTTTCTGGGTAAAAGCACGGTTGTCACTAACATCTAGATAGTTAACCCCTTGCTCAATGCAAATTTCTAGAACACTACCGTCTCGGTAAAGAAAAGGGCCCGCACAATGAACTACGAGGTTAGAAGAAGCGATCGCTTTTCTTAAACCCTCACGATCTGCTAAATCCAGAGCCAGGAATTCCACTGGGGACGAATTTGTTTGACTAACAGTCCTTTCTTGTTGCTGAGGGTGAACGAAATATGAAGTAGAATTTCCATTCTCCGCGTCCCCGCGTCCCCGCGTCCCCGCGTCTACTGGCTCGTTTCCCCACCCCTTTTTTCGCTCACCCGTTTGCTGACGTCCTGTAACTATAATTTGCGCCTGGGTATAGGCAACTAAGTCTTGCGCCACGCTGTTGCCAATTCGTCCTTGTCCTCCCAAAATTAAAACTCGGTTTGTCATTAACTAAGAAGTCTAAGACCAAATTTATCAATTATCAATTATCAATTATCAATTATCAATTATCAATTATCAATTGTCCGTAGTCTCGATATCGTAGAAATGGCAGAGAGTGCGTAGTTTCTGTTTGATAGGCTCACGCACATTCTCTGGCGACATGACTACGCAATCTCCCCCGTACCGTAAGACTTCTCGAATTAGCCAGAAAGGATTTGATACGCGCCGTACCACTTGTCGTACCTCTCCAACAACTTCATTGCTAATGTCCTTCGACCTCGGTTCATAAGCTTTAACCATTCCCCGATAAAAGTGTAAGTATACTTTTATGTAATCTAAGCCTTCACTGTGCCACTGTCCTTCAATTGGTTCAATCGCTTTGATTCGATCTAGGCGCAGACAGCGATTGTGTATGAGTTCTGGAAAGCTTGTATTTTTGATGTCCTCTGTTTCTTCACACCAGATTTCTAAATAAAAACGCTTTTCTTCAAAGGAAATTTCAGCGTAACGAACTGTAAATTCTAACTCTTGTTCTTGAGCATTGTAGTAGAGCAGACGAAAAGGTTGTTGGTTATTGATGTGTCGATCTACCCTGATTCGCCACGCCTCGCTAGGTTGGCTAGCTAGTAACTGGAGAGATTGACGCACTGGATTCTCAAGGTTTCCCTGCTCTAGTAACAGATTTAAAAGCGTATGAGCTTCTCCGATGTAGCCTAAGTCAATGAGGACTTTGGTCGCTTGCTGTAGTGCTTCTACATGGGTTGAGTTTAGGCTGAGGGATTGTCCAACTTCAACTTTTTGCTGTGCGATCGCAACAATCAAGCCGGAAATACTAGGGTTGTTGCCCCAAAAGATATCCAGACGACGCGCGATCGCTTCTAGCTGCTCCTTGCTTCCTGGTGGAATTGACAGTGTAATTGTTTCTTTTTTCCTCGCCATTCCTTAAATGTACTTGCAATATATAAATTAACGTGCCATAGTGTTTATTGTAATTGTTAATGAGGAATATCTGAATAAGTGCAGCTACAACAAAACACCCAATAAAAAACCAGAGCAACTCTCTGGCGTGCAATCCCTGCTAGGGATTCATGAAGTAAGGTCATTGCCTCTCGCGCTTTCTCGTTTCAATCCCTGCTAGGGATTAGAGATTTGTGACACAAGAGTTATCCAAATTATATCCCACCTATCCCACCTGAAAGAATCTCTTTGCTTTCTGTTTAGCCTCATCGCTTTCTCAACATTAAAAAAAAAGCGAATATAATAAGGGCAATCACCGAAGTCGGCACTGCCCTGTATAGATTCGCACCTTACAGTTTAGCAAAGCTGACTCCGGTAGAAGCCTGCTGCGTATTTGGAGGTCAGTAATGCACGATCCTACTGAGATTGCCGAAACAATCATCAATTTGCGAGAGAAAATTGAAAACCTTGAGAGAGAGATTGAAGAGCTGAGGTGGCAGCCAGTTTTTGACCCTGAAGGGGAAATGATTAGCTACGCCGATTGGGAGGAAAGGCATAAAGTCTAAATCCTTCTGAAGGTGGGAGTAGGTGTTCTTTCAGCTTACTCCTACATATAAATTTGCTTTGCTCTATTTATGATTACTGTTGTTAACCCAATCAAAATTCTAACTAGCGCACTGGCGGCAAATGTCATACCTGTGCAAAGACGGGATGAACTGACTTCAGTCTTGGCAAGTAAACCAGATACAGTTGCGATCGCGCAAACCTTCGGGAATCCTAAGCTAGTTAGGGAATTAAGACTCAAACGTAACTTACTAGCTTACCAATCACCGAAACTTGATTTCAAAGGCGATCACGATCAAGTCATCTATCAAGGTCAAGATATTGGCAAGACTCAGATTTTGTATAAGTCACCGCTCCCAGGAGAGTTACAGGCACGGTTAGCTATTGAAAGCGCAATCGATCGCTTTTTGGAATATCTGCAAAAAGTGCATCAGATTGTGGTGTTAAATGAGAGCAATCGCCACGTTCAGGTTTTTATCCCCGCAGCACGAGAACCAGCGCAATTTAAAGAATTTTGGGCAAAGTTTCTAGAAGAGGTTGCTTTCTCTACTTATGGCAAGAGTAAATACCAACTTCCAGGATTGGTGCAGACCTTTATTGTAATGCTGAATGCCGTAACCTTATCTGGTCGGGGATTCAGCACTCTAGATGTTCCTATCCTGACTCAAGATCAGGCGAACGTTCTTGCAGCTTGGTATTACGCAGTTGTGCGAGATGTGGGAAAACGCCAAAAGAAGCGGCAAAGGGAAATCAACGGCTTGACACGAGAGCTTGAAAAACATGATTTGAGTGAGAAGGAACGTAACTCTAAGACTAAAAACCTGCAAGATAAACAAGCTATGCAGGATAAGGAAGCTCGGAAATATACTGATTATTTTCTGAAAGGTTTCGGAAAATCCTTAAAAGAACAGAGTGTTGCATGGGAAGAACTATCTTTACTTGAAGAGCAACTATCCCAACCAGGAATTACCAAAGCTAAACAAAGAAAGTTGCAGAAGCAGCAGGAGAAACTGAGTAGCAAGCTGGTATTTTCACAGGAGTCTGTTCAAGAGAAACTTGCTCTATTTCAGCAGTCTAAAGGCAATCCATTTGAGTTTGTTCGTCTAGATGCACAGCGAAACCCAGAGAAGTTCAATACTATTGCAGCGATCGCGAAAAACTTTGATAAGAGAGCAACCGATCAAATCAACTCTACTCGTGGCGACATTTTTACTCAATGCGTAACTGAGATGTATCGCCTTTTAGAGCTACAGAAGTTTGCTCCACTACCAGAACCACTGCTGACTGAACAGCCAACTTTACCAGAAATGCGATCGCCTGGAGATGACAGTAAAGAATTCTGTTATTCCTGCGGAGTTGCGCTTAACCCCAAAACTGCTCAATGGCAGGTTCTCCGATTTATGTTCGAGCGTCCGTCTCAGCGTCGGCAATCCTCATCTGGTGAAGGTAGACCTCATATCTGTGCTTCCTGTTCAGCGTTAGCATTTGCATCTCCACTCAAACTCACAAATGAAAGTATTATCCTTCAACTCAAACCTGTTTCTGGCGACACGGCTGATGAATTAAAAGTTAAAGATTATATCAGGATGTTAACCAATAAAGAGCTACATCTGAGCGCAGGTCGCTATGTGGTCTTGACTTCTGAGTATATACGCAAGGGCGAGAAAAAAATTTATGTTTCAGATAAACTTGGACAACTTCAGTATGCATTAGTAAAAGTAGCTTCCATTTTTCCAGTCGAAGTTTTTGCTGATTTCAACTTCTATTTAATTATTCAGAGTAGCCAGTTAAGTATTTTAGAAAATAGGCAACTAATTTTCATTAAAGGTTTGATGGATAGTTATAGTCAATCTGTTATCAATTATCCCCAAGATAAATCAGGAAATAAAAATCAGAACAAAGAAGCTCAAATCAACGTGAAGTTAGGGGATGCAGTGCGTTATGTACAAAAGGATCTACCTTTTTTAGCAGATTACACACTTGCAAAAACTTCTAGTTTTTCTAAACAACCGCAGTTAGAACAGTCTCGTGCTGCCTATTACACAGCGATTAAAAAGGATATAGGAGATGAACACATGGCATCAGAGAAGCAAGATCAGCTAATGAAGAGAGCAAAGCTTTATGAGGATGTAGCTGCTCTTACCGGTTTAACATATCCATTTGTTGACTACGCTGAGTTACTAGTTAGAAAACATAAAGAAGAAGAGGTAAAAAAGAAGAAGGGAAAGCTTGACGTAGAAGCAACCACTGCAATTACCAAGGAGGTAGCACGAGAAATCAGTAAACTAATTGAAAATGTCAATGATGCTGATAGTTTTTGCTACTACGCTTCTATAGGAGATGAAACGCGAACTATCATCAAAGCAAAGCTCAAGCGTAATAGAAGCACCCATTTTATCTATGACCGTGTTAAGCATCTTCTTCTAGAGAAGCTACAAATTTCAGAACTCAAAGAAGAGAGAGACAATCAAGATACTTATTTGATGCTTGAAATTGATGATATCAAGAAAGCTTACGCTTATTTTGCTGCCGATCCAGTCTATGCAGATGAAAAAGAATGGAAAGATTTGACCTATCACCTAAAGCTTTCTCTCTACACGCGCTTTCCTGAATTAATTCGCAAACTGAAATCTACAACTGAGGATTAATTATGACTACTGGACTGCCCAAGACCAATCCTACCAATCCACGTTTACACTTTGACATTTACGCAATTCTTGAAACCTCACAGGAACTTTACCTAGGGCATGAGGTAGAGGTCAATGTGAACAAGGTTGAAACTGTCAAACTAACGGTGTATGACAAGCACTTAAACCGAGAGCGTTCGCTAGAAAAATGCTATATTTCTCCAACAAAACGACGAGGAGTGGAACGGCGTTGTTTAATCTGGGCACCTGTGAAGGATGGTGTACTGCTTGGAGAAAAGCACGAGTGCGGGATTCCTAAAACCTGTGCTAAGCCTGAATGTCCAATTTGTGGAGCTTATGGAGGCTTGATTGCAGGTCAAAAAACTCTGATTGGTCGGGTGACTCATGGCGGTGGTGTGGCAATTCAAGAAATTGACTCTCAAGAAAAACAGAGAGCTATGCACCCATCACGTTTAGCAAGTCCAACCAACGGAAAGGATGAAACACCAATCCCCTTTAAACGCGAGTACAATCAGCCTGGGATTCTATACCCAGTGTTTAATCATGCGTTGAGTGTGACAGATTTAGAATTTGCTTCAGTCGCCTACGCTTTCTTAGATGCATTGCCTCGGATTGGTTCTGGCAATCCCAAGGGAATTGCGATCGCAGAGAACAACGATCATATGCCTTTACTTGTAGTTGATCGCTACCTTGTTCCCAAAGGCAAGCGTCCAGTCATTTCACCATCAATCACCAATCCAGAAAATGCGATCGCAGATTTTATCCGTCTGGCTCGAAACCCTGAAACTAATACTGACCATATTCAACTTACTCATTTCGAGCGCTGGATAGGGGATGAGGCTCTAAATAAATTACAAGACTACTCCAGCTTATTTGTTGAAACTATTTTGCAGGCGTAAATCATGTACTGCGTCAAACTTACTCTTCAACCTACGGCAGCGATGACATTTCGCATCCTGCCAGGGTCAATTCTCAATATTGCTACTTATCCCTTTGTACCACCAACCACATTCTCTGGCTACTTACGCAGGCTAGGTATGATGAGCGCCAGATTAGAGCTTCCGGAAACGCTGATCAACAAAGATAATCCACCCATTTATGCTCTACCTCCCCAATATTTAGCTTTAGGAGCCTATCCAGCTGATTCAGCTTGGAGAGGTGTACATCGCACTTACCGCAAAGGAATGTTTAATTTTAATCACGATGCATTCTCAAGCATATATCGACAGAAAACCGGAGAAAGAGGAAAAAAGAAGAAAGAAGAAATTCAGCTTCACACTTGGGAATACTTCATTGCTGAGGAATTGGTTGGGTACGTTGTTGCTGATTCACCAAAAGGCTTAGAACATTTTCAAGACTTAGAGACTTACGGTTGCAAACTAGGAAAAGAAGGCTTTGCAGTCGTCAGCGAGGTTTCAGACATTTTAGAACTGCGCCAGGAAACCATTGCTGCCTACCCATCCACAATCACTCCTATGGAGGCATTTCTCCAAAGCAATCAGTTTATAGGCGGGTGTGATATTTACAACCTCTATCGATACAACTGGACAGGGAATGTTCCCTCCCTAGGGAATCGAGATGGTTTCTTAGACGCTAAACCGAGTGCCATAGCTGGCTTTATACCGTTCGTAGCTGCTCATTTTCCTAGAGATATTGGGCAACCTCCTACTCTCGACTACTACACCAACACAGAAGATCTTTATCTTCCTGTCTCACTGCTCAAGCTACTGCGAGGTGAAGATGACCTTGGAGGCGGAACTTTTGATGTTTCTATAGTAGAAATTTTCGAGGGTTCTATAGAGGTTCAGGCTTCTTCAGGTGAGGCTTTTCTTGGAGGGCAGGATTTTACACTGGCTATTGCTTCTAAAGTCTTACAGC
>JAAHGL010000091.1 GCA_010692635.1 Symploca sp. SIO2C1 | reverse complement strand
TTCTCAAAGGAGCAGGAAGAGTAGAGAAAAGTTATCAACCGTAAGGGTTCCTAGAAATGAGAGAGACAAGCGATAATCTGGATCATGGGTTGTTGGCTCCCTCTTGCGTGAAGAAAAAGTTTCACCCTCCTATCCTACAGAATTTCTCAGTCTAGTGAGGTATAGATCCTATTCCCTATTCCCCATTCTCAAAAACCAGGCTCTTTGTACCTCATCTAAATGAAAAACGCTGTATAGTTCTATATCTAATTGTTGATCTAGTTGCCTTTTGAGGCTTAGAGTCAATTACTATAGACAGATATTCAAGTGATGCTTTAGGTATAGAGAACCTTGCTCCCTAAAGATCAACTGTTTCAGGAGGGTGCTGATGACGATAAGCTTGTTAACTCAGGTTAAATGTTCCGTCTGTTCTTTTACCAGTGAACAACAGGTAATAGCTAAGACAAATACATTAGGTGGCTCTACTGCTCTAGATACTAGGCAACTAGAGATGATACCTTCAACGAGCAATTTACCAATTCAAGTATGTCCCCAGTGTGGATACTGCTGCCATCATCTTGCTGAGGAGTATCCTCAGGCAGGCAAAATTGTTACTAGTAGAATTTATCAAACTCAACTGAAAAATCCTGACTATCCAGAGTTAGCTAATTGGTTTCTTTGCCACGCCCTAATCCAGAAACAAGCGGGAGAATTTGCCCAGGCTGGATGGGCAAGTTTACAGGCTGCTTGGGTTTGTGACGATGCCAAAAATGACAAGGCTGCCCAAAAGAGTCGCCAGCAAGCAGCAGTATTACTTCAAAAAGCGATCGTCAAAGGTGAGAATATTGAAAGAAAACCGATTACTAAAGAGGTTATCTTAATTGATATCTACAGAAGGTGTGGTGATTTTGATACCGCACGTAGGATCTGTGACAATGCTCTTCGACAAAAATCAGAAGGCATCCCTATTAAACTGTTGGAATACGAACATAAACTGCTACGACAACAAGATAAACGCTGTCATACTCTTCAGGAAGCTGTTGATATCGTTTCAGTTTGTTGATCAGTTAAAGCCTCAAATCTAAAACCTGAGATATTTTCAGCCACAGTGCAGGATTTCAGTACAACCAAGATTGTGTATTCCAGGGGAAGGAAAATCTCTAGATTCTAATGTTCAGGTGTCCACACAGTTTGATTGCCTTGCCCCCAGAAACCATCACATTTCGTAACGCGGATATCCCCTAAAACTCTCGTCTGACAAGCTAATCGCCGATTAGCTGTAGGAGAATGGGGAGGAAGCGATCGCCTAGCTTTATCCTTCCAATTAGGCTCAGACACTTCTCCTTGTAGGATGACAGCACAGGTTCCACAAGTACCAATACCCCTACAGTTAATAATTTTTGCTTTACCGTTGTAAAGTTCGACTCCATGTTCTAATAAAACTTGACGCAGATTACTACCCTGATTGCAGACAACAATTTTTCCTTGAGCTGCTACTTTAACCATTGACATTTCTTATAGTTAAAACAATTTTTCTTGAGACTTAGCGAGGTGAATTAAATCATCTACTCTTTCTAAGTCAAATCTCGATGATTTGAGTAAATTAACCTATTCTGTAGGAGTATAGAGTAGCTCCGATAACTTAGCTTATCTGATAACTTAGCTTAATTTCAAGTCATAAAATTAAGATTATATATTCAACTGAATAAAAATTTTATACTTTATAGTTCAGGTGTATACATTGACTAATCGCTTACAACTGTCAAACCTCCTCCTAAACTTTAGTTTACTTTTCTTGAAACTTAACAACAATTTTCTTGGTATTCATGAACCCTCAACCATCAAACCCCATCTGGATTTACGACACAACCCTGCGGGACGGTTCCCAACGTGAAGGACTATCACTATCGATAGAAGACAAATTGCGCATTGCTAGACAACTTGATGAGTTAGGGATTCCCTTTATTGAAGGGGGATGGCCAGGAGCTAATCCCAAAGATGTACAATTTTTCTGGCAGCTAAAAGAAGAACCACTCAAACAAGCTGAAGTAGTGGCGTTTTGCTCCACTCGACGACCCCATAAAGCAGCAGCTGAGGATAAAATGCTGCAAGCGATCCTAGCAGCGGGCACTCGCTGGGTGACTATTTTTGGCAAGTCCTGGGATCTGCACGTTCGTGCAGGACTAAACACCAGCCCGGAAGAAAATCTGGCAATGATCCAAGACACGATTGAGTACCTTCGCAGCCAAGGACGTCGGGTAATCTACGATGCAGAACATTGGTTTGATGGCTACAAAAACAATCCTGAATATGCTCTCCAAACTCTTATCACCGCCAGGGATGCTGGTGCAGAATGGCTAGTTCTCTGTGACACCAACGGTGGAACTCTCCCTGTGGAAGTTAGTCAAATTGTACGAGAGGTTATCAAGGCAACAGGAGTAGGAAATAACGAATCCCCAATTCCCCATTCCCCATTCCCCATTCCCCAACTAGGTATCCACACCCACAACGACTCAGACACTGCAGTTGCCAACGCTCTTGCTGGAGTTCATGAAGGTGTTCGCATGGTACAGGGAACAATTAATGGCTACGGTGAACGCTGCGGCAACGCCAATCTCTGCTCCCTCATTCCCAACTTACAGCTGAAGCTCGGTTACAGTTGTATTGAGGATGAGCAACTGGCAAGACTAGCCCAAGTGAGTCGCTTGACTAGTGAAGTTGTCAATCTTGCCCCTGATGATCATGCTCCTTTTGTTGGTCGTTCTGCATTTGCCCACAAAGGCGGCATCCATGTCTCTGCTGTAGCACGTAATCCCCTGACTTACGAACATATTCAGCCGGAACAGGTGGGGAACCAGCGTCGGATTGTGATTTCTGATCAATCTGGACTCAGCAACGTTTTAGCAAAAGCTCGTAGCTTTGGCCATGAACTCAACAAGCAAGATCCTGCCTGTCGCCAAATATTGGGACGACTTAAAGCTCTAGAAAGCGAAGGTTATCAATTTGAGGCAGCTGAAGCTAGTTTTGACTTGTTGATGCGTGAAGCTTTGGGATATCGGCAACAGCCATTTGAACTGAAAGGCTTTCAAGTCCAATGCGACATCCTGCAAGGAATTAATACCACTTATGATAGTGCTCTAGCCACAATTAAAGTTGCTGTCAATGGGGAAGATATCCTGGAAGCTGCTGAAGGCAATGGACCCGTTGCTGCTCTAGATGCTGCGTTGCGCAAAGCACTAGTGAAATTTTACCCAGAGATTGCGGTTTATCAACTAACCGATTACAAGGTACGGATTCTCAATGGAGGTTCTGGAACATCTGCTAAAACCAGGGTTCTGGTCGAATCGAGCAATGGTGAGCAGCGGTGGACTACAGTTGGTGTTTCAACCAATATCTTAGAAGCCTCCTATCAGGCTGTAGTGGAAGGTATTGAATATGGTCTGCTGCTACAATGCCCAACAAAGAAAGCGTTAATGCCTTCTAACTAATTACTGCTCGGTTAAGACAAGTTAGTAGTGCGAGCATCTTGCTCGTATTTGACTTATTGCTCACGAGGGAGACGCTCGCACTACGGGAGCATCCCATTTTGGCGAGTTGTCTCATTTAATATAGCTGAAACCCTTGCGATGTCGTTCTTTTGGTAATGTTTTTTCCAAAATGGGATGTTCCCCGCACTACTGGCGTGACACACCTAAAACTGTAGGTTGGGTTTCACTTCGTTCAACCCAACCTACGACTAAGACACCATTTTAGGTGTGTCACGCCACTACCAATGACTAATGACCAACCCATACTTTACAATTTCTTTACTGAAATAGAGCCTAAAAGCTTTTAGTACTTTATAATATCTTTACTAGAGGAAGCAGATATTTATATCTTTAGTAGTAAGACAATCTGCACCATGATCGAATCGTGAATGAAAGAGTGACGTAAAACAACTAGATTTAAAAATTGTTTGAGTGGGAAAGCTTGATTAATTAATGATTTAGGAAACCCAGACGATTTTAGCACGTTAATAATTGATTCAAATCACTGACTCTGTAAGATCACTATCACACCTCAAGTTGATCGAGATCAGTATTTACACTGATTAAAAACATTTTTTTACCTGACTTCAGTCACAGCAGCTTTCAAATAAATCACTGAGGATTAGATCGGTAAGACAACTACTCAAATTGTTTTACTCGAAAAGTGCTCAAATTATATTGATAAGGAGTTGTAATGTGTCATTTATCCGACTCGCCGATCTAATTATTAATCTAGATTGTATTGCCGCAGTTAAATTCAGTACTGACTTTACTTTGCCTAATGGTCAAGATATTCCCACCGTTAATATCTGTCTGGCTATGCCAGATGGTTCGTTAGACGGTAAAACAGAAGCTGAACCTGGACCGTGCGGCTCTCTAGAATGCCTTGAATTTGAGAGTGACCTAGCAATGTCTATCTGGAATTACTTCCTCCAATCGAAGGATGTCACTGTCTTATTTGAGTAAGTATCCTGGTAACTTCAATGACAAACCTACTTCAGGGTTTTTACTTAAAGTCGTAATTATAGCTAAGTCTTAGTCTGGCTTTAGCAATACTTTTAGAAGTTCTGCATCTATCTGGCAAAGGCATTCCAAGTCAAGTTGGTATAATCTCTTATTATGTCAGTATTTTGTAATGACTTGCTCAAGAACTCTTGACTTTATCATCTAAAAGTCAATATGATGCTCTTGTTTTTTTTATGTAATTTAGTAAGACACGACTTACGACTGTATTACTAGAGCAACCATCTTAGAGAATAGAAGTACTAGTGTCGCTACTCCGGCTCCTTCGCTTCAACTCTTCTGAAGATGGGACACCACCAGGGTCATCTATACTTTTCCCCTTCAATCTCATTCTTAGATGAATGTGGTGTTGTTTAGGTACTAGCGCTATGCATCCCTTTAATTCAGAAAAAAAATCCATTAATCTCAAGCAAAGCGATTCTAATTATGTCTCTGGCGAAGAATTGCGGCAATTTGCTCTCGATAATCAACTAATAAAACTGGGACTACTGTTAGCTCAAACCTGGAGAGATAATCATCCTGATGCTCAACCAGGTTCAGAAACTGATTTAGATGAGTGCACATTAGCTGTGGCGATTGAAATGACTATAGCTGGTGAAGCAGTCGGAGGACCGATGGGTGCCCTCATCTCTAAAGGTGCTGGTGTCAATGCAGCTTGTGTAGCCTGTAGAAAAGTTTTGTAAACAACTCTGTTCCTAATAAATTTACTTAGCTTTCCCTAAGCCTATTCAATCACCGCAACGCTCTAATTAAAGGCGTCTGCTAACTTCCTGCTGGGTTAGTCGTGGGTGCAATCTGCCAAGATTTTGCCAATTTAATCTCACTTCGAGGAATTGATTTGATGACTACTCATATCCCAAGACCAAAAGCTTATGACCAACAACTGAATGAACCAGAGCAGAATTCCCTCTATCTAGGAAATCACAATAATTCAGCTAATGCTCCTAACACTCAAGCTCATCTAAAGTCAGCCTCATCTGAGTCAATCCCTAAACTAAGGCCATCAAAGTACTCGAGTCATACTCTGAGCCACCGTTTGTTACGTACAGTTCTACCTACGGTATTAATTCCTCTGGCTATTGCTAGCACAGTGAGTTATGGCATTTTTCAAAAACGGGCAGAGAGTGAAATTAAAATACAATTACAGGATCAAGCGCTGCTAGCAGGGCAATCAGCTCTACAATTGCGGTCGGATGGATTGAAATTTGCTCAAATGGTAGCCTCTAACCCTTTAGTGATAGATGCTGCTCGTGCTGGTGACCAAAAAGTAGAAGCAGACAAACTTGCTCAACAGTCGGTAGAGGAATTAGAAAAGAGCTTCGCGGCAGCGAAACTCCTTGCTCCCAATCAAGTTCTTAATGATTATTTGAGTGAAGTAGAAAAAACTGGTGGACTTGCTGAGTTATTTTTTACCGAGAGTTATGGATTAAACATTGCTAGTAGCAACCCCACTACTGACTTTGTTCAAAACGATGAAGAATGGTGGCAAAAGGGCAAAGCTGATGGTCAGTGGGTAGGTGAACCGGAATTTGACGAATCCGCTAATACCTTTAGTATTGACTTAGTCCGGTCAATTACTGACCCCAAATCAGGGGAATTTCTCGGGGTTGTTAAAGCTGTCTTACCCGACAGTGCCTTTGAGATCGTAACAGACTATTTGCAGCGGGCAGGAATTAAGGGTTCTCAGCAAGTGCAACTGCTCGACTCTAATAATGGTGGTGTAATTAATACAATCACGGCTCAAGGAGCCAGTGAAACTAAGGAATTAGTCGGGGGCGAAGCAGTTGTAGAAATAGCAAGGTCTTTAGTCAAAGCAATCCAAAACCAAGGAACCACTCCCGAGCAAGCGACGAGTGAAGTGAAAACTAAGTATTCACTTAAAAAATTACAGCTTAATTCCTTACCCTACGAAACTATGGGGAAAGAATTATTTAGCTCCGAAGAAGCTCCGTTTGTTGAGGAGAATGGTCAATTACTAACTGCATCATTCCTCTATCAAGGCAAACAATATATCTTAGCAAACATCCCTCAAACCAATTGGGTAGCAGTTGCTTCGATGGACAGTGGGGAAATCACTAGTGCTGGTCGTGATTTAGTGTGGGCTTTTGGCTTGATTTTCCTGGCTCTAGGAGGAATTGCGATCGCTCTAGTTCTAGGCTTAGCAAAGCAATTATCCGCTCCTATAACTAACTTATCTGAGGCCGCTGAGGCAGTGGCTGCAGGTGATCTGGATATGGCAGCTGAACCCTCTGGTACGGCTGAAACCCAAACCCTAGCTCACACCTTTAATAACTTAGTCACACGGGTCAAAGGTTTATTACACGAACAAACAAGAGAAACTGAACAAGCTCAGTTATTCGCCAACATTGCCACCACTCGGACTCGCACGACTACAGATTTAGAATTTGTTTTTAATCAAGCAATTCACGGAGCACGACAAATCCTACAAGCAGACCGAGTAGTGATTTATCGCTTTAATCCTAACGGTCATGGTTATATTGCAGCCGAATCAGTTGCTTCTGGTTGGCCTCGAGCCTTAGGGGAAAAAATAGAAGACCCTTGTATTGGGAAAGAACTAATCGAAGCTTATAAACAAGGACGTATTGTTCCTACCAATAACATCTTTGAGGCAGGTTTTCACCCTGAGCACTTGCAGTTAATGGAAAAACTGGAGATCAAAGCCAATTTGGTGACGCCGATTTTTAAAGATGGTGAGCTTTTTGGCTTATTAATTGCTCATCACTGTAGGGCTCCTCATGTTTGGCAAGAATCGGAAATTGAGTTTCTTAAGCAATTAGCCATTCAAATAGGATTCTCTGTAGACCGGGTGAAATTGCTAGACCAGCAAAAAGCTGAAATCGAGCGCTTCCAACAACTTAACTCGATAATGTCTCTGTTGCGGGAATCCCTCGAAGCGGAACAAATTTACAATACGGCAATTAGCACTATCCGTTCAACTCTGAAAACTGACCGAGCCTTAGTGTATCTATTTGATGAGAATTGGCAAGGAACTATCGTTGCTGAATCTGTAGGACAAGACTGGCCCAAAGCTCTAGGAGAAAACATTGCTGACCCCTGTTTTGCCGATCAATATGTAGAAAAGTACAAACATGGTCGGGTTAAAGCAACCGATAACATTCATGAAGCTGGCTTAAGCCGCTGTCACCTTGCTCAACTCGAACCCTTCAATGTTAGGGCGAATTTAGTCGCACCAATTCTTGCCTACGGCAAGCTACACGGTTTATTAGTAACCCATCAATGCTCCAACCCTCGACATTGGCTGGAGCCGGAAATCAACTTCTTTAAGCAGGTAGCAATTCAAGTTGGTTCAGCACTAGACCAAATAGCTCTTCTGGAGCAGCAAAAAGAGGCGCGCCAAACAGCTGAAGCGGTATCTGTTGAACAACGTCAGGAAAAAGAAGCACTCCAGCAGCAATTGCTAGGACTCCTAGAAGAAGTTGAAGGAGCGGCTCGTGGTGATTTGACGGTACGGGCAGAAGTTAGTACAGGAGAAATTGGCACTGTTGCTGACTTCTTCAACGCAGTTATTGAAAGTCTGCGGGCAATTGTTACCCAAGTGAAAACCTCTGCTCTCGAAGTTAACACCTCCCTAGGAGAAAATGAAGGGGCACTCCGTCAACTCTCGGAAGAAACCTTCAAACAGGCGGAAGAAACCACCCGTACCTTGGAATCGGTAGAACAAATGACCTATTCAATTCAAGAGGTGGCTCAGAACGCGCAAAAAGCTGCAGAAGTTACCCGTGCATCCTCTAACACTGCGTTAGAAGGAGGAAAAGTCATGGACCGCTCCCTGGAAAATATCCTGGTTCTACGAGAAACAATTTCCGAAACCGCGAAAAAAGTTAAGCGACTAGGTGAATCATCTCAGGAAATTTCTAAAGCTGTCTCGCTGATTGAAAAAATTGCCCTACAAACCAACTTATTAGCCATCAATGC
The DNA here is from genome assembly GCA_010692635.1 of Symploca sp. SIO2C1. Lineage (GTDB taxonomy): Bacteria > Cyanobacteriota > Cyanobacteriia > Cyanobacteriales > Coleofasciculaceae > Caldora. The sequence continues at coordinate 17,718 of JAAHGL010000091.1, read as the reverse complement.
TGGTATTGAGGCAGCTCGTGCTGGGGAACAGGGGCAAGGTTTTGCCGTGGTCGCAGAAGAAGTTGGTCAACTGGCTGCTCAGTCAACAGCAGCCACCAAAGAAATTGAAGGAATTGTTGAAAGTATCCAACAGGAAACAAATCAAGTGGTTGAAGCGATGGAACAGAGTACTACCCAGGTAGTTGAAGGAACCACTCTCGCTGGAGATGCTAAGCAAAGTTTGGAGGAAATTCTTCAGGTATCCCGCCAAATTGACCAGTTAGTGCAGTCAATTTCAGATGCCACCGTGTCTCAGACACAAACGTCTCAGGCAATCACTAATTTGATGTCTGACATTGCCTTTGTATCGGCTCGCAATTCTGATGCTTCTAATCAAGTTTCTCTATCTTTACAACAAACTGTAGAGATTGCGCAGAAATTACAGGATTCCGTTGGTCAGTTCAAAATTGGTGCTGAGGTTTAACAAGGTTCTATTCCCAAAAAATCAGCGCCGCTATCTATTCATCAAAGTAACAGTTCTAGTAGAAGCTAGCAAAATTTTTTGACCAGCCCCCGGAAATTTATAGATCTGAGGGAGAGGGTGGGAGGGAGGAGGGAGATGTTCACGCGGTCAATTATTTTTAGCTGGATGCACCCACACTAACGCTCATCCATCAAAGAGGGAGCAACAGTTACACATCAGCATCAACTTTTCACAGTTTGTAACTTAGAGGTTATTATGCTAGCTACTTCTTTCCATACCAATGTAGAATTAAACCATGAGTCCCCTAAATACAACTGGGATCTCAATGGTACAAATACGGATAATCCTTCGGTTGAAATAGAGCTCGAAATTACAAATCCTGCCAACTTTACCAAAACTGCTAACCGCCGCACTACTGATCTAGTCCGGTTATACCTTCAGGAAATTGCTCGGGTTCGCCTACTACGACGAGATGAAGAAGTCTCGGAAGCTCAAAAAGTACAACGCTATATACGACTACTAGAGAAACGCACTGAGTTAGCCCAGCAAGGGGATAAAGTTCTTCAATATTTTGTCGAACTGATTGATACCCGGGATCGTTTGACCTCTCAGTTAGGACATCGTCCTTCTCGGGAACGATGGTCTACTGCCGTTGGTCTGACAGTTTCTGACCTCAAGTCAAGTGTAGCAGCAGGTAAACGTTATTGGGCTGAGTTAATTGGACTCTCACTTCAGGAGTTAGAACAAATTCAAGCTGAAGGTATCCGAGCTAAGGCTCATATGATCAACGCTAACCTACGCTTAGTAGTATCAGTGGCGAAAAAGTACCAAAATCGTGGTCTGGAACTCCTAGATCTGATCCAAGAAGGCACCCTGGGATTGGAGCGAGCTGTCGAAAAATTTGACCCAACTAAGGGTTACCGCTTTAGCACCTATGCCTATTGGTGGATTCGTCAGGGTATTACCCGCGCGATCGCTACCCAAAGTCGTACTATCCGTCTACCCGTTCATATCACCGAAAAGCTCAATAAAATCAAAAAAGCCCAGCGTAAAATCTCCCAGAAAAAAGGTCGTACTCCAACCATTGAAGATATTGCTGTTGAGCTAGAAATGAGTCCTTCTCAAGTCAGGGAAGTATTACTAAGAGTACCTCGCTCTGTGTCTTTAGAAATAAAAGTGGGCAAAGAGAAAGACACTGAACTAGGAGATTTGCTAGAAACTGAGGAAACCTCTCCAGAAGATCTCTTAATGCGAGAAGCACTACAACGAGATTTGCAGCAACTATTGGCAGACTTAACAGCACGGGAACAGGATGTAATTCGGATGCGGTTTGGATTAAGAGATGGTCAATCCTACTCTTTAGCAGAAATTGGTCGTACTCTCGAGCTATCTCGCGAACGAGTGCGTCAAATTGAAGCCAAGGCTCTGCAAAAACTGCGCCGCCCTAGCCACCGCAAACGCCTGTTGGATTATCTACAAGCTTTAGCCTAATAGTTGGGAATGGGAAATGAGGAATTGGTGTATAAGTTATTAGTTACTAGTGCAGCACGGTGGAAATAATTAACTAGTTAAAAACAGATCCAAAAGTAGATGCGATGTGATAAACATTATAACCTTTTGCCGTGGTTACTAGCACCTTCTTGTGCTAGTTAATTGAGTACTTTGCACTGACCCTCCTCCCTTCTATTTTTTACTATTGTGTAGCACCTTCTCTACTTGCTTGCGTTCGGTAATATCACGAACGAAACTTTGGAAAGCTAATCGATTACCATACTCAATAACTCGACTGCTGATTTCCACTGGTATTTCTATGCCATCCTTGCACCGGTAAAGGCATTCAAAGGTGATATGACCAGTTGTCCGCAATTGTTGCACAATTGCATGACGACACTCTTCATTCATGAGTAACCCGATTTCATCTACTGACAACTGGAGCAATTCTTGGCGAGTGTAACCCAGTCTCCTAGCTGCATTCCAGTTAGCGTTCAAGAAGCGATAGGTTGAAGCATCAATGATAAAGATTGAGTCGTTAGCAAACTCGAACAAGTGACGGTATTTTTCTTCTGACTCTCGCAGAGCTGTTTCTATTTGCTTGCGCTCTGTGATATCTCTAGCAGCACAAACAACTGAATCAATGCTTCCATCAGCACCCTGGATGGGACTAAGGATATAATCGTAGTCTCTGTTGCCATGAACAGTAGGGATGCTCAACTCATCATTTACAGCTCGTCCAGTGGTAAATACTGCTTCTCTTTGGGCAGCAAACGACATGGTAATTTCTGGCAAGAAGTCCAATTCTTGGAATGTCTTACCGATAAAGTAGCTCCGCTCAAACCCCAATGCTCGCGCACCTGCAGGGTTGATATAAGTGTACCGCCCTAGACGATCATGCACGAAAATTAGGTCTGGAGCAGCAGAGAGAATTTGTTCAAGAGTTCCAGCATGGTGGATAAGCTGAGCGATTAGTTGTCGTTGATCATTTGCTTGCTGATCTTCAGAAAAACTATCTTCGAGCTTTTGACTATCTACCTCTAGGGAAAATACTGAACCTTCCTCTGTATCCAAAGACAGAGGTTTTTCTTTAGTTTCCTGAGCAATCATGGATTCTTGAGCAGTCATTGCACCCAAGGACTCAAATGATGCGATAGACTGCTCTAATGCTGTTATTATGCTTAGGGTATTGTTATCTAGATGAGTCTGTGCCCGTAATTCAGCTAGCTGCTCTGACACATTACGAATTTTATTTTCGAGGTTATTGAGCTGTTGCTGAAGTGCTTCAGTGGTTACTGGTGCTGGTGTCGAAAATGGTAGACCAAAGGCTTTAGTCAGCGTTTCGACAACCACAGTAGTTTTGTCCGTCCCCTTTGCCTTGGCTAAAGAAGAAACTTCCTCAGCCAGTGCTAAGGGAAAACGGAAGGTCATTGATTTGGTATTCATTTAGTTGGTCGTACAAAACAAATAAAGTCTCGCAAGCTCTAACAAGGCTATTTTGGCTAACAATCAGTCTTACGACTGGTAAAACATCTGACAAGATCTACCGTCAGTAGTATCTTTATAACCTTTGACTTTGTTCTGATGCTTTATACTAAGTTGGCACAGATAATATTTTTTGGGTAAAAAAATACTTGATTAGGAGCAAAAGCTCATTAGGTTCTGTCTGGACAAGATGGAGGTTATAACCGAGCAAGAGAAAAAGTTTCATTCCTTCTGTGGGTAGGTTTGCGTAGTAGATGCTCCTAGGCTAGACCTGCTCAGTCAAATTCGCTATATCTGTGGGGGAAGTTACCGCTATATTTTCAGTATCAAGCTCTAGTAGATTTTTGAATTTGACTTGCTTGTCTTACTCCCCCTGATCCAGATATCCTCGTTTGAGATTGGCAACTATCTTTAGACAGGGTTGACGGATGGATTACATTGAAAAACAGGCTCCACCATTATAGCCAGACATAGATGGTAGTGATTACCGTATAATTACCAAAAAAACTTGCCATCACTAACCAAAATGCGCTAAAAGAATATATGAGTGCTCCTCTGCCGTAAAAAAACTCTACAATCCGGCGTAGTATAAAGACCGGGAAGCATTTAAAGTCCAAGCATTTGTAAAAATCATTTCAACTTAATTAGAGAGTATGATTCAAACAGTTACTCACCCAATGGTGAAGTTACAGCGTCAAGTGTATTCACTAGTGGAATCCAAAATTATTAAGCCAACTGACCGAATCTGGAAAATTTCGCTACTGTATGGAGAAGAATGGGCTCACTGGAAGCAGGAACTACTTGAGTTTGGCTTCACTATGCAAGATACAATTGGCGATTTACTAGCTGTGGAAGCTTGGGATGAAGAATAAGTATCGTTAGTTGTCATTCGTCATTTGTTATTCCTAAGAGTTTGACAAATATCTACGTTTCTTAACATAGCTAGCTCTATTTCTGTCTACCTACTTATAGGCAAGACGCTAAAGCTTTTGATAGCTCTTTAGCAGTTTTGTAGCGATCGCCAGGTTTCGGTTCACATACTCGCTCAATTACCTGCCGTAACTGTTTCGTAATGGTGGGAACACTTGTTACATCAAACCCATAGCTGGAGCCGCGCCTGCGATAATATTTAAGGGGCACATGACCCGTGAGCAAAAAAATTAGTGTCGGACCAATAGCAAAAAGATCCGATTGAGTTACAGGTTGACCTCGGTCTTGTTCCGGAGCACTATACCCCTCCGCACCAATGCGTGTACCTGTAGCTGTACCAATTTCTTTAACAGCTCCGAAGTCAAGCACTACTATTTTGTTATCCCGATGGCGCACCATTAAGTTAGCTGGTTTAATATCCCGGTGGATTAGTGGTGGATCACAGGAGTGGATGTACTCCAGGATGTCGTTAGTCTGAATCATCCACTCAATTGCCTGTTGTAAGGTTACCGGACCAGTTGCCAATACCCGCTGCTCTAAATCTTGGCCATGGATTACCTCCATTGCTAAGTATTTCTTACCCCCTTCCACAAAAAAGTCGTAATATTGAGGAATTCCTGGATGTTTTAGGGCTTTTAGGGTGCGGGCCTCTCGTTCAAACAGTTCTTGAGCTTTGGCAATTTGAACCATATCAGCATTCATTTCCTTGAGCACTAACAAGCTAGGGCCTCCTTCAAAACTTTTATCCTTGTCCCAAGCAAGATAGGTAGTGCCCATTCCCCCTTGTCCTAGAGTCCGTAATACATGATATTGGCGGATGACTCGTTGTACCTGAACCAATGGTTCACCACAGTGTAGACAAAACAAATTTCCTGGTGGATTTCCTTCGTGAGTACAACTAATTAGTTTAGGAACTCGGACAACCGGAGCAGGAATAGGATGAGAAACTGGCTTAAGTTGGAATTTTAGCACTGGCCCATCTCTAGCCAGTTGAATCAAGGCATCGTTCGGTAAAACTGCTCGGGAAACCAAGATGCCGTTAAGGAAAGTACCATTTGTCCCTTGACTAAGCAATTGCCAAGAATTACTAGATGGAGAAGGCATTGCCCTCAACTCCAAATGATGCCGCGAGACTAAAGGGTCATTAATAATGACATCATTATTAGGTGAGCGACCAATTAGAATGGTTGAAGAAGTGTGAAAATTCCACTTTTGTAAAGGAGTTGAGGCTTGGGGATCTAAAAGGGTCAATGTCACCATAGTATGCACGTCAGCTGTCAATTGTCGATTCCACCCTTACCAATAACTAATGACCTGCTTGACTAATAACTCATCAACTAAAATAGTCTCTGATGTCTCATATCAGGTCGTACCTTCAGTCGGACTACTACAGCGGTGATATTATCGTGACCATTGTGAGCATTCGCCAGATCGATTAACTCCTGAACACCTCGCTCTAGGTTGGCACGGGAACTGATTAAGGGAGCAAGATTAGTCTGCCAATATTTCTCTACTAGCTCATTATCTGACAAACCATCAGAACAGAGCAAAAATAAAGTATCTTCATTAATTTCTAAAAATTGCACGTCCGGATTAACAAATTCTTCATTGCGTGGCCCCAAAGCTTGAGTTAGTTGGTAGGCATCAGGACGGGAGTAAGCGATCGCCGGTTCAACTCCTCGTTGGATTTCTCGCTGTCCTACCTCATGGTCTACGGTAATCTGTTCTAAGCCCTGTTTCCGATTTACGCGATAAAGGCGACTATCCCCAACATGAGTGATCGCAACCTTGGTATTCTCAACCAAAATCATTACCAGAGTAGTGCCCATACGACCACTGCCAGAACTAGCATTTTTTTGGTTGACATTGTAAATTGCTTCGTTGGCTTGAAGCACAGCCTCTCGTATAGTCTCTTCTGTAGGAAACTGGTCATGCCAATTTTCCTGAAAATAGCGTTTGAGTGTTTCCACTGCCATGGCGCTGGCAACTTCACCGGCTGAATGTCCTCCCATGCCATCACAGAGAACATATAAGCCGCGAGCCTCTACCGTTCTACCCAGGCGATTTTCCTGCTTTTTAACTGTAGTCTCGATACCAAAGGAGTCTTCATTATGATCCCTTTGATGACCGATATCGGTGTAACCAGCATCAATCAAACTCGACAACTCCATTGGTAAAACTATGGTTGGGTCATTTTCTCCTTCATTGCTAGGAATATCGTCATTCAAAAGAAATGTTGGGGGGATAGCGGTTGGTGGCTCCTCAGGTAATTCAAAGGCAATAGGTTCAGTTATTGTTTCTTCTTCAGCTGAAGGATAGTTTAGAGCATCTGTTGTTTCTGAGGATGCTTGAGGTTCTCCTATTCCTTGTAAGCGCGATCGCAATTCTTCAACGCTCTTTATTTCATCGTTACATAACTGCCGGAAAACTTCATCTAAAGCCGTTAATTGTGTTCGTTGGGATTGGCTAAATAACTGCCGCCACATTTGCCCTAAATCCTCTAGAGTCAGTTGGTGATCTTGTGGTTCTGGATAAAGACATTGCAGAGCTAGTACCCCATCTTCATCTACCCTTAGATTAGTTATCTCCAAAAGACTCTGACGACAACGCCAAGGCTCTAAAACCTCCCACAGTAGTGCCATGCCATCGAGCCATTCCAAAATCTGCAACATCTCAATTTCCTCATTCCCCCACAAATCAATAATTAGCTGCCATTGGGATCGGTCTTCTAGAAGTACTACAGCTTTTCCTTCTTGTTCCCAGATATCATAAACCTTTGGCAAAGTTGGTGAGTAATCTTCACTAAGAATTAAATAGGGTTGTGCGATCTTTGGGATCAGCTTCTCCCAGCTCAACTCTGATTCTTCCTGCACTAGTGCATCTAACAGTGACTCCTGAAAAGGCTGGCAGTCCAAAACTCTACCAGCTAGGATATAAGACTTTTCTCCTGAAGTTGCTGTTTGTTGGAATTTTTGAGATTCTAGGAGTTGGTAACGTTGTTGAGAGTCCAGATAGATAGTCCCTGGTTGTGGCTCAAACGCTTCGTGCTGACTGTTGTCTTGCCTTGGCTCATCAGGTACATTTGAGTAGTCTGAAGGAGATAGTGGTTGGGTTACTGTTTCATCTGAGAAGGATACAATTGCTTCAGATGCTGATGCTGGAGGATAATCTACATCAGGATTATCTAGCTCGATTGTTGGGGAGGCTGAGCCTAGGGTTGGGAAGATTTCATTATCGGGAGCTGGAGGCACTTGTTTTTGTGACAACTCTGATGCCTCTAGCTCAGGGTCTATAATCTCTAAATCCTCAGGCAGAAGTTCTTGAGAGTCCTCTGGAGATGCCAAAGCATTTAGATCTTTAGAAATAATTGCCCAAAAAATTGTTCCTGTTAAAGCATTACAATTATGGCAAGTCTCGGCATTCACCGGCACTTCGATTCCACATTCATGGCAAGATCTCTGGGTCAAGGAAGTTCCACATCTTTGACAAAACTTATTGGCATCTTGGTTTTTAAACTGGCATTTGGGACAAATTAACATAATAGAGCTTTCTCAACTATTATCAGGATGACTAAATTTAGGTATGCTAGCTAACTGCCATCTAGTCTGCCACGTCAGAATCGAAGGTTGCAGCTTTCAAAGTTCAGTATGGGAGCGTCCGATTATTGAATTTTGTAGTGTGAGCTGGAAAACTTGCATAGAAGGTATTAGAAGAACAAGATGCTCCAACTCTAGATATTTTGGCAATTTGAGATGCTCCCTTCAGCAAGGGGGCTATACGCTTAACAAGGAAAATATGTCAACATATTAAGGATAGGTTTTAGAGCAAGGGAAAAGGGTAATACAACTCTTGCCTGTTCCCTGTTCCCTATTGCTTCCAAAGGCGATAATTTTTGGTCAAATTGGCTGAAATTAGTCATAGTTGTTTTAGAGGTTTTACTTCTGCTGGGGTTAGCTCACGCCATTGACCAGGCTCTAAACCTTCTAGACGTAGATGGGAAATCCCTGAGCGTACAAGTCGTAGGGTAGGAAATCCCACACTTGCAGTCATCCGTCGCACCTGGCGATTACGCCCTTCTGTCAAAGTCATTTCTATCCAGGCAGTTGGAACCGTCTTACGAAAGCGTATTGGCGGCTGGCGCGGTGGTAGATAAGGGGGTGCTGATAGTAGCTGCACCAAAGCTGGTCTCGTGCAATAATTCTGAATCATCACTCCGTTGCGCAACCGGTTGAGGGCGTCTTCATTGGGGATGCGCTCCACTTGCACCCAATAAGTGCGGGGATGATGAAATTGCCGGTCAGAAAGTCGGTGTTGTAAATGTCCGTTATTTGTCAACAGTAGCAGTCCTTCACTGTCTCTGTCGAGGCGTCCTACTGGGTAAACAGAAGGTATGGGAATATAATCTTTGAGGGTGTTGCGATTAAACTTACTGCTTTCTTTATCAGTGAACTGACTTAGGACATTATAGGGTTTGTAGAACAAAATATATCGGTACACATTAATAATCTGGGAAATCAAGTATAGCAATTAGGTAGAGTCTGCTCAAGACAAATTACTGCTAATAGCATTAGCTTCTCAAGCAGCATCCTTGGTTAGAATTATTTGTTCTAGAGTGATTTGATTGGGACAATGATGCCCTTGTTCAAAATCTGTAATATTGGATAGTGTTGTCTGGGCAATTTGATTAAGGGCATTTGCAGTAAAGAAAGCTTGATGACCAGTAATGATCACGTTAGGAAAAGTCAGCAGGCGTTCAAATAGATCATCTTGAATGACTTCATTAGACAAATCCTCAAAGAATAAATCAGATTCTTGTTCGTAGACATCTAGACCAAGATAACCAATTTTCTTGGATTTGAGAGCGTCAATTACTGCTTTCGTATCAATCAAAGCTCCTCTACTAGTATTAATTAGCATGAGACCTTGTTTCATCTGCTCTAAAGCTTGGCTGTCAATCAAATGATAGGTTTGGGTAGTTAGAGGACAATGAAGGGAAATGATATCAGATGCTCTAAAGAGTTCAGGAAGCTCTACATACTTAGCTCCTAATGCCTCAAAATCTGGATTAGGATACAAGTCATAGACAAGTAATTGACATCCAAATCCTTTAAGAATCTGCATCACGATCGCACCGATTTTACCAGTGCCGATAATGCCAACGGTGCGATCGTGCAGGTCAAATCCCAACAGTCCTTCAAGGGAAAAATTGCCTTCTCTCACCCGGTTATAGGCGCGATGGAACTGGCGGTTGAGGGTGAGAATTAGTCCGATAGTATGCTCAGCAACTGCATAGGGCGAGTAAGCAGGAACTCGGACAACTGTCATACCCAATTTAGTTGCGGCTGTCACATCCACATTGTTAAAACCGGCACAGCGTAAGGCAATTAAGCGAGTACCTTGTTCTTGAAGAGCCTGCAATGTTTTCTCATCCAGCTGGTCATTGACAAAAACACATACCGCCGGGAATGATGAGGCTAAGATTGTTGTGTCAATATTCAGACTTGGTTCAAAAAATACCAATTCGTGTCCGTAATCATTATTAGCAGTTTCTAAAAACTTGCGGTCATAAGTTTTGGCGCTGAAGACTGCCACTTTCATTAATTTGCCCCTTGTTGTTTGTTGTTTGTCATTTGTTGTTTACAATACCCATTATTGTGTAGTACTATCATTTTAAAATAGGAAAGGTGTGCGCGTATATATAAATGATTGTAGCGATTGCCTACGACAACAGCAAAGCTGATCGCCTACAACATCAATTTTCCCTAATTCCATTTCCCAAATTTAGTTAATTCCGCTGGGGTGACTCACATCTTGCACCAGTACATAAATACTTAATAAGGTCAATCAGAGCAATCAATTTCAATACTGAAACAGTCAAATCTTAGCACTGCTCCCTGCTCCCTACTCCCTGCTCCCTCCCTTCACAGGTCAATTTTCGACTTGGTGCAAGATCTCAGGTGAACGAAATATGAAGTGGGATTTATAGCAAAGTATCCTCTCAAATCATTAGTTCTCCTTTGTTTCCCTATCTCCCCATCTCCCTATCTCCCCACTCTTTTTTTCGCTCATCCATTCCGCTGTAGGGGCGGGTTTAGTGACATGATTTCCCCTATAGACGATAACCTCTGAGTTCAAAACCCGCCCTTCGAGTCTCGTCCATTATTTGCAACAGATAGAGAGAATGCTTCACCATTGAGGCATTTGCCCTTTTATAGGTGTTGAGAGAAAAACAAGACAATGCTAAAAAGCTAAGGAGCAATTACGATGATTCAAGGCATTTCCCAAAAAGTAACCTTCGATGAATTTATTGATTGGTATCCAGAAAACTCAGAACACCACTATGAACTACATAATGGGGTATAAGTTCGGGTGGGATTTCACTTATCTTTGTAAAAATTGCTAGAGGATGTCAGGTATCGTTGCGATCGCTTCTTATTTTTAGCATCTCTGAGGGAACCTGTACCATTCCATTGGGGAAGCCTTTCGTCTGGATCAAATTCCTCTTTGGGTTCTGCTTGAAGAGGTTCATCTTTACCTCTCCACCAGTTAAACACCGTACTACCTGCCAATCCACCGATAGCACCAAGCAAGATACTCAAGGGAACTGAGTATTCTAGAAGTACTAAGGACAACAGAAACAATAACCAAATTGTTAGTCCAGTTGACAACTCCTTGGAAGTGTCAGTTATTTTTTGTTGGATACTCTTTTTTTCACTCATCAGAATATTCCTTTCAAGAAACAAGGCAGAAGGCAGAAGGCAGCAGGGAGTCAGGAACAAGATACTTCCACTATAGAAGATATTTTGACAACCTTGTACCAATGACAAATGACAAATGACAAATAACAAATCTACAATTCGTTGAGTGATGCTAAATCCTGGGTTGTGTCCAAGGTTGTGACTAGAGGTTTTTCGGCATCAGTGAAGGGTTCTGCTGCTGCTTGTTGGCTCTGAAGTAGATCTGCTGTTGCATCGGAAATATCACCAGTGCGGGAAGTGAGGCGATCGCGTAAAATGGATTCTGGGGCAGTAGAGTGGATAATTTCGAGAGGTAATTGGTGGTAGTTTGCCTGTCGGATAGCTTCTCCTCTTAAGCTCTGTCGGTCATACTTTCCGTCCAAAATTACAGTTAATCCTCCATTTGCCAGCATAATACCTAATTCTAAGAGGCGAGCATAAGTTTTCTTGCTCATTGCTGGTGTATAAAGTTCTTTTCCTCCCCGCTGTTCTAAGGGTATACCAGCCAGCTGTTTACGTACCGCATCCGTGCGGAGATGAATTGCTCCTAAGCGACGTCCCAACTGCCGCGCTACTGTAGTTTTACCTGAACCTGATAAACCCGACATTAAAATCAAGCGTCCTTGATGAGTTTTGGTATACTTCCATGCTAAGTGGTAATACTTAGAAGCCCTTACTGCTGCTTCCTGCTTTGCCTGCTCCGGTACAGCCGGATCATCTAATAAAAAAGAAATTACCTTTCCTCGCACATAAGCCTGCCGACTTAAGTACAAAGGTAAAACTTGTAACCCTTCCCAGTCACCAGTTTGCTCTATATAGGTATTTAAAAAAGCATTGCCAAGATCTCTACGTTCCCCTTCCTCCAAATCCATCACTGTAAAAGCAACATCGTACATGACATCAACAAAACGAAATGACTCGTTAAATTCAATTCTGTCAAATAACTGAATCTTGTTGTGCCACAGGCAAATATTTCTCAGGTGCAAATCCCCATGACATTCTCTAATCCAGTTATTTTCCTGGCGTTGAGCAAATAACTCCTGTCGCTGGTTTAAAAAAGTATCGGTAAACTGCTTAATTTCCTCATACTGTTGTTGAGTTTGAGTAACACCGATAGATTTTTGGCTTTGCTGATAATTGTCCTCTATTGACTGGCGAATTTTGGTAACTTCCCCAAAGCTACGAATGTAATCATTAGTCTGTGCACTACTGTGAAATTGGGCAATAACTCGCCCCAATTCCTCCATTTGAACTTCTCTTAGTTTCCCTTGCTTGAACATCGTGCTGAGGAGCGCCTCCTGAGGGAATTGGTGCATTTTTAGCACATATTCTATCGGTTCATCCGTTCCATCAAGGACAAATTTAGTGCCAGTTTGAGTAATTGGTAAAACTTGTAGATAAATGTCCGGAGCAACCGGTTGGTTCATACGCAGTTCTTGACGACAAAAATTCTGCCGCTGTAACAAAGTTGAATAGTCAAAAAAGCCAAAGTTAACTGATTTCTTAACTTTATAAGCATAATCTCCAGTCAGAAACACATATGAACCATGGGTTTGAATTAACTCAATCGGTTCGGTTACCGGATGAGGATAAAATTCCTGCTGCCCCATTTGTTCAACTAAGCTCGTAATCATTATCCTGCTGATGCACTATATACATTATTTTTAGCTAAATTACGGCAGTAGGGTGTGTTAGCAAAGCGTAACGCACCATCAAACAAAATTTAAGATGAGCATCGTCAAAAAAACAAACTATCTAATTAAAAAATAACATATATTATGCTAAAATTATTCACAATGCCTCAATCATTAACTCCTTACTTATTACTTATTATTTATTACTTATTAAAGCTAATGTCAGAAACATCGTCAGTTGTAGGTTGGGTTGAGGAACGGATGCTGTTGGCGAATTATTTCTTCATATCCAAAAGCTTGATTCTGCCGTAACTCTTTTACAGAACTTTACTTTTTTTTGAGATGCGATCGCAAAATATCAGGGCTTTCCGCGTATTAAGGAATGTTTCGCCAACAGTATCAGGAACGAAACCCAACACCAGTAATCCTTTGTTGGGTTTAACTATCGTTCAACCCAACCTACAGTTTTAGGCGTGTCACTATACAATGAGATGATAGAGGAAACTGTAACTTTATACCGACCGACTGGATTGAAAGAGCTTCAGCTAGTGAAACAGAGCGGATTCAAGCGTTGGCCACCTCGCTTACCTGAGCAGCCAATTTTCTACCCAGTCACTAATGAGCGCTATGCCACGGAAATTACTACCAAGTGGAATGTCACAGACAAGGGAGTCGGCTACGTGACACGCTTCAAAGTCAAAAAGTCTTTCATGGACCAATACGAGATTCAACAGGTAGGTAGCTCTTACTATACTGAGTGGTGGATTCCTGCTGAAGAGTTGGAGGAACTCAATGACAATATTGTTGGTTTGATTGAAATTATTGGTGAATATTACCAAGAATAGTAACGATTTTAAACTGTTTTCATAATTTAACTAGAAGGGAGCTAATGTCAGAAACATCCTCAGAATTTATGATCCGTCCAGCTGTCGCGAATGATGTGCCGGTGATATTTGAACTCATTAAAGCTTTAGCTGAATATGAAAAACTCTCTCATGCTGTTACCGGCAATGCACAAACCCTTAAAGAACATTTGTTTGGAACTCGCCCTTATGCTGAAGCAATAATCGCCGAATCTCAGGGTCAGGTAGTAGGATTTGCTTTGTTTTTCTATAACTATTCCACCTTTTTAACTAAACCTGGGATTTATCTAGAAGATTTGTTTGTGCTGCCAGAATTTCGGGGACAGGGAATCGGTAAGGTGCTTATTACTGCTGTTGCTGAGTTAGCTGTTGAGCGCGACTGTGGACGATTGGAATGGAGTGTTTTGGATTGGAATGAACCTGCGATCGCATTTTATCGCCGTCTTGGTGCTTCGATTCTTCCAGATTGGCGGATCTGTCGTGTTACTGGAGATTCTCTGAGGATTTTAGGGAAGAGCCTATAAACTGGATTCGGTGAGATGAAGGGAAGCTCTAATACTTGTTTTACTTCTGTTGCAATTTTTTGTTAAGCAAAGATTTATACGAGTACAAAAAAATACTATTCAATAAGGTGAAAAGTTTACAATTTGGTGGAGTGAAATCGCTGACGGCAGGCATGGAGCTAGCTATAATTAAACCTTAGAGCTCGAAAGTAGGAAAAATTACTGATGGAAGAGCTACTGCAAGGTTTAAATGATCAATCATTAATGGTGAGGGGGATTAACTATTCCCTACTTCAACAAACTGCCGAACCTTTACTAAAGCAGTTGTTTGAGATATATAATCCCTATTTGCTACTAAAGTGCTTTTGCACCCTTACTGAGTATCCAGGAACGGTTACATCCCTCGCTTTCAACTTTGATAGTCAGACCCTCACCAGCGATTCTTATCAAGACAACACTATCAAAATTTTGGGCTTAAACAGCGAAGAACTGAGAAATATTCTTTCCTTGAAAGGGCATCTTCTCGCTTTCAGCCCGGATAGTCAGACCATTGCTAGTGCAAGTAATATATGTATTAGTGGTAAAGAAAAAAGCATCAAAATTTGGGACTTAAGCAGCGGTGAACTGAAAACTACCATCAAAGAGAAAGACCCTGTGTGTGGCTTAGTTTTCAGTCCGGATGGTCAGACTCTTGCCATTCGTAAGGAATTCAAGATTAACGTGCGGGACTTGAGCAGCGGTGAACTGAAAGCCACCATCACAAATAATTTGGGTTGGATTTCTGCTTTCGCTTTCAGCCCGGATAGTCAGACTATTGCTGTTGGTTATAGTATTGATAGTGATAACACTAAAATTGAGGACACTATTAGGCTATGGGACTTGAGAAATGACAAACTCAAAACCAGTCTAAGGGGTCATCGCGTCTTTTTATTTACAGGTATACCCTACCAAAGTTCAATTGAAGCCTTCGCTTTCAGTCCGGATGGTCAAACCCTTGCTAGTGGAGCCTATATCGCTACTGGGCATCGTGGTGAGAGCATCAAAATTTGGGACTTAAACAGCGGGGGACTGAAAACCACAATCAACGAGGATTCTAGAGACCCAGTTACTACCCTCGCTTTCAGCCCCAATAGTCAGACTCTTGCCATAGGTGGTCATAAAAATATCACCTTTTGGGATGTGCCCACCAAAGAGGTGAGAGCGATCCTCCCCGCCGAACATTCAGATAGAGTGAATTCCCTTGCCTTCAGCTCCGATGGTCAAATTCTCATTAGTGGTGCGAGAGATCGCACTATCAAGTTTTGGAGGATGGAAACTCCCAGTCAGCCCTTAGTCACTCCCGTTGAGTTGTTCCATCATTACCTTGCTCTCAAAGAGGCTATCAAGTCAAGTCAAGAGGCTATAGAGCCAGTGATTCAAGCTCTAACAGACCAATCTTGGCAAGTGAGGGAGATAGCTGATTTATTACTTAAAGCAAGGAGTGAGCCAAAGGTTAAACAGGCGTTAAAGGAATACAAAGTATCTTGTAATCAGCTAGCGTATTTACTCGAAAATCAGCAGTGGCTAAAAGCTGATGCAGAAACGGAAGCTATCATGCTTAAGATAGCAGGTCTCAAAGAAGAGGACTGTCTGAGTAAAAAAGATATTGAAAAATTTCCTTGCCAAGACCTACATACTATTGACCAGCTCTGGATGCGATACAGCAACAATCTCTACGGCTTTAGTGTACAGAAGCAAATTTGGGACAATGTTGAACGCTGGAAGGGGGGATGGACCCAGATAAATTGCCGTGATGTTTCTGAGCAGACTGAACTCACATTACGTATTGGATGGAAACGAATAGGGGATTTGGGACCAAACTATCATGGTGCAAATGATGAATGCATATATGAGTGGTCTCACGAAGATAGC
This sequence comes from Symploca sp. SIO2C1, assembly GCA_010692635.1. GTDB lineage: Bacteria > Cyanobacteriota > Cyanobacteriia > Cyanobacteriales > Coleofasciculaceae > Caldora. The sequence continues at coordinate 1,701 of JAAHGL010000091.1, read as the reverse complement.
CAGGGATACTATCCACGGAAGATTAATCGGCGGCATTTTTTAATCGAGGCAATCAGCAAAAGGCTAGACATGTGCCGTCCTCTGATTGATTGAGGGAAGAATTGATCTCACTCCCTTTCGGATGAGCGAAAAAAAGGTTGGAGAAATAGGGAGATGGGGAGATAAGGAAACAAAGGAGAACTAATGATTTGGGAGGATACTTTGCTATAAATCCCACTTCATATTTCGTTCACCTCTCCCTTTCCTACTCCTCTATAGTTTGCGATCGCGAAGTCAAAATTGAATTTGATGCTACCTCAACTAAGAGCGTTAGCAAAATTGGAGTAGTTAGGGTTTACTGAATCGGTGTTCTAGGCAGACAAAAGAGCGATATACAGCGCTTGGCGCTGTTACGAGGTACAGTAAAATCGACGAGGAAAAAAATCCATCACATCTTGACAACTTATTCAGGTGTACTTCATTGCAGCGGTAAGTGCTGTATCGGTTTGTAAGGTTTTGTTACTAATATCAAATTTTGTCCAAAGTCCCATACTATCGATTTATGCAGAGTAATTGAACTAACTTTTGTCGGCAGCTTAGCTGTTTCTCCATCAGTTTGTTCAACAAATGAGTAACCAAAAGGAGTTCCACATGGTAGACGTATCTCAATCTTCTGTAATTGAAGCAAAGATAATTCCTGGCACACCCTACTCAAATAATGGAGTGGAAATTGAAGCAGGTCTTTCATGGCTAGAAATTAAGAAGCACTCTTATAATGTAACTAAATCGACAAATGCATACTTCACCTATGCAGCATGCAAGTGTTATTTTTCAGCAAATGAGACCTATTTCTATCCGCTAAAAGTAAATCAGATTCGGTTACGCTATGGTAATGATAGTATTTTCGTATTATTCGATGAAGTCAATCCTGCCAACAGCCAGGTAGAGATACATATAAGCTTATCTTTGTACGAAAGTTAAATCCTTTGGATTAATAAGCCCACTAACACAACTAAAACTAGTAGGTTGGGTAGAACGAAGTGAAACCCAACATGCCCAATATACTGTGTTAGGTTACCCTATCACGACCCCCAACCTACCTAGGACTTGCTGAATAAGTAACAAGTAAAAAGTAACAAGTAAGAAGGAATTAAGCATTTATCAATGGATAATTGATAATTGATAATTGATAATTGATAATTGGTTAATTTGGTCTAAGACCTCTTCATTTATTAAGAATATGAAAAAAATATTTTCCTGATTGTCAATCCTCTTCTTTCAAGGAGAGGTAATTATCCATTATCCATTGTTCATTATCAATTGTTGAACCTCATTTTGAGCACTTGTATTCCCCAAGGTCACCCAGGGATTTCCCATGAAAGTGCAAGGTTTCTTGAGCCCATCGATACAATTTCCACGGCACTCCTAACGCAAAAAATGCTTGCACAATTGAAAAAATCTGCGAGCTAATCGAGGGGTAATTCACTCATTACTTATTACTCATTACTCATTACTCATTACTTCAAAACCCGAATCAATCGACTTATACAGCAAATCCTACCTAGGGTTTGCTGTATAAGTGTGGAAGCTATGCCATACTTGGCTTTCAATGATTTTTTGACCAAGCCTTGTGCAAGGAAATGGTCTATAGAAGCTTATTTTCCTTGCACTTTGATGGGAAATCCCTGAGTAACCTTGGGGAATGGAAGTGCTCACCCACGA
>JAAHGL010000090.1 GCA_010692635.1 Symploca sp. SIO2C1 | reverse complement strand
AAAGTGCAAGAAAATTGAGCTCATCAATGCAATTTCCTTGCATCTTCTTAACCCATAATCCCCTTTAAAGACTATTCTAAACTCCTAAACTCCTATTCTCCTGACTCCTGACTCCTGACTCCTGACTACTTATTCAGCAAGCCCTAAGTAGTGCGAGCAATCAGTTAAACGCGAGCAAGATGCTCACACTACTCTAATCCCTCATTTTAGCTGTTTCACGTCTGGAAAAGATTTGGTGATTTTGATAAGTACCCCACAATAACCGGATTTGGTATAATTGGAAATTATTGATTGTGCGATCGCATAGATAACTGTTGACCGATATTATCCCTCAGAACGAATCAAGCTCCCAAATTAAGGTATCGTAGGGGCGTATTGCATACGGCCATTGCATACGCCCAATTAGTATTCTAGTGAACTTCAATCAGTGCAGCTGGACTTTCATTGGATAGGGAGTCCACCGCAGACAAAGCATAGGTTCCCGGCGGTACTTGAACTCCTGTTGCCTTGGCATTCAAAACTTCCCGTAGATGCCAACTCTCTCCTTTTTTCTCATAGAGTGTCCAAGAACGCACCTCACCGGAATTGTCCTTGTCCCAACTGAGTAAACCCGAATTAGACTTTAACTGTAATGGAGCATTCGGCGGTTGCTCATCGAGCCAATCCATCTTCGGCGTGAGGGCAGGTGTGGGATAAATTGAAGCTTTGAAGACATCATTGACCCCTTTTTTGTTCTGTAGGAACATCTTCATACTGAAAAAGATATTCCCCAAAGAAAGTCGATCCGCTTCCTGACGAGATATAGCCACCTGCCTTTCAATCTCGGAAACGGGCCAATCGTCCACGGCAAGTCGGCTCAGGTAGTTTCCAGCGTAAATATGGCGGTTAAGGGGATTGTGTGAAACCCACCAATCCAAGAGTGCCGGGTAACTTTGATCAGGTGGATCAATACGCCAATAGAGTTGAGGAGCCAAATAATCTACCCAACCTTGTTCCATCCATAATTTAGGATCAGCATAAATTTGACCATACTGATCTAGTCCAGCTTTAATCCCTGGAGGCTCATCAGGACGATATATCCCAAAGGGACTAATACCAAATTTAACATGGGGTTTCTCAGCGTGGATTGCCACGGAGAGGCGTTGGACGAGTTGGTTCACGTTATTGCGCCGCCAGTCATCCTTTGACAACGAGCCTCCCGTACTGAGATAAGCCTGGTAGGTTTGATCATCTGGGAAGCTAATTCCTGCTTTAGGATAGGGATAGAAATAGTCATCAAAGTGAATGCCGTCCACGTCATAACGACGTACTACATCCATGACAACGTTATAGGTTTGGTTTTGTACCTCTTGGGCACCAGGATCCATCCAGATTAATTTGCCATACTGATAGGCATACTGGGGAAATCTCTGCGCCATGTTACTTCCTGCTAAGGAGTAGCTACTACCATTTTTGGCGCGGTAGGGGTTAAACCAAGCATGGAGTTCAATATTGCGTTTGTGACTTTCTGCGATCGCAAATGCTAAGGGATCATAATAGGGTTCTGGAGGTTGTCCTTGGCCTCCAGTCAACCAGTAACTCCATGGTTCTAGGTGAGATTGGTAGAGAGCATCTCCAGCAGGTCTTACCTGTAAAATTAGTGCGTTCAGGTTCAACTCTTGCATCCGATTGAGGATACCAATCAGTTCAGCTTTCTGCTGAGCAACAGATAGATTGCGTTGGGATGGCCAGTCAATATTAGCCACCGAGGCAACCCACACTCCTCGAAATTCGTGCTTATGGCTGACTTGATTTTGTAGCACATTTGTACTTGTTGCCATCTTGGCTGAGGTTTTGTAGGCATAAACCTGGGTTGCGCTCAGTCCGAATAATAGAAGGCAAACCCAGATTAAGGAACGCTTTAAACTACTACCTTTGTGGATTCTCAGGATAGAATCCAAAGTCCTGAAGAATCGGGTTATGAGAAATTGCCAACCAGTTTTAGATTGGAACAAGTTCAGAATTTTGAACAATCGATGCATGTACTTGATTTAGTTGTGTTTGTACCTAATCCTAAAGTGGTTTTTAACCCTACTGAATATAGAAATAACTGACCAGCTAAAATTTTCCTTGTTCCCTAATAGGAGTTAACGGATTGAGAATCGATGCTCTACTCTCCAATCCTCTGCAACAACCAGAAACCAGTGTAAGTCATTCCCGAATCATCTGGCTGCACCAATAAAAAATGTAAACCTTGACTTTGCTGCTGACGCTGTTGATACTTCTTGGCTGCTACTACTACTTCTTGATCCTCAAAGGTAGCAACCACCCACCGCTCAACCAACCCAGCTTCTAAGATTAGCCCATCTGGCGCACCAGGAATATAGTTTAGAGCAACAGGTTCAGCATTCTGAAGCCAACGTGCTAGAGACATTGACTGGCGTCCCCCATCGATTACTACTCCCGGTACTGGTAGAGTGGAGGCTAACCCCAAATTTAGCGGGTAGAGAGATTCTGGCATTTGCAAAATCGGCATGGGGCGATCGCAAAAAGCTTCCACAATCTTACCTGCTGGGAGAGTCGCAAAACGCCAGCGATCGCCCCAGAGATTGTCAGGTAGCGGTACTGGTGGTGGTTTGTCAAGAGCAAGGGGGTTATAAGCCTCACCAGTGTAATTATCTTGCTGGGGGTATTGAGCTGCCCTTTCTTGTAACTTTTGCTTAAGGGTGATGGTATCTCTTGTTCCGATCACTGAGATACCCAATTTTTCCCCGGCAGTAGAAAGTAAATTTAGGGACTGGGGGCGAAATACTTGAATTACCTCTGGCAACCCAGATACTGCTGTTGCTTGCTGCAACTGATTCACCAACCAATCTGTATTAATTGACTGCTGAGGACAAAAAGCAGAGTAAGTAAAACTGCCTTTGGGATCACAAATAAACAACTCCCACAGTATTTGCTCCTTAACATCCCTCAATGGACGGCGATAAAAATCAGCTTGCCAAACATCCATCATTATTTTCCACTGCTACTACAATTTCTCCATCCAAGACAAGAAATTCCACAGCTTAAAAGCTGTGGAAAAATCTCAGTTAAAAGTCCCCGACGGGCGGCACACCAACCCCGATGGGTGAGCGAAAAAAAGGGTGGGGAGATAGGGAGATGGGGAGATAGGGAAACAAAGGAGAACTAATGATTTGAGAGGATACTTGGCTATAAATCCCACTTCATATTTCGTTCACCCACCCCCGATTAAGGGAACAAACAAGCTAAACTCTCTTCCCTTGGAGCCTTCTGCCTCCTGCCTTCTGCCTCCTGCCTTGTTTCTTAAAAGCCGCCCCACGGGCGGCGATTGCCACCCCCTACGAAGGGAAGAAACAAGCCAAATCCTCTTTCCTTCTGCCTTGGAGCCCTCTGCCTTCTGCCTTGTTTCTTGAAAGCCATTAGCCATTAGCCATTAGCCATTAGCCAGAGTGTTTCTTAAAAGAAACTAGGTTGATGACGAATCAAATTAAGGAATTCTTCACGAGTTTTTTGTTCATCATCAAAAAGACCTAACATTGCACTGGTGACTGTCCAGGAACCAGGTTTTTGGACACCCCGCATTACCATACACATATGGGTAGCTTCCATAACTACAGCCACACCTTGAGGTTCCAAGATAGTTTGAATTGCTTCGGCAATCTGGCGAGTCAGGCGTTCCTGCACTTGCAGCCGCCGTGCGTACATTTCCACCACACGAGCTAGCTTACTGAGTCCCACAACTTTTTCATTGGGAATATACGCTACGTGGGCTTTGCCCATAAAGGGTAACATGTGATGTTCACACAGGCTAAAGAAGTTGATATCCCGAACTAGAACCATTTCATTATGACCCTCATCAAAAATGGCTCCGTTAACTAATTCTTCTAGGGACTGATTGTAGCCACTAGTCATAAATTGCATTGCCTCGGCTACCCGCTTAGGAGTTTTCAAAAGTCCCTCCCGTTGTGGATCCTCACCAACCCCCAACAGCATTGTCCGCACGGCTTCCATCATTTCCTGATTCATGTCTTCCGTGGGTTGTTGCAGCTTTGGCTGCTGACCATTCTGGGTGTTGCGATCGGGTCGTGTTTGTAAATGACTGGTAGGGTTTAGTTTGGACATAGACTCAGCACGATTGGAACCATTGGAAGACGCAATAGTCATAATTAGCTTGATGAAAGTTCTGAAACATTAATTAAATTTTTATTAGTCATTAATTATTAGTTATTGTTGTCACAAACTAAAAATAACCAATAATTAACAACTAACAAGCAACAATTGTCTATCTAGATGCTCCTGTCGGATTATATGCAATTGCTGCACTGTTACCCAATAAAAGAGCCTAGAGTGTTCATCAACGGAGTTGGAAAGGGAGATTGATTATGAGAACATTTCTCTAGCGTAGTCAATCATCAAAAGTAATTCTGGCTTTACAGTCAGCCAAAATTAGGTAGTAATATTGCTTGACTACCTTAAATGAGAGAAATGTAAACAATTGTTACGATAATAATTATATCACCTGGGAATTGGGAATTGGGAATTGGGAATTGGGAATTGAGAGCAGGGAGTAAGGAAGAAAAACCTAAAGAAGGAACCAAACAGCACAATAGCGCTCGGTTAAAGGGGAAAGGGTAAATGCTTTTCAACAGTGATTAGCAGAAAGCTCTGTAAAAACACCAATGTTACGAAACTTATGATAGCGCAAGTCCTGGCGCTGTTGAGTTGTTAGTTCAGAAAGCTCTTCGAGATTTTCTATCAGTACATTCTTAAGGATAGAAGCAGTTGCCAACGGGTTAGCATGGGCACCGCCTAATGGTTCTGGCAAAATGTGGTCAATAATCCCCAATTCTTTGAGATCCCAAGCAGTAATTCTTAGAGCAGAAGCAGCTTGTTGGGATTTTGTCGCATCTTTCCAAAGGATGGCAGCACAAGCTTCAGGACTGGCTACGGTGTAAACAGAATGCTCAAACATCAATAGTCGATCACCAACGCCGATTCCCAGAGCTCCACCGGAACCACCTTCACCGATAACCGTACAAATAATTGGGACATCCAGACGGAACATCTCTCGAAGATTGTAAGCGATCGCTTCTCCTTGACCCAACTTTTCTCCTTCAACACCGGGCCAAGCTCCTGGCGTATCAATAAAGGTCAAAATCGGCATACTAAAGCGATTAGCATGCTCCATCAGCCGCATTGCTTTACGGTAGCCCCCTGGAGATGCCATGCCAAAATTTCGAGCTACATTATCCTTGGTATCTCGACCTTTTTGATGACCCAGGATGACTACTGAACGTCCATTCAAACTGCCAATGCCACCAACTAAAGCTGGGTCATCAGAACCACCGCGATCGCCATGCAGTTCAATCCACTGATCGCTAATTGCCTGAATGTAGTCTAGCGTACTCGGACGTCTGGGGTGACGTGCTAACTGTAGGCGCTGTCCTGGTGATAAACTACTGAAAATCTCCTGGCGTAGTTGCGTAGCTCTGGCTTCGAGTTGGCGAATTTGGTCAGAAACATCAACCTTATTTTCTGCGGCAAGTTCACGAATTTGCTCAATTCTTTTCTCTAATTCAACCAGTGGTTTTTCAAAGTTAAGTTGAAAAGTTCTGTGTTCTGAAGTTGGCATCTTAGGAGTTTTAATGTTTGAGGGCAGAAAGGATTGAAGATTGGGTGATTTTAGATCTTAGATTGACTATTGATGCTCAGGGCTTATATAGATCTAACGAATAACGGAAACGGAACTGGTAACCGAAATGTCTAGAGTTTCTTCTTCCTTGTCGGACATTATGGAGTCTCAATTTCAGCTCAGGTGAGCGCAAAACCGATGGCAGGTAATACCATGAAAAAGCGGCTCTGTGTAAGCTCCCCTCTGAAAAGAAGTCACTAAATTCTGTGTCATCAAAGCCCAGTAATGGTTTTAGAAACTATGTTACTAGAATATAACCCTCGACAATGTTTACCCTCTGCTGAAGATTTACCTGATTCAGATGATACACCTGTGGATAAAGAATTACAAGATTTAATTCCCGGATTACTCAAAGCAATTCTTGCCTTGATTTGGTCAGAAAGAATGGATTGGTTTTTTGGGGTAGATATGGGAATTTATTGTGTTCCAGATAAACCAGCAATTGTACCCGATGGTTTTCTAAGTATTGGTGTGCCCAGAATTATCGATTCAGATTTACGTTTATCTTATGTTTTATGGGAAGAAAAGCAAGTACCAATTATGGTGTTAGAAGTGATTTCTCAAACCAGACGAGGAGAATATACACAAAAGAAACAAGATTATGCAGAACTGGGAATATTATATTATGTCATCTATAATCCCTTAAGAAAAAGAAAACCTCGTTTGGAAATATATCAACTGAAGGATGGAGAATATCAATTATTAACAGGTGAATCAGTATGGTTGTCAGAAATTAATTTAGGTCTTGGTAGAGAACAAGGAACATATCAAGGAATTACGAGAGAATGGTTATATTGGTATGATCAACAAGGAAAAAGATATTTAACTCCAGAAGAGCAACTTCAACAGGAACGTCAGGATAAAGAAATTATCTCAGAACGACTCGAACGGGAGCGCCAAATATCAGAAATAGCTAAGCAACGAGCCTCAGATGCTGAAAATCGGGCAGCTATTGCTGAAGAACGAGCTAAATGCTTAGAAGAATTACTGCGGGAAGCAGGGATTGATACTGAATAGTATACTTTGGCTCAAGGGGTGACAAGCAAGCGACAAGTGTTGCTTCATCCCTGATAATGAGCGATATTCATTGGTGTCAACTTAAGGTGAAAACCCCTCATCAATTTTCACCAACACTCCTATTCTTCCGGAATGTGTAACTCTTCAGTCGTAGTTAAAGGGGTGCGTCGTGTTCCAGACAATACCCCTAATGAAAGCTAGTGAGGTTCTCAAGAGATATAACAACGGTAGAAAAGACTTCAGTGGTGAATGTCTCAGGGGTGAGTCACTTCAGGGTATGAACCTCGCTGATGCAGATTTTAGTGAGGCGGATATCCGAGGAACTAATTTTACTAATGCCTATCTCAGAGGTGCAAAGTTCTGTGGAGCGAAGGCGGGATTGCAGAAACGCTGGGCTATTTTCCTGGTAGTGGTCTTGTGGTTGCTATCAGCAATGTCAGGAATTTTTTCATTATGGATTGGTCTTTTAGTCGAATTGATATTCGATGCTAGTCACATCAAAAGAATTACTGGTCTATTCAGCATAATTGAACTTGCGATCTTCTTTATTGTCACTATCCGCAAAAACCTAGTTGCAGGTCTAACTGCAGGTTTGGGAGCTGGAGTGGTTGTCGTTATGGTGACTGGAGTTGTTACTCTTGCTGGAGCTGTCACTGTCACTTTCGCTGGAACTGGAGCTGCAGCTTTAGTGTCCATTTTGAGTGGAGTTGGAGCTACAGCTGCAGCTGGAGTTACCTCTGTAGTTGGAGCCTTCACTATTGCCGGAGCTGTCGCTGTAGTCGGAGCTTTTAGTGCAGCTTTAGTTCTTATTTTCATTGGAGCTGGAGTTTTCAGTGAGACTGTTACCTTAGCCGGAGTTATCACTTTCGCTGAACCTGGAGCTTTCGTTTTTGCTGTCGCCGTTGCTGTCACGTTGCTCAGCGTGTACCTTGGTTACCGTGTTCTCTGTGGGGATAAGAGCAATGCTTGGATTGGTGCTGTAGCGATCGCTTTTGCAGCTACAGGAGGAACCAGTTTTAGAGGTGCTGACTTAACTGATGCTGACTTTACAGCAGCTAGGCTCAAGAGTACAGATTTCAGAAAAGCTATCCTTACCCGTACCTGCTGGCGTAATGTTAAAAAACTTCACTACGCTAGACCTGGAACGAGTTATCTTCAGAATACCAAAGTGCAGGAATTGGTAATTACAGGTGATGGGCAGAACAAGGAATATGATCACCTCCCCAACTTGAGAGGTATTAATTTACAGGTATCTAATCTGGTTGGTGCTGACTTTACGGGTTCAGTTCTCAAGGATGGAACTTTGCAGGGGGCTAACTTAACGGATGCCACATTAACTGTGGCTAACCTTAACGAAACCAATCTCCGGGATGCCAATCTGTCCAGAGCAAAGCTTAAGCAAGTACAGCTACACTGTGCGGATCTAACTGGAGCAACTCTTACTGGAGCCTATATTAAACACTGGGGTATTACAACTACTACCAAGCTGAATGGGGTTAAGTGTGATTATGTCTTTATGCGCTTACCTACCAATGAAGATCCTAACCCTCATCGTAAGCCAGATAATTGGAATAAGAACTTTGCTGAGGGTGAGTTTGTTGACTTCATTACCCCAATGGTACTAACTCTCGACTTGTACCACAACCAAGTCAAAGACCCTCGCTTGATTGCTTACGCTTGGCAAAAGCTAGTGGAAGAAAATCCAGAGGCTGAGTTGGAGCTTGTCTCTATGGAGAAACGAGGCAAGGGTAAGGATAAGTTATTGCTCAGAGCTGAAACTTCTCCTAAAGCAAACCATTCCCAACTGAGTGCAGAATACTTTGAGACTTACGACTACCTCGGTACTTTACCACCAGAAGCAATTTCTAGGTTAATAGCAGACAAGGATCATCAGATTGGCAGGCTAGAAGGAATGGTGAGTATGGCAATCAGCCGTCCTGGAATTTATGCAGAGAATTATAAGCATCAAGGAGATACAATGCCAGACAAAAGTAGCGAGATCAATATCAGTGGTGTAACTGGCAGCAAAATCAGCGGTGTGGCTGGTGGTGAAAGCACGGCTGTAGCTGGTGAGAATCTGACTGGTGTGGCTGGTGGTGATATCAGTGGCACGGTTACCAATACGATTAATCAGCTCAGTGAGTCAGAGTCACCGGAAGCACCAACCTTAGCAGATTTACTCAAACAGCTACAAACTGCGATCGCATCTCAAGATTCTGGCTTGAGTCAGAAGGAGCAAAAGAAGGCACTAAAACATTTAGATACTATCGGTAAGTTAGGAGTAGATCGTAACAACTCTAACTTACAAGAAATGGCTGAGAATGCTCTGGATGCCTTACCCACAATTCTCAAGCGAGGGGCTGGATTAATGGAGTTCCTCAAAACTCATTTCAACCTTGAACTTGATGAAATTCTGGACAATATTCAAGAGATTTTGAACTTTTGAGGCAATCCTTCTTCAGTAAGGGTTAGAACCGAAAATTTCAAGCCCTGATAGGAATTGGGAACTCGAGATGAGGAAGATTGAATTCAATTCTCAATTCTCACTTCTCAATTCTCAATTCCCAATTCTCAATTCCCAATCACCTTATGAGGCTTCAGATGAGGAAGTCTCATCTTTAGGAGTCTCAGAGTCCTCGATAGATTCTGTTGCTGCCTGATTTTGTGCCTGAGCACGCTGTTCCCGCCTTTTACGCTCGGCTTTGATGAGATCCTCAATTACACTCTGTGCCTGAGCCATTTTTTCTAGGTTAGAGCGGTACAATTCCAAATCTTTTTGCAACTTCTCTTCAGGAAGATTGAGAGGTTGAGCAATTTGTTTGAGTGCCTCATTCAAACGCTTCTCGTCCTTTACTAGCTCTGAGTCTGCCTGTTCTAGCAGCGTATATAAACCAATAGCGAACAGGCGGCTGTATTTAAACTTAGGATTATCCGCGATCGCAGCGACAGTCGTATGAAAATCTCCAGTAGCATCCAAAGGGTTTGGGGAACTAAACCAGGATACTAATTCATCGGCAGATATACGTCCTGAGAGTCCTTTAAGCAATTCAGCATCCTTTTGATACTGTTGTGCTTCTTGTCCTATTGACTTACAGAGAGCATCAAAAATCGATTCTTGGTCTTGCGACGGTCGGTAGCCCTGCATGAAGCGGCTGAAAGATGTTGCTACCCCCAAAGCATAGATGGGATCATAGCGAAAATCAACGTTGACCGACAGCAAATGCATTTCTACCATTAACTCTTCCACAAACCGTCGGTAGATTGAATTGACTGGACGGGTGTGACGATTGTAAAAATCTCGTTTGGTATCCGAGACTGTGCGCACTTTATTCACAAAGCAGACATTAAGGAGGACGTAAAACTATTGTCTCGCTTAAAGACAAGTTTGCCAAGGCAAACATTTTAGAATTAAGGAGCGCTAAACTACTAAAGGGATGATGGCTAATCGCTAATCGAGTACAGAAAATCAACCCTCTAAACTCCTAAGTTCCAACTCTCCAATGACCAAATCAACAGAGCTGAGAGTCCTAGCAAGCTACTTGGCAGGTGAATTTGAGAATAGACAACAAGCGATCGCAGAACCAGCTTGGTATGTTCACCTTCGCCTCTGGCATCGACCTGTTTCTTTGTTTACCGAAGATAGCTTTACCCTCTTTGCAGAACAAGCTAGTGCCGCTGCGCGGAATTTAGAATTTAGAATTTAGAATTTAGAATGCTTATAGAGTAAGGATTATAACGATCTCAAACTGGTCAGTTACTTTTGCCGCGCTGCACTAGTATCCTCAACCTAAAGCAACCTTACCGTCAACGCTTGTTAAGACTTTATCCGGACGAAACCACACCCAACTCTTTACAGGTACAGTACTACAAGCTCAAAGATCCAGGAGCCTTCAAAAATGCTGGCCAAGATCCAGCTTTATTGAGGCAGCTAACCCTAGAACAGATTGAGTTTTTGCCCGGTTGTACCCTCAGGGTCAAACAGCACCAATTTGCATCAAATGCCTATGAGTTCTCAACTACATCAGCAACTAGTACACCTTGTTGTTTTAGTTATCAAGGTAAAACCTATCAAGTTTCCCTAGGATTTGAAGCAACCAAAGAAGAATTTCGTAGTTACGATCAAGGTATCAACCCTGTAACTGGAAAAGCAATTTGGGGAGCTCTACTTGGTCCATTTTGCTTCACCAAGCACCAAGATTTTGCCTCGGAGCTAGCAATGTGACATTTGTTGTTTCTACTGACGAATAAAAAACAACAAATAACTACTCAGATTACCAAATTACGATGCGATACTACGGGGAACCCCTTCCAAAGCATCTTCCTCAGTATCAAAAATTTCAAATACTGAGTCCATCATCGTAACTTCAAACACTAGTTTGGCTTCTGGATGGACATTACAAATGCGGAAGCTGCCCTTGATTTTGTCAGCATCCCGCATTCCTGCCACTAGGGATGTTAGTCCAGAACTATCAATGAAGTTAACTTCACTTAAATTAATGACCACATGACGACTGAGTTTAGAAATGCACTCTTGCAATTTCAGGCGAAATTGCCAAGCAGTTGTGATGTCAAGGCGTCCGACTGGAGCCAAAACAATTACTTCTGTCTCATCTGGGGTTTTATGTGTTTTCTGATCGATCCGAATCATCAGTATCTCCTTGCAGTGGCAGCTTTTCTATAAGCTCCCGAGTAGCGACATGGTGGTTGCGTGGTGGTGCGTCAATCAAATTTTAAACAATGATCACCCTGGAGGCGCTCCGTTCACTACTCACCTCAAGTTAGTCTAACTCACATATTTTCTGAGGTTGCAGGATTCCAGTTAGCCCAGTCTTGGGGTTTGAGGAATGTTTCATATAATTTAGCTTCGGGTGTATTAGGTTGAGGTTCGTAGCCATATTCCCAACGAACTAAGGGAGGTAGAGACATCAGAATTGATTCAGTACGTCCATTGGTTTGCAAGCCGAATATTGTACCTCGATCATAAACCAAATTAAATTCTACGTAACGACCCCGGCGATAAAGTTGGAAATTGCGCTCGTGTTCTCCATACTCGATCCCTCGGCGTCGTTCAACAATTGGTACATAAGCTGGAATGAAAGCTGCACCGCAATCTTGGATGAAGGCAAATAGCTCTTCCCAACTGCGAGGTTCTAAAGACCCTACTTTTTCACTATAAAGTGCTGCTGGGCTATCTTGGTGTGGACCCCGATACAATTTTCCTGTGCCATCTTGATAGTCAAAAAATAATCCACCCACACCCCGCATTTCTTGACGGTGTTTCAAATAAAAATATTCATCACACCAGTGCTTAAACACAGGATAATACTCAGGATGGTGAGCATCACAAGCTTGTTTGAACTGGGAATGGAAATTTTTTGCATCTTCGGCAAATGGATAGTAAGGGGTTAAATCCGCACCCCCACCAAACCACCATACTGGACCTGCTTCAAAGTAGCGATAGTTGAGGTGAACCGTTGGGATGTAGGGACTACGAGGATGTAACACCATTGAAGTGCCGGTCGCAAAAAAACCATGTCCAGCTGCCTCCGGACGCTGCTTTAAAATCGAGGGAGGTAGGTGCTTGCCCCAAACTTCTGAAAAATTGACTCCGCCCTGCTCAAACACTGTACCTTCAGACATCACGCGGGAACGACCCCCACCACCTTCTTCCCGGTCCCACTTATCTTCCTGAAAAGTTCCATTACCATCAAGCTGTACTAGAGCATCACAAATTTTATCTTGCAGCTGTTGCATAAACTCCTTGACTCGCTCCCTAGAGTCAGGAGCAGGTAAAGGATTGGTAGTAGTTGTTTTAACTTGCTCCCTAGATTCAGGGGTAGGTAAAGAATCGATAGTAGTCTTTGCTGGTGTCTTAAAAGCTGTCATATTTTCTAATTCAATGTAGTTAACCCAAAAGATTATGGCAGTCCATGAACTTTTGGCAAAGGCTAAGGCAATAAATCTACTTAAAAAAAGGGTGAGGCTATTTTTGACAGCAACCTAATTGCACCATCTGCTATCGGCTATTAGGCAGCACTCGACTACCAAAATTAAGACGACCACTAATGGGCAAACTGTTCCTGTACTTTCCTAGAGTATCTCGAATTGGTTCCTTAAGATGAATTGTTCTAATGGGAGTTGCAGTTATATCCTAGTTAGAGGGATTTTACCGGCAACCTTATTTGTCTCTTAGGGTAAAAATTTACCTGAGCGTTGCTGTGGGAGGGGTATAGTGATTCTTAATTTTTCCTTCAAGTTAACCGCCGGTCAAGAGGGAATTTTGTGCAAATTTTCCCTCTTCAAGACCTATCGTGTCATGAGTAATGCCCCGGTAGAAGTTCTCTGGCAAAAATTGATCAACTTAGCTGATGTGTCGTGGCATCCTCTACTCTCAAGTACTAATGCTCCCAGAGGCTTAATTGCTAAACCAGGTTTAATTTACCAAGTGGTCACTCGTTTAATACCGATTCCAGTGCGAGTTTTTGTTGAGCGTGTTCTACCAGGTGAGTTACTTAGTGTGCGGATGTTGGCAATTCCTGGGGTGGAAAATCGGGTAACTTACCAAGTTGAATCTACCCTCTGCGGTACTTATGTGTCCTGTTCAGTAACCCTAAGGGGTTGGTTATCACCCTTGCTCTGGTGGTTTATTCGGCCCTATGCTGCCCGTGTAGCATCGGAGTTAGCACAGGCAGCAGAACATCAGGTAGCAGCACTTTGATTGGGAATCGGGAATTGGGAATTGGGAATCGGGAATCGGGAATTGGGAATTGGGAATTGGGAATTGGGAATTGGGAATCGGGAATCGATTAAGGAAGAAGAAGCAGTTCTATCCCTTTAACCTTTAAGATCTATGAAGAAACCCTAACAAGTTCGTCCCAATCTTAATCAGCCTTGGCTAGGAATCTGAATGTCTTATGCTTGATGCTAGTTCAGTTTTAGAAGTATTACGACCGGTACAAGACCCCGAACTCCAGAAAAGTTTGGTGGAATTGAATATGATCCGGAATGTCAAAATTGACAACGGTGTTGTTAGCTTTACCTTAGTCTTAACTACCCCTGCTTGCCCTTTGCGGGAATTTATTGTTGAGGATTGCCAAAAGGCAGTTAAGCAGCTACCTGGTGTTGAAGAGGTAGTAGTGGATGTCACCGCAGAGACGCCGCAGCAAAAATCACTACCAGATCGCACTGGAATTGGTGGAGTCAAAAATATTCTAGCAATTTCTAGTGGTAAAGGTGGTGTGGGTAAGAGTACTGTGGCAGTCAATGTAGCTGTAGCACTGGCTCATACAGGAGCCAAAGTCGGTCTAATTGACGCTGATATTTATGGCCCTAATGCTCCATCAATGCTGGGATTAGAAAATGCCAAGGTAATGGTACAAAAAGGAAAACAAGGAGATGTACTCGAACCTGCTTTTAACCACGGTGTTAAGCTAGTCTCTATGGGCTTTCTGATTGACCCGGATCAACCAGTAATTTGGCGAGGACCAATGTTGAATGGGGTGATTCGCCAATTTCTTTACCAGGTAGAGTGGGGTGAATTAGATTATCTGATTGTGGATATGCCACCAGGAACTGGGGATGCCCAACTGACTTTAACCCAGGCAGTGCCAATGGCAGGAGCTGTGATTGTCACAACACCGCAAAATGTAGCATTGTTGGACTCCCGCCGAGGCTTAAAGATGTTCCAGCAGATGGGAGTACCTGTATTGGGGATTGTGGAAAATATGAGCTATTTTATCCCACCAGACCTGCCAGACCGACAGTACGACTTGTTTGGTTCTGGAGGTGGTGAAAAGACATCAAAGGAACTGGATATTCCTTTGCTAGGTTGTATCCCTCTAGAAATTTCCTTACGGCAGGGAGGAGATCAAGGACTCCCAATTGTCGTCGCTAAGCCTGAATCAGAGTCTGCTAAGGCACTCACAGCGATCGCTAAGCAAATTGCTGCCAAAGTTTCAGTTGCTGCCCTTGGTAGTACTAATTGATGCTCTCTGAAGAAACACGCTCAAAGCTAATGGCTAATAGCTAATGGCTAATGGCTAATGGCTAATGGCTAATAGCTAATGGCTAATGGCTAATGGCTAATGGCTAATGGCTAATAGCTAATCCCTGAAGAAACAAGGCAGAAGGCTCCAAGGGAAGAGAATTTGGCTTGTTTCTTTAGTTCGTCGCGGGTGGTAATCGCCGCCCGACGGGCGGCGCTCACGCTTCTTCAATCCATAACAGCTTTATCAACTCTTTACACTTAACTTCATCAACTCTTCACACACAAGTGGGTTTAATCCTTTAGAAACAGGCGATAATTAAATCAAAGGCAAATGAGCTGAAACCTCTAAACACAGCTCCAATTTTTATACTGATAGCTATATATTTATCAAATCACCCGCCTGCATAACACAGGCGGGTGATTAAATTAACAAAAAGCAGCGGGAAGCCCATTCCTTCAACTAAGCCCAGTAGACTATGGTTGGAGTACTGCCATAGCTCTTGGTAGGTAGACGCAATTAAACCTCAATTTAACTCATCCCCCGGCTAAAGCACGGGTTATTTCATGTTATTTGTTGTTAGTTGTTTGTCAAGAAATCAAATAACAAATAACTTGCCAACTAAGCGGCGGGCGGCTATCCCTCCCATCTCTTGAAGAAATGGGAGGGATAGCCGCTTTCGGTGTAAAGTTTGGTAAATTAAGCTTGACTGATATCTTTAATGAACATCCTTACTCATTCATAACCTTTGCTAAAATTCCTGAAACTCCTACTTGACTCAGCTAATTGTTTATGAGTGCTGCCAAGGAACTTAATCGCTTGATATGTTGCAAAAGTCACTAACGTTTATTCATTGGAAATCACCTCTAGCACCTTGGAAGGAAGTAGACTGGCTACTGTTTGGCTTAAGTATTGGTCTTACCTTCCTTGGGGGAGTAATGATTCGCAGTACTGAACTCAATCAAGGTCTAACAGACTGGTTATCCCACTGGGCAGTTGGCGGTATTGGTTTAGTATTAGCTCTATTCATAGCGCGATCGCGTTATGAAGCGCTACTTCAATGGCACTGGATTATTTACACCATAACTAATTTGTCCTTAATCGCAGTTATGCTCATTGGTGCGGCTGCGAAGGGAGCCCAGCGTTGGATTACTATTGGTGGTTTTAACCTTCAACCTTCAGAGTTTGCTAAGTTAGGCTTAATCATCACCCTTGCCGCGATTTTACACGCAAGACCGGCTTCTACCATTTCGGCTGTGGTAAGAGCTTTAAGTGTGACAATGCTTCCTTGGGCATTGGTGTTTTTGCAGCCGGATTTGGGAACATCTTTGGTATTTGGAGCAATTACCTTAGGGATGCTTTATTGGGGTAATGCTCATCCTGGATGGTTAGTCCTTTTAGCTTCTCCACTGATGTCAGCAATCCTGTTCAACTTATTTTTACCCGGATGGTTTTTTTGGGCAGGTTTGATTGGCTTTCTTGCTTGGCGTACCATACCTTTGCCTTGGGAGAACATACCATTGAAAGGGCTTGTCACTTTGGGCGTTTTAGCTGTGAACCTGATTTCAGGTCAATTGGGAAATATCTTTTGGGGAATACTCAAAGACTATCAAAAAAGTAGGCTAACTTCCTTCCTCAACCCAGATGAAGACCCCTTAGGAGCAGGATATCACCTGATCCAATCTCGCATTGCCATTGGAGGTGGTGAACTTTTCGGCAGAGGTCTCAACCAAGGTCCTATGACCCAACTAAATTTCGTTCCAGAGCAACATACTGACTTTATTTTCTCAGCAATTGGGGAAGAGTTTGGTTTCGTTGGCTCCTTGATTGTACTCTTCGCCTTCTGGTTAGTTTGCCTACGGTTAGTAATTATTGCTCAAAATGCTAAAGATAACTTTGGCTCTCTAGTAGCAATTGGTGTGCTCTCAATGATTGTGTTTCAAGTGATTATCAACATCAGTATGACAGTTGGCCTAGCTCCAGTTACTGGTATTCCTCTACCTTGGATGAGCTACGGACGTTCGGCAATACTGACCAACTTTCTTGCTATTGGATTAGTGGAATCGGTCGCTAATCATCGGCATAGATTAAAGTTTTAGTTAATTATTGGTTGAAGACTCTAACTCATAAACAGGATTTCTCCTGACAAGGACAAGGAAATATCAGTATTTCTCCAAAAGAAACCCGGTTTCTTGACTGGCTCCCTAGTAAGCTATTAGAAGGAAACTTAATTGCCGAGAAAAAATCATGATTCTACCAGGTTCTATTGTTCGCGTGATCAATCCTGAAGACACCTACTACCAGTTTGAAGGACTAGTCCAACGAGTAAACAATGGTCAAGTAGGTGTGCTGTTTGAAGGAGGCAACTGGGACAAAATCGTAACTTTCCAGCTTCGTGAACTAGAAGCTGTCGATCCCACAGTAGGGAAGAAAGGTTGATAGTTATCAAACAACAAACGACCAATGACCAATGACAAACAACAAATGACCAATAACTAAACTATGCGCCTTCCTTTACCACAGTTTGCGGTTAGCGATCGCCCTGACGATCATATTGCTGAGGTGATCGAGACGTCAACAACAGAATTTCTGGCTCAGTGCTTAGAGCCAGAAGACTTGAGCTTTCCAGTTATGCCTCCTTTTGGCAGCTGGATTAAGTCTATGGATGAAGAGTCGGGCAATCAAGTTTTTGCAGTGGTTTACTATGCCACAACCAGTCCCATTGACTCCGTACATCGAGCTAGAGCTTTGGGATTGTCATTGGCAGACTTACGGGAACAGCAGCCTCAAATTTTTGCCATGCTTAAAACTGAGTTTCGTGCTGCCATTGTCGGGTTTGTAACTCCGCAAGCAGGAGTAAATGGTTCTAAGCATCTTGGTGGTTCAGTTTATCAATATCTTCCTCCACGTCCACCACAAATTCATCAAGCAGTCTACCGGTGTGAACCAGCAGAAATTATTCACTTCAGTGAGCAACTAGATTTTTTGCGCACCCTCTTGCAAGTAAACGGAGCACCGGTAGAAGCGCTAACAGCTGCAGCTATCAGAGGAGTTTATCAACTACGAAAGGCTGATCGTGATTGGTTAGTACAGGCAGGACGAACCCTAAGTGTTCTACTCAAGGATGATTATGACCGCTTGCGGTATATTTTGAGTCAACTACACTGGTAGTCATACTTACCTTAGGGCTTGCCTCATCAAATCGATTGATTCGGGTTTTGAAGTAATGAGCGTCTGACGACGCAGGGAATAGGGAATAGGGAACAGGGTAAAATTCGACGTCGAAAAAGAAGATAAGAAACAAGTCAGCTTCCCTTGGAGCCTTAGAGCCTTCTGCCCTCTGCCTTCTGCCTTCTGCCTTGTTTCTTAAAAGCCGCCCCACGGGCGGCGATTGCCACCCCCTACGAAGGGAAGAAACAAGCCAAATCCTCTTTCCTTCTGCCTTGGAGCCCTCTGCCTTCTGCCTTGTTTCTTGAAAGCCATTAGCCATTAGCCATTAGCCATTAGCCAGAGTGTTTCTTAAGAGATTAGCAATTAGCCATTAGCTCAAAGTACTAGATCCGACTGCAATGTCAAATCTAAATCTGTATCAGGGTTAATCATAAATACCTCGGCTTGCTTACGGCCTCCTAGAAGCAATCCGGCCAGAGCACCAGCCCCAGCACCACCCAACACGTCTATAAGGTCAATACTACCAAAAATTTCCCCAAGAACCACACCAGCAGCTGCGCCGATAAGAGCGCCTGTGAAAATAGAACTCGTATCAGTACCTTCATCAATGGTTTCTGTCTCAGTAATCTCCCGAGAAGTGGCATTAATTGGTACTCGCTGATTACTGTTTTTGATCATTAGCTCTCGGGCAAAAAATCGAGTACCATCACCAGTTGGTCTTAATTCCCCCTCAATCTCACTCCCAGCGGGAATCAATAGTGTTCCAGCAGAAGACCTAATATCACTGGCTACTACCAGCGTCACAGCTAAAGTTTCATCCGGCGTAATGACAATTTTATCGGCATCATCAGAGTTGGTGGGAATAAAGTTTCCCGCTGGGATAGTCACACCTGTGAATTCTTGTGAGACTTGTGACGGTTGTGAGGGAAACAGTTGTGCCACTACATAAGGCTTTGAACTTGCTGTTGCCGGAGTAGTCATAATTATTGGCATAGCAGTTATTGAGCTCATTCCTAGTGCCATAACTAAGGCTGTTTTCGATTGCCAACGATGGGAAATCAACATAGAAACTACACCCTCCAGAGTATAGACACGGTAGGTAATCTAGACTCCATAATGCTGGGAAGGTTCCCACCTTTATAAGTTTTATCAATAATTAAGCTAAGAAATATTAAGCTGTTTGGTTAAACTCATTCCTCTTGAGAAAAAAGGCTCCGAGGCAGGAGGTAGAAGGAAGGAGATATTGTTTCTCCCATGCAATTGGGGGTGCAAAAGGAGGTACGGAGCTTGAGAACCTTTTCAACTAGAGAAGGTAAGATAGTTGGTATTAGTTTCGGGCTAAAGTATTTTGCGATCGCCAGTGATGGCAGTAAAGTATCTAAGTATAAACATCCCAGATACATTAGAAAGTCTCTAACCTATTGCTTTTTAATAGGGAGACAACACCAAATCACGGTCGAAAGTTGCTAACTTGTTAATCAATATGTCTAGAAGTTTATTGGAAAGCAACACGCAGCGCTTACCGTCAGTGCCAGAACACAATTCCCGTCGTCGTTCCAAGTTGAGAGGCTCTCACAAAGGTTTCAGACGGCGCTTAAAATACTTCTACTGGCGTCTAGTACGTATGCAGGGCTCCTCAGGAGCCATCGCCCGGGGTTTCGCCTCTGGTGTATTTGCTGGGATGTTTCCCTTATTTGGTCTCCAGACGATTCTTGGTGTTTTACTAGCAGTGCCCTTACGGGGGAACAAAATTCTGGCAATTACCGGTACTTGGATTAGTAATCCTTTGACTTATGTGCCAATATATACCTTCAACTTTCATCTTGGTCAATGGTTGCTTAACAAACATGATTTGATTAATCTTAATTTTGATTCTTGGCAAGAAGTTAAGGGATCAGGCGCAGAAATTATCTTAATTTTGTTTGTCGGTTGCTTTACCGTCGGGTTAGTCTCTAGTGTTTTGAGCTATTTACTAGGCTTATGGTTGATTAACAGATTTCGTACTGCATATCACTTGCAACGTCAACGTAGAAAATAACACTTTTATCAAGGATTTCTAAATAAAAAAGATTAAGCTCATCCCACTTACTTTAGTCGTGGGATGCAAGCGTCATTAGTCATTTGTTTCTTGTCCTTTGTACTAATGACCAATGACACTTGACAAATGACTTTCGTGGCGGGAGAACATTTCCTCCAACCCCTTTAAGGAGTTGGCTTCCCCGTCGCTTTTTGTGAGCAGTGCTGCTTCATTAACTTTGCTGGAGAAATGCTTCTACTTCTTGAGCTGTAGGTTGAGCAGCGATCGCTCCTGGCTTCAAAGTTGTCAAGGCTCCTACCACACTGGCATATCTAACCATATTTCTGGCAGATTCAGCACTGGCAAGGCATTTCATCCCCTGCTGACAAAGCTGGTGGACGAAACCAGCAACAAAACTGTCACCAGCACCGGTAGTATCTTGGACATTCATGGAAAAAGCTGGTAATTTACCTTCATAATCATTCAGGCAGTAACTAATCTCTTGGTCCCCATCTGTCACTAAAACCCCTTCTACTGAGTTAAGACGATGAGAAATAGCACCAGCATCAGTAGTATCAAATAGCAGCTGTGCTTCTTCTTTAGCAAGTTTGAGGAAATCGATTTGCTTCAACAGTTCGTGAATTTGGGGTAAAGCAGTACTCGGGTTAGGCCAAAACACCGGACGCCAGTTAACATCCAAGAAAATTTTGACATCGTATTGATTAGCTAATTGCAGTGCTTTTTCGATTGCCTCACGAGTTTCAGGATAAGGCAACTCAAGGGTTCCAAAAACTAAAAATTCAGCACTTTCAAATAAAGATGAAGGTAACTTTGCTGCTTGGAGAAAGGCATCGGCAAATTTGGTGGTATCCAGTTCACCAAAACCAGCAAATTCGCGATCGCCTGTTTCAGAACGCACCACGTAAACTTGTCGTGTCGGTGCTGTAGGATGGCGCTGAACGCCAGTGCTGTCCACCCCAAGATCCTGTAATAATTTTACTAGGCTCTCTCCTGGTTCATCCTGACCTAGACAACCGACAAAAGCAGCAGGAGTTCCTAGCTTCACTAAGGCACAAGCAACATTAGCAGGAGCGCCCCCTGGGTAAGGCGTCCACGATTCCACCTGTTCAAGTGATCGTCCTAACTGATCAGCTAAACAGTCAAATAAAATTTCACCAAGGCAGATAACACGAGCATTAGTCACGGCTATACATCTCTACTTTTTCAGACTACCAGAGGCTTCGCACCTCGTTAACAAATATCAAATATCAGCAGAAGGCGAACAATCATTACACCCTAACAGCGATCACCCACATTAATTTGAAGCCCTTGCCGCCATTAATTGTACAGAGTTACCGTGCTCTAGTTTTTTTTGAAGCTGACCTTGTTAACAATCTTGTGACATCCTCCAACACTTCCCACACTCCCCACACTCCTCAGAGGGTAAGCGAAAAAAAAGGTGGGAAGATAGGGAGATGGGGAAATGGGGAGATAGGGAAACAAAGGAGAACTAATGATTTGAGAGGATACTTCGCTAGAAATTCCTTCCCTAATTTCGC
Source organism: Symploca sp. SIO2C1 (assembly GCA_010692635.1). GTDB lineage: Bacteria > Cyanobacteriota > Cyanobacteriia > Cyanobacteriales > Coleofasciculaceae > Caldora. The sequence continues at coordinate 4,826 of JAAHGL010000090.1, read as the reverse complement.
TCACCCCTCCCCAGACCCCTCAAAAGCTAAAATTAGAGTATATGGTAAGTACATATACCAAGGGTAAAATACCTATGGCTGTTAGCAAATTTTTTACACCCGCGTCTCTCTCAGACCGCGAACTACAAATTATCGAACTGGTAGCCACTGGTTTAACCAATCAGGAGATTGCCCAGCAGCTTGAAATCAGTAAGCGCACTGTTGATAATCACATCAGCAATATCTTGACGAAAACGTCCACAGATAATCGGGTTGCACTGGTACGTTGGGCTCTTCATTGGGGCAAAGTTTGCTTAAATGATGTCAACTGCTGTGCTTTACCAGAACAAGTCGAATGATGAAGTACTTTCCTAACGGTTATTATCCGTTACTGAAAGTTTTGGCAGTTGTTTTGAGTGCAGAACTAGTGGAGCGCGGCGGAAATAATCAAAGCGTGAAAAAAGGTCAAAAAGCTTACCATACAAGCTTTCTTCCCTTCTGCCTCCTGTTCCCCTCCAAGGAGGGGTTAGGGGTGGGTTTTGCCTTCTGCCTTCTTGCACTAGTGGGTTGCCGCGAAAGCGGTTATTTGACTCCACCACCCCAAAGCTTGGGTGCGACTCTTAACAGTTCCGCTGCTGAGCAACAACCCCGCTATTCTTATGATGGTCGCTACTTAGTCTTTACTTCTGATCGTCAGCAAGGGCGGGGTATTTTTCTCTATGATGTTCAGCAACGGCGTCTAATCAATTTGCCTGGGCTTAACCAACTTCAGACAATTCAAGAACAACCAGATATCAGTGCTGATGGTCGCTACATTGTCTATATATCTGAACAGTTGGGCAAGCCAGATGTCTTTGTTTATGACCGCCAGACTTTACAATCAGAAGCGATAACCGAAAATATATTGGGGGAAATTCGTAACCCAACCATTAGCGGCAATGGTCGCTTTATTGCCTTTGAATCCAATCGCTCAGGACAATGGGATATTGAGATTTATGACCGGGGTTCCAATGTTGAACTGTCTTTGCCTAGTCGTTCGTCAACACCAGTTGGTAATCCCGATACATCAAAGCCAACATTGCCTCCAGATAACTCAGATTCTGCTCAACCAACGCCTTAGGGGATTTCTCAATGAAATTACTATAACTTAAACTGAAGTTAATCATTTATTGATTTTCAAAAGAGTTTAATGTCAATAATTTTGTGTTCACCAAAAAACATCTTAATAATTGAGTGTTAAACTATATATTGGTTTCGCTGCAAATGCCAATTAGTAATGTGAGTTCCTGATGTTTGCCTTGCATGACTCTAATACAAAAATATCAATAGTTGCTCAATCTAGAGCTCATAATCTTGGTCTAGAATCAACGCTTCAAGACCTATCACTATACGATTTTCAAGTTGAATCTTTTCAACCAGGAAAAGACGTTGCGCATCAATTTCAAGTAAATCGACTCCTACCGGGAGTCATTTTAATGAAGCAGGGGCAGTTTGCTGGGATGATTTCTCGGCGTAGATTCTTAGAACAAATGAGTAGCCCTTATGGATTAGAACTGTTTCTCAAGCGTCCTTTAGCTTCTTTGTATCGTTTTGCGGGTACAGAGGTTTTGATACTTAGGGGTAAGATGCAGATTGTAGAGGCAGCTCGCCGTTCTCTGCAACGTCGGGCTGAGATACTTTATGAACCGATTGTGGTGGAGATAGAGACTGGAGTTTACCGCTTGCTAGATGTGCATCAGTTACTAATAGCTCAGTCACAAATTCATCAACTGACAACTCAGCTACTACATGAGCAAACCGAAACTCAGATGATGCAAACAGAAAAGATGGCAAGTTTGGGAAAAATGGTTGCTAGTGTTGCTCATGAAATCAAAAATCCTGCTGCTTGTATCAGCTGTAATTTTGATTTTATAGAAAGCTACTATCAAAATTTGATAAAAATTTTAGCTGCTTATGAATCAGAGATACCTGAGGAATCTGACAAGATTAAAAAACTTAAAGAAGAAGGTGATTTTGATTTTATTCTAGAGGATTTCCCAAAAATAATCAAAAGTATTGGCACAGCTTCTGATAGATTAACTAAAACTGTAGGTAGTTTACAAAAATTCTCTCACTTAGATGAAGCCAAACGCAAGCTTTCTGACATTAATGAATGCATCGAAAGCACTTTAATTATTTTGAATAATCGTCTTAAGTATGGTATTAAAGTAGTTAAAGCTTATGGAGATTTGCCACCAATAAATTGCTACTCAGGTCAACTAGCTCAGGTATTCATAAATATCATTAGTAATGCCATTGAAGCTCTAATAGAAAAAATGGCTGAGCAAGGAGATTCTTCAACGACATGGCAGCCTCAGATTAAAATCATTACAGAATTTTTAGAAGGAGCGAATACTGAATTAGTATCTATCCGAATTGCCGATAATGGTCCGGGAATCCCCTCAGAAATTCAAGAAAGAATCTTTGAAATGTTTTTTACTACCAAACCGGTTGGTAAGGGAACTGGCTTGGGTTTAGCAATTAGTAATCAAATTGTTACGAAAAAACATAGAGGACAGTTACTCTTGTGTTCTCATCGAGATACTGGCACAGAGTTTCAAATCATTTTGCCTTTGGTTGAGTAAATTACGATTGGTCATACTGTAGTAAGCTTAGGTTGGGTGAAGCACAGCAGGCTATCAACTTCAAGCAGGATATGCTTTCATTCTTTTCCCTTCTGCCTTCTGCCTTTTTGCTCAAGAGCACTTAATGAACCTTCGGTTAACATATCTTAGCACGATCACGCTCCGTGCCTATTTTGCGATCGCGTTAGCGCTACCGGTGCAAGCTCAAATTATGCCGGATGATACCTTACCTAATAATTCTGTTGTTACCCCCAATGGCAATATTCTAACCCTGACTGGTGGTACAGTAGCAGGCACTAATTTATTTCACAGTTTTGAGCAGTTTTCGATACTTACTGGACAAACTGCTTATTTTAATAATGATCTGAATATACAGAATATCCTCACGCGAGTCACCGGAGGGAACATTTCTACCATTGATGGCTTAATCCAAACTAACGGTACGGCTAACTTATTTTTAATCAATCCTAATGGCATTATCTTTGAGCTGAATGCTCAGTTAAATATCGGCGGTTCGTTTACTGCTAGCACTGCTGATGGCATCAAGTTAGGAGATAATGCTTTTTATAGCGCTACAGATACAGCCAATAGTAGTTTATTGACGATTCAACCAGGAGTATTATTTACTAATGCTTCGCGCAATCATACTGCACTGCTAACCAATGAAGGTAATTTAGCTGTTGCTCCAGGGCAAAATTTAACTCTGCAAGGGGATGAAGTAACGATAACAGGCTCAGTAACTGCACAGGGAGGAAATCTAATCCTCGATAGTAATGGGAATATTTCTCTAACTGATAGTATGGTGACTAATGTTGGGGTAATAGGAAATGGTAGTATCCAGCTAAAAGCAGAGAATATCAGCTTAGAGCGATCGCAAATTATTTCGAGCACTAGCAGTAACCAAGCTGCACCAGATGTTACTGTCAATGCTGCTAGAGCCATTACCATTACTGGCGTTACTCTCCCTCAATCAAATCAAAATCCTTTCACCCTCAATAGTCGCATTTCCAGTGAAACCTCTGGAGTGGCAGCAGGAGGAGATATTACTGTCAATGCAGCAGCAATTACTTTAGAGAATGGGGGACAGATTTCTACTGTGGTAGGGCGACAAGCAACCGGTAATGGTGGCAAAGTTAGAGTGAATGCTACTGACTCTATTAGTGCTACTGGCGCTTATCCGTTTAGTCCTCTTTTACCTAGTGGGATTGCTAGCTATACTCTGGGTGCAGGAAGAGGGGGAGAGATAGATGTATCCACCTCTAGTATCAATCTAATTGATGGAGCAAGAATCTTCTCCTTAGTTCAAGGAACTGGAAGAGGAGGAGATATCCAAGTCAAGGCTGCTAATTCGTTGGAAGCAACTGGACTCAATCCCTTAGCACCTCAGTTTTCTAGCGGCATTCTCGCTCAAACCTTAGCCAAAGGTGATGGTGGTACAGTTAGCTTATCTACCCGCTACTTAAGGCTGTTTGAGGGAGCAAAAGTAATTTCATCCAGTTTAAACCAATTGATTGGCACTCCGGTGAACGGTGCAGGAGAAGGCAATGCAGGGGATGTAACAGTTAATGCTCAACAGGTGGAAGTGGTAGGAGTCAATCTTCTAGCTCCTGAAAATATTCCTGGAATTCTCAGTGTTACTAGTGGTTCGGGAAATGCAGGTAATCTCATGCTAACAACTGACACCTTAAGCATTAGAGATGGAGGAGTTGTAGCATCATCGGTTTTTCAATCGATTACTAGCATTGGACAACCTCTACCCAACTCTGCAACAGGCAATGGTGGTAATGTTACTGTCAAGGCATCTCAATCAATTGAAATAATTGGTAGCAGTCCCTTGCTTCTTTTTTCGAGTCGATTAGGAACAGGAACTTCGGGTACGGGAAATGCTGGCGATACCATCATTAATACTCCCCAACTCAGATTGCTCGACGGAGGAATAATCAATTCAGCTACATTCGTTAGTGGCAATGCCGGTAACCTTACCATCAACGCTGCTGAAATTTTCATTAGTGGCACTACTCCTGATCAGTTTCCTGCTGGAGTAGATGGGAGTGCTGTAGTCTTAAACACAGACATACAACAGGCTTTCTTCGTACCTCCAGAACTCACAGGAAGGACAGGAAAGGTGACGATTAATACAGACAAGTTGACGATACAAGATAGAGGTCAAATTCGGGTTAGACATCAGGGAATTGGTAATGCCGGAAGCTTAACCATTAATGA
>JAAHGL010000009.1 GCA_010692635.1 Symploca sp. SIO2C1 | reverse complement strand
CATCAATCCCCAATTGTACAATCGTTTGGGCGATCGCTGGAGAAAGTCCTGAAATGGTTGATTCACAGCCCATGAGTCGAGTCGCCTTGGTAATTTTGATCAAGTAATTAGCAACAGCAGTATCGATACTATGATTGTTAAGAAAATGCAATAGCAGTTTTATGTACAAATACTTGATTAATTCGTCAAGTTTTTTATAGTATTCTTGTGAGTAATGTCAAAAATATATCTTGAATATTTCTGACAATAAAAAACAACTAAGAACTCATATAAAGACACACTCAAAGTAGTTCTACCCCTGATCAGAAACTCAGAATTGAAATCTTACAGGAGGAATAATCTGCCATGTTTAGACAAAAGTCTCTTAATCTAATAAAAATATTGAGTGTTAGTTTATCTCCAGCTATTTTCCTATTTTCTAGTTGGTCATCTCAGCTGAAAGCCCAGTCTTTCCCCCCGTTGCTAGTTAGTGTCGAATTTCCAGAAACTCGGGATCGAGGAGCTCCTGAAAGAACTAGGGGGGCAGGCTCACGGGGGGGGTGTCCTAGCGAGTCTGTAGATAGTACGTCGATGACAGCCTTGATGCCAGAAAATAATGTGGGAACAACGGTTGCTCCTAATCCCACAGTCTATGTATATGTTCCTGAGACTAAAGATAAAGAAGCCGAGTTTCGAGTAATTGATAAGCAGGCAGAAAAAGTTGTTTACCAAACAACTTTTAAACTACCAAACGAGTCTGCCCTAGTTAAACTAAGTCTCCCAATAACTGTAGAGCTGAAAACAAATACTGATTATCACTGGGATCTCTATATAATGTGTGAGCCTGGAAACTCAGACAAAGATGAAGTGATTGAGGGATGGCTGGAACGCATTTCCCTAAGTTCAGATATGAAGGCTAAACTCCAGGCAACCAAACAACCACTGAAGCAAGCAAAACTTTATGCGGATGCTGGTATTTGGAATGAGACTTTGAATATCCATGTTCACCAGCGAGATTCTCATCCCCATGAGTGGGTAAAACTTTTAAACTCAGTTGGATTAGGAGGGATTGCTCAAGCTCCAATTATTGATTGCTGCCAAAATTAGGAATTAGCGTCAATAATAAAATACCTTCGTTATGTCCGAACCTGTAGAAACGTTTCATGTAACGTCTCTACAGGATTTTCAGGGGGGGTGAACGAAAAAAGGTGTGGGAGAGCTTTTTTGAGTAATGAGTAATGAGTGAAGAAGCTTTTGTCAAATCCTCTTCCCTTCTGCCGTCTGCCTTCTGCCGTCTGCCTTCTGCCTTATTTCTTGAAAGCCACTGTCAATTTGGTTCACCCTTTTCGGGGTTTGCTCAAAATGGGGGTCGTCAACCCGGATTTGGTATCATACCCCCCAATTGATTTACCAACAGTACCCTTGAGTCTTGGGATCAGGTTAACTGTTTGCCGTCCACTCCGTATGGAAAAACTCACCCTTGGGTTTATCTACCCGTTCGTAGGTATGAGCACCAAAGTAGTCACGCTGCGCTTGAGTGAGATTTTGGGGTAGGCGTTCCCGTCGATAGCTGTCGAAGTAATCCAAAGAGGCACTAAAAGCAGGAACAGGAATTCCCAATTGATTGGATGTTGCTAGTACCTCTCGCCAAGCATCCTGCCGATCCAAAATAGTCTGCTTGAACTCAGGAGCTAACAACAGGTTAGGCAGCTTGGGATTTTCATTGAAGGCATTTTTAATCTTATCCAAGAAACCAGCCCGAATAATGCAGCCACCTTTCCAGATGCGAGCGGTTTCTGCCAAGTTCAGGTTGTAGTTAAATTCTTCTGATGCCTTACTCAACAGTGCCATTCCCTGAGCATAGGAACACATTTTGGAGCAATAGAGAGCGTCCCGCACTTTGTTGATAAATGCTTTAGCATCTCCATTATATTTACCCGCAGGACCAGTTAGCTCTTTAGCTGCTGCTATCCGCTCGTCTTTATAAGACGAGATAACACGGGCATTCACCGCTGCATACATGGTAGGAATAGGAACCCCCAGCTCCAGGGAACTAACCACTGTCCAACGTCCGGTGCCCTTCTGTCCCGCAGAATCGAGAATCAAGTCTACTAGAGGCAAATTGGTATCTTGATCAACATACTTGAAGATATCAGCAGTTATTTCAATCAGAAAGGAATTTAGCTCATCAGTAGTGTTCCATTCAGCAAACACTTCATGAAGCTGTTTGTGGTTAAGTCCCAAAGCATTCTTTAGTATGTCATAGGCTTCAGCAATTAGCTGCATATCGCCATATTCAATGCCGTTGTGTACCATCTTGACATAGTGGCCAGCACCACCAGGTCCAATATAGGTAACACAAGGACCATCATCCACCTGAGCGGCAATCTTGACCAAAATTGGCTCTAATTCCTTATAAGCACTGTCAGTGCCTCCCGGCATGAGACTAGGACCATTGAGAGCTCCTTCTTCTCCACCACTGACTCCCATGCCGACAAATCCCAGTCCAGTAGCTTCTAAATCTTTGGTGCGCCGTTCTGTATCGTTGTAGAGAGAGTTGCCACCATCGATGATCATATCGTCTGGCTCTAACAAGGGTTTGAGTTGCTCGATTACTGTATCAACTGGTTTACCTGCTTTCACCATTACCAGGATTTTGCGAGGACGTGCCAAGGTTTTGACAAATTCTTCCAAGGAATAGGCAGCTGTCACCTGCTTACCCTGAGCACGCTTGCTCATAAATTCTTCGGTTTTTGCTGCAGTACGATTGTAAACTGCTACGGGAAAACCGCGACTTTCCACATTGAGTGCTAAATTTTCGCCCATAACAGCCAAACCAATTACGCCGAAGCTTGGTTGTGTCATAAAACTCCTTGCAAATTCTGTTTGTAGTGCAGTTGGTTGCATCTTCACTTTACTCAAATAACAAGAGATTGGGTACGATCTCCGATGCCAAACTGTCCCATTATGATTTCTCTATATTTGGAGAAGGTGTTGTGAGGTTTTGACAAGTTTTGAGGCATGGGATTGTTATAGTACTTTTGTTCGTACAAAACTGACCTGCTCCCATCTAGCTCCTCAATAGTTCCGATTAAGTATCAAAGGTAAGCCGTTAGGATTAAAGAACAAAGTGCGATCGCAACACAAATGAGTGAAAAAGTTATTCTGGCTCGACGCAGCGGAACTTCAAGGGAGGCTAACCAACCAAATAAGCCTGCTTCAACGCTAGCGAAGGCAGTTAATCCAAACAAATAAATGCGCAGAATGATTGGGGTCAGAGAAACTAGCTCGCTAGGAGGGTTGATCCAATAATTGATCGTAGCAGGAATTATTAAAAATGTGCCCAAAAAAGTGACGATAGCACCTATCAGGGTTAGACTTTTTAGTCCGATCAAAAATAAGCGCATCACTTCATTATCACCTCAGCATGAGAGTTGAGTGCGTAAGTCGTACTCATTTAGGATTGCTATATACACATTAGTACCTAAGTTTGATGTCACAACCGACCATAGAATCAATCCTGCAAGAAAAGCGTCTATTCCCACCCTCGTCTGAGTTTTCTCAAGCAGCACATGTCAAAAGCTTACAGGAGTATCAGCAAATTTATGACCGGGCGAAAGCTGACCCTGAGAAGTTTTGGGAGGACTTGGCAGCAACTGAGTTACATTGGTTCCAAAAGTGGGACAAGGTATTGGATTGGCAACCACCATTTGCTCAGTGGTTTGTTGGGGGCAAAATTAATATTTCTTACAACTGTCTTGACAGACACCTCACTACTTGGCGCAGAAATAAGGCAGCTCTGATTTGGGAAGGAGAACCAGGAGACTCCCGTACTCTTACTTATGCTCAACTGCACCGAGAAGTTTGCCAGTTTGCTAATGTATTAAAACAGCTAGGAGTAAAAAAAGGCGATCGCGTTGGTATTTATATGCCAATGATTCCCGAAGCTGCGATCGCAATGTTAGCTTGTGCTCGGATTGGTGCTCCTCATACTGTGGTTTTTGGTGGTTTTAGTGCTGAAGCGTTGAAAGACCGATTGGTAGATGCCGAAGCGAAGTTAGTCATTACGGCCGATGGTGGTTGGCGCAAAGATAAGATTGTTCCCCTCAAAGAACAAGTAGATAAAGCTCTAGCAAACAATGGCGCACCTAGTGTAGAAAACGTCCTGGTTGTCAAGCGCACTGCACAAGAAATTCAGATGGAACCAGAGCGGGATCATTGGTGGCATGATTTGCAAGCAGGGGTATCTGGAGATTGTCCAGCAGAGCCGATGGATAGTGAAGATATGCTCTTCATCCTCTACACTAGCGGTACTACAGGTAAACCTAAAGGAGTTGTCCATACCACTGCTGGTTACAACCTCTACACTCATATGACTCTTAAGTGGACATTTGATCTCAAAGATACCGATGTCTACTGGTGTACGGCTGATGTCGGTTGGATTACAGGTCATAGTTACATAGTTTATGCTCCCCTTTCCAACGGAGCCACCAGCCTGATGTATGAAGGTGCGCCTCGTCCTTCCAATCCTGGCTGTCTGTGGGATGTGGTAGAAAAATATGGTGTTAATATTTTCTACACTGCTCCTACAGCAATTCGCGCTTTGAGCAAGATGGGGGAAGAACATCCCAACGCCAGGGATTTATCTTCCCTGCGGATACTGGGAACTGTGGGTGAACCGATTAACCCGGAAGCGTGGATGTGGTATCACCGCATTATTGGTGGAGAACGCTGTCCGATTGTAGATACTTGGTGGCAAACTGAAACCGGTGGCTTTATGATTACTCCCCTTCCCGGTGCTACTCCCACAAAACCAGGTTCGGCGACTTTTCCCTTCCCAGGAATTATTGCTGATATTGTCGATTTAGAAGGCAATCCAGTAGAAGATAATCAGGGGGGTTACTTGGTAGTGAAGCACCCCTGGCCGGGGATGATGCGCACAGTGTACGGTAACCCTGAACGCTTCCGCCGCACCTATTGGGAACATATTGCTCCTAAGGATGGACAATACCTCTACTTTGCTGGGGATGGTGCGAGGAAGGATGAAGATGGCTACTTCTGGGTAATGGGCCGTGTTGATGACGTAATCAACGTCTCCGGACACCGTTTGGGTACAATGGAAGTAGAGTCAGCACTAGTATCTCACCCAGCAGTAGCAGAAGCTGCGGTAGTGGGTAAGCCGGATGAAGTGAAGGGGGAAGATGTCTTTGCTTTTGTAACTTTAGAAGGTAGTGTTAGTGCTAGTGAAGAACTAAAGAAAGAACTCAAGCAACACGTAATGAGTGAAATTGGGGCTATTGCCCGTCCTGGTGAAATTCGCTTTACTGATGCTTTGCCGAAGACTCGTTCTGGGAAGATTATGCGGCGATTGTTGCGGAATTTGGCAGCAGGGGAAGAAGTAGCTGGAGATACTTCTACATTGGAGGATCGTGGTGTGTTAGATAAGTTGCGGGAAGGTGCTTGATTAGGGGTGAACGAAAAAAGGTGTGGGAGAGCTTTTTTGAGTAATGAGTAATGAGTAATGAGTAATGAGGGTCGAAACTTTTGTCAAATTCTCTTTCCTTCTACCTCCTACCTCCTCCGGAGCCTCGGAGCCTCCTGCCTCGGAGCCTCCTGCCTCATGTTTCTTGAGAGCCACTGTAAATTTCACCTCACCCCTTGATTAGTAGGGGCAAATTACATTTGCCCAATCCAGGAGCTATTGGTGCCAAAATATATAGTAATGGGCGTATCCAATACGCCCCTAGAGTTCAACGAAATAAAGATAACCATGAGCCAAAACAGACCACCTCCTCGGGAAACTCCTCATGAACCTGATGATAATTTCCCTCAACCAAGAGCAAATGACGCTGTTTTGGGAGGTGGAGCACCACCACTAGTAAACAATTTGGTATTGGGAGGAGTTGAAGGAGTTAAGAGTTTAAGCTATCGCGACCCTCAACCTACTTATTCCACTATTTTAGGTGTACCACTACTGGCGTGGCACACCTAAAATGATGGATAGAGTAGTGCGAGCATCTTGCTCACGCTTAGGTCAAACGCGAGCGAGACGCTAGGTGATAGTGAAGCATCTGGGCACCTCGGAGCTCCTTCGCTATCGCTCAGGATGACATAATTCCCTTACGGTACTTAAGTCCTACTATTTTGCGATGCCTCAAAACTAATCACTATTGTCTGTTGCCTAAGACTTACACAAAACTGAAGCCAGTACTAAAGTCTGATAAAGTAACATTTTTCACTACAGCAATTAGTTCATCTTGACCATTACTATCCATGAAAATCGCTGTACCTGAAGGTAAGCCAGTAGGAGAAGAACCTAGAGAATAGTTTTCCTGGTTACTGAGTTGGATGACATCCGTTTGGTCGAGCCTAAAGTCATTAATTATTACATAATCAGCCAGACCAAGATCCGCATCATTTCCATCATTGTAGAAAGCTTGACTGGCATTTCCTAGTACGAAAAGATCAGCACCTGTGCCACCAGTCAGAATATCTACTTCTCCTAGTCCAATTTGAGCACTGTCGAGATCAGCACCAATGAGGGTGTCATTACCTGAGCCTCCATTGAGGGTATCATTGCCAATTTCGCCGTAGAGGATATCAATGTCACTGCCACCTGAAAGTTTATCATTGCCTTCGTTACCAAAAAGGGTGTCATTACCCGAGTTACCGAATAGAGTATCATCACCACTAAGACCATAGAGACGGTCATCATCCTTGCCACCGTAGGCAGTGTCATTGCCTGTACCGCCATTGATGGTGTCATTACCACCTCCACCGTAGAGGATGTCAACACCACCTGCGCCTAACAGTTTGTCATCACCAGCACCACCTCTGAGGGTGTCATTGCCAGAATTACCTCTGAGTTCGTCATTACCCATGTCACCCCTGACGTCGTCATTGCCAGCACCACCTCTAAGGTCATCATTGCCATCATCGCCTTGGAGAGTATCATTCCCTGCTAAGCCATCAATGACCTCATCTGCCGCTGTTCCCATCAGAACATCGTCACCAGGTGTCGGTTGAATGTTGCTGCTCAACTCATCAGTATTGATGTCAAGTTTAACGTTTTCCGAGCCGATAGTTACCTGCTCGATTGCGGTGTCATTTTGTCCATCATTATCCCAGTCTCCAGAAAAGGTGATCTGGTAAGTACCATTGGGTAACTGGAGCTGATACCCACCAGAATTCCAGGTATTTGTGTTGAAGCTCTGGTTCGTTGTTAGGTTAACTGCCGTTACATTGATCCCGGCAAGTCCTTCACCTGGGGTATAGAAATCATCATCAACAGTTTGGTCATCAAATGCCACCCCCAACAGCCAAGAATTGCCAAAGTTAAAGCGGTTGCCGAAGTTCTGGGTAATTACCAACGGACCGACGTCTGTGCTAGGGTCATTTTCAGGAATGATGGAAATACCAACCTCCCGAAAATTGTTATTCATAATGCTATTGCGGTGACCGGGTGGGTCCTGTATACCTGTTGCGGTGAAGCCCCAATCAATAGCAAACCCTGCATGACCGTGGAAAACTGATTGTGCGAAAGCAAAGATGTTTTCACCAACCGTAGACCAGTTATATCCAGCGTTGGTAATCCGCTGACCTAAACCAAGCTCACCAGGCAACTGATGTGACTGCAAATCCTCCTCAATCATCAATAGACCATGGTCATTGGCAGCGTCATGGAGTTGGTTAGACCAAGCTAGTGGTTGTGCTGGAGTGAGAGTACTCCACTGAGTAGTTAATACTCCCAGATCCACATTGAAGAAGTTGATCGCTCCGTTAACATTTGCATCCGATGAGTTAATCAACAGATCCAACTCATCAGCTGGATTGATGCGCATCCGATTGGTCAGTTCGAGCATATATTGCTCTTGCGCAGTTGGTTGAGCCATGATTGTTAATCCTTATTGGTTGAATTCAAATGCTGAACTTTGGTAGACAACCACTCACTGGCAACCTATAAACTTCACACAGCCATAAAAGTGCTGTGTTCAAAAAGTAGATCAATCCTTATTCATGACTATCAAATTAACATAAAGTTCCTCTTATTTTCATGAATATTTTTATTTGAAAAATAAAAAATCAATATAAAACCTAGATTATTAAAGCGTTTTCTTTTAACAATAAAATAAAAAAAAAGCAATAGGTAATAGGCAACTTAGATAAGTGCCAACTTATTCGTTTTGATAATTTGAGTTAATCTCAACTAAAGTGCAAGTAAATTGAGCCGATAGGTACAATTTACTTGCACTTAGCAAGAAAAACAAACGATTGAAACCTTTATCTGACAAGGTTCGGTAATTTTCTTCAGCAAGCCCTAATTACTGTTGTCTGTTGCTTAAGGCTTACACAAAACTGAAGCCACTACTAAAGTCTGATAAAGTAACATTTTTCACTACAGCAATCAGTTCATCTTGACCATTACTATCCATGAAAATCGCTGTACCTGAAGGTAAGCCAGTAGGAGAGGAGCCGAGAGAATAGCTTTCCTGGTTGCTGAGTTGGATGATGGGGGGAATAAGGGGGGTAGCAAGATCTTGACCTATTTCGGTGAGAATCTTGTATACACGGTAGTTTAGTTGGTGAGGGGTCACACCCTACATAGTATCTTTTAGTTATGGGAGGGATAGCTTTTGATGAAAAAGTATGTTTCGCTCTTAATAATAAGTTGTTTTACCTATATTTCCTTAGTTAACATTGCTCATAGTCAGGATAAAATTAACCGATTGGCATCTTCTCAACTTCAAGCTCTTGAAGGTGACAATGACAAAAACCAAACGACAGCAGCAATCATACAAAATTATATCCAAAAGCAAAAGTATCAAGAGGCTCTGGCTCTGATTTCTACCCTAAGTGATGCAGAGCAGATTTATAGTGTAGTGAGTAACCTGGCTCAAAAGGCTGGGCGGGCTGGGTATTATGAAGTTGCTTTAGCAGCAAGTAACAAGATTCCTAACCTCGTATATCGGGTACAAGTCTTAGAAAGTTTAGCTGATGCTCATCTAGCTGTAGGACAGCAGCAACAAGCTCAAGCAATTGTTAATCAGGCGGTAGAATATAGTAAGCAAACGGAAGATCCTCCCCTCACCAACTGGTTAGAACCATGGCTGGCAACTGGACAAGAAGAAAAAGTTAGGGCGTTTGCTGCTAAGTTGAGTAGCGATGCTAATGAAGCCGCCTTTAACCGCTCCTTACTAACTCATGCTTACCTCAACCAAGGGAGATATCGCCAAGCTTTTGAGTTTGCCAAATTCATTCCCGATAATATTTTACTCCCTTTACCAGAGTATACTGACCCTAAAATCGAACTTTTGTTGACCATTATCAACCAATCTTTGTCTGCTAGGGACTTTGCCTTTGCCAAGGAAGTTGCTCTTACTTTAACCCAAAAAGAAGACCAAGTAAATGCTTTGCAAATTATTACTCGCGCCTACAACAAAGATGAAAACTCTACAGAAGCGGTAAAAATACTAGAGCGTGCTTTCAACATTACCAAAACCATTGAGCTAGTTGAGGTTGTACCAGAGCGTCATTTATACTTGGAGTACTCTAATGCAACAATTCTCATCTCCTTAGCCAGAGATTATGTTAACTCAGGAGAAAAACAGCGAGGGTTAGAACTTTTGGCTCTTGCAGCTCAATCAATAGCAGAATTTAATCAACAACAGTTATCCCAATCCAGTAATCGGGAGCTTTTTTACTCTGCCAATCGGATTTGGTACGTTGCTCAGGAATATATAGAGTTGGGGGAACAAGAGGAAGCTGCTGTTTTATTAGAGAAAGCTTGGCAAGAAAGTCTTACTTTCCCGGGAAAACCTGACAGCCGTGTTGCCGATATCCTAACAATTGCTCAGCTAGAACAGGAAATTGGTAATTTTGACCTTGTTAAGACGATAACTTCTAAAGGGAGAGCCATTAACCAAACTGTTACGGAAGAACAGTCAAGGCTCTCTTCAGAATTGAAATTTGCCAACTTGTTAGCAGAAATTGGGGAACAAAAGGAAGCAGTGGCAATTTTAGAGCAGACTGTCCCTTTAATCGCCAAGTTGGACGATATATTTTTGTTAATTAATTCTCTAGCAATTTACAAAAAGATTGATGCGAAACATACTGCAATCAAACCCTTAGTTAACCAAATCTTACAGCAGATTTATAAATTGCCATCAGACTACGAAAAAACTCAGCCATTAGAGAACTTAGTTGCCGTCTTAGCTGATGCTAATGTTCCTCAACTTGCTTGGGGTGTAGTACAACAGTTTCAGCATCCTGAACTACAAACAAATATGCTACTAACCCTCGCCCGCAAATACAACAATCTCAATCACTCTGATTTAAGTTCCCAAAGCCTAAATCAAGCATTGGTAACTAGTCAAACGATATCAAATATTAAGACAAAGGATTTATTGTTAAGCCAGAGCGTGGGAGTATTTGATCACAGTAGTTATGGTTTCTTAGCTCCTTCTCCTGCTTGGAATGAAAATCAAATCATCCAAATTACCCAAGCACTTTCTCAACCTAAAACTCAAGCAAATATCTTCCTAGATTTTGCTTTTAACTATGCCAAACAAGGCAAACACGAAGCTTCTGCTCAAACTTTAACCCTTGCCTGGCAAGCAGCATCAACAATCAAACAAAAGCCAGCTTGGGAAGACAAACTTTGGAAAACCTTGCAAGCCTCCTTAGACGCTGAAGAATACGACTTTGCTGAGCAAATAGCTTTAGCGATAGAAGGAGTAGATTATCAAATTACCGCCCTACGCCGAGTAGCCCAAAAATATGCGATCGCAAAGCAAAAACCCCAAGCCAGACATATTTTATCCCAAGCTCAACAATTAGCCAATACTTTAGAACCAGGAAGCCATAAACAGCAAGTTTTATCAGCGATTGCTAATCAGATAAATTCTCAACAATAAGTTATAACAGGAGAATAAACTTATTTGGAGATATTACTATAATTTTGGTGGTAATACAAAATGAAAAACTAGTCGAAGTCTGTGGCATTCAACGTTCAGGGAATCATGCTATGATTAACTGGATAATTTCACAGCAAAAACTTAAGACTTGCTCTCTTAATGGAATTTTGCCTGGTGAAAATCCTTGGCATAATAACTGGGGAACTTCCTATAGAAACTTTGATTATTGGCCTGGGAAAAAGGATAAATCTGGGGAACTAGTTCCTAAGCAATTATTGATTTGCTCCTATGAAAATCGTTACCTTGGAAAAATATCTTACCATCAAAGTCAACTCTGGGAAAAAATAGGGTATAGTAAAGAATCCTACTCAGTCTTAATTCTAAGAGACCCATACAATACATTTGCCAGCTGGTTTAAGGCAGGATGGAATGTTACTCAAGAAATTACAGAGCTATGGAAATCCTATGCCAGGGAATTTATTGGAGAAACTAGCTATTTGTCTACGAATAAAGTTACGGCTAATTTCAATAATTGGTTTACTAGTCGAGACTATCGTTATCAATTAGCAAATGCTCTCAATCTAGAATTTACAGATAATGGCTTAAATGAAGTCACTTCTCATGGTGGAGGCAGTTCATTCAATAAACTGGCTCTCAATGGTTGTGCGAGGCAAATGAAAGTGTTGGAGAGATTTCAAGAGTTTATTGATGTACCTGCCTATAGCAAAATTTTTCAGGATGGAGAAATTAGAGAGTTGTCAGAGATAATTTTTGGAGTTATTGAAGGAACTGAAGTGATTGAATAGAGCTATTCAACAATTAATAATGAATAATGAATAATTACCCACAGTAAGAGTATCTCAATTTACTACAAAAATTTACTCAAATCAAAACTATCTTCTGTAACCTCTTCCCTAAACCGCTGCGCACTCAGTAACAACAACAGTTGTTCAGAGTAATCTACCGCTCCCCGTAACTCATCCCGCAAAATCTCCAATCCCCCATTAGCATACTCCTCAAAAATACGGATACGCTTCTCCTGAGCAGCCCTATCACTAGGGGAGATAATTTTGGTATCCTTAGTTTCTGCGATCGCAATTAACTTCAGTACCAAGTCATATCCCCTTGACACAAATATTTCCAGTCCAATGGGAGCAGGTTCCTTCTTGGAAATTGTACCTAAACTAACTCGCTTTTTACCCTGTACTCCTAAGGCGGCAGCAAATACAACTACATCAGCGTAAGTCTGAAAAGGTCCTGTTGTCTCCTTCGATGCAGTTAAAGCTTGTACTAAATCAGCCTTATCCTTAGCAATCCTAATTCTATTGACACCCATTGTACTATTCACTGGTCTTGGGGCATCTTAACAGAATCTTCCCAACTTCATCAAATTCAATCAAAATATGTTAAAATCATCACCGTCATGACTAATATAATGCATTCTCATAAATTAAAGAATTAGTTGAAAATTGCCTAGATTGAAGATAATGGATAATGGATAATGGATAATGGATAATGGATAATGGATAATTAATAATTAATAATGGATAATGGATAATGGATAATTGGTTAGTTTGGTCTAAGGCCTCTTTATTTTACGTTTAGTGCAAGGAAATTGAGAAAATCAATCACTTCTGGATCATTGGGCTTGAGTTTTAGGGCTTGCCTTGCTGAAGCTACGGCTTCCTGGTAACGTCCTAATTCTGCTAAAGCGATGCCTTTAATTAGCCATAACTCGTAATTATCAGGAGTAATTTGAATCGCTTTGTCTAAGGAGTCAATTGCTTCTAGTGGTTGTTGTAAATCCAACAACAGCAAACCGCGCCAGTGCCAAGCAGAAGCTAAGTTAGGGTTAAGTTGATGGGCTTGGTTAAAAGATGCTAAAGCTTCCTCGTAATATCCAACCTCAGATAGAACTCTGCCCTTACCAGTAAAGGCTTCAGCAAAATTAGGGGCAATTAAAATTGCTCGATCATAAGATCTGAGGGCTTCTTGATAAGCTTGCAACTGCTTGCTCAGCAAGTTTCCTCGCAGATACCAAACTACATGATCATCTGGCTTCAGCTTCACTGCTCTGTCAAAGGCTACCATTGCTTCTGTCGGATTTCCAGCTAAAGCCAAGACTATCCCTTTGTCACGCCAACCAATGTGTAAGTCTGGTTTAATTTGTAAAGTGCGATCGTAGGAAGTTAAAGCTTCTTGATACCGTCCTAAAGTGTAGAGTACTTGACTACGTCCATACCAGGCTTGATAGAAATCCGGCTGAATTTGAATCCCTCTTTCAAAAGCTGTTAGGGCTTCAGAGAATCGTTCAAGGCGATATAATTGATTGCCTCGATTAGCCCAATCAATGGCACTCCAGTTGTCTGTAGTTTGAGGAAGTTCAAAAGCAGGGGCGATTGAGATAATTTCTTGGGGTGCTAGTGGAACCGGTAGAGAATTTTCTACCTTTAATGCCAGCTGTAATCCAGTTTGGGAAGTGAGGCGCAGGAAAGTGCCCGCAGGAATACCGGAACTAAAGCCTGACTTGAGCCGCAAAACCTTCCCAGATTGCTCATCATAGATTTCTTCCCCTTCAGCCTGCCCATGAATTCCAATTACTCGCCCATCGGTATCCAAAATTGGTCCACCACTCATCCCAATTTCAGTTCTACTGGTATAGAACAGTTCGTAACCATTAGCAATCGGGTTTTGGGCGTGGGTAAGAGCAAAGTTTTTACTAATCAATAATCCAGGGGAAAACTGACTGCTAGGCATGGTAATGTTATTTCTAACATTAGACCAACCAGAAACAAAAATATGCCGAAACTTAGTGCTGTAATTGTAGTTAGCTAAGGTAGCAACTTGGTAATTGCGATCGCTAATAAACTGTAGTACCGCTAAGTCCACTCCCGGCACTTGATGCACAGTGCGATAATCCAGGTAGTATCTTTGGCCATCTGGGGCAACAATTGTATACTCATCTTCTGTTGCTACCACATGCCCAGCAGTGAGAACATAGTAACGGTTACCTTCTCTAGAAACAATAACTCCAGAGCCAGGATTAATGCCATCGATTAGTACTGTAATCTCTTTAGCAGTCTGGTGGATAGTCTCAGCTGTTAGAGCGGTTGCTGGTTGCGATGCCATTACGACAATTGCTGTACCTATCAGAGATGCGGTTAGTCTATGAGTTAATTTCATGTAGTTTGTTATTTGGGAATTGGGAATTGGGAATTGGGAATTGGGAATTGGGAATTGGGAATTGGGAATTGGGAATTGGGAATTGTCTCTTTTGTCTTCTTATCTCCCTCAGCTTCCCCAGCTCCCCTAGAACACCGATTTAGTATTCATATTGACGCTAAAATCGACATCTCAGGGCGAAGCATTCGGACAGAAAAACTAGGGTTTGAGGGATAAAATATCGCCCGAATGCTTCGCCCCTACATCTAATTCTGGTTACTGAATCGATGCTCTAGTGCAGCGCGGCAAAAGTAACTGATCAGTTTGAGATCGTTAGAATCCTTACTCTATAAGCATTCTAAATTCTAAATTCTAAATTCTAAATTCCGCGCAGCGGCACTAGCTCCCCCAGCTTCTTGCACTAATTGAGTAAAAGTCTCAATGGGAATCCCCCAGCTGGAGTTAACCATTAGTTCCCGGAGCGACAAAGGAGGGAGGGAACCATCTTTAAATACATAGGGATCACCCCACAGAGGATACTTATGCATTCCATTAACTCCTACTACCTCACCTTGACGATTGAGGATTGGTCCTCCGCTCATACCTTTTTGAATATCATTGTTATATCCAAATTGGTAGCCACCGACTAAAGCTTGAGTCAGCAATAGTGAAACTTGTCCTGTTGTGAAGACGAAATCTCTTTTATTGGCAGGCTCCAAGGTAACAGGAAACCCACTAGCAAAGACTTCATCCCCTACTTCTAGATGGGAAGTATTCTCCACAGAAGCAACTGCATAATTAGAGTTGGTGCTGCGAAAATGCAATATTGCTAAGTCATTGTCTTCTAGGGAAACTGCCTCAGAGGTATAGGCGGAATAAACCTTACCGTCTGGGGTTTCGATCCGATAAGGTTCTCCAGGGGTTAGTACATGCAAATTTGTTAGCACTGTGTAAACTTGCCCTTGTTTGTGAATCAGAGTTCCTGAACCCCAGTTTTTGCCAGAATGCACCTTGACTGTGATTGATTGGGCAAGATTATATAGTTGCTCTAGAGGAAGTTGATTTGGTGCAGCTTCCTGCACTAAAGTTGGAGCAAAGGTTAAGGTATCCTCAATTAGCAGTTCAGGTGTTGAACTGCTAATGCAGGCAAGTAGTGCGAATAATTGCAGAGTCACCTTACCGCAAATTTTCCACGTACTGATTCAAGTCAAGATAGACTCGTGAGCCACTTTCATGCAAGGGGCCTCCAGTAGCGCCAGTTCTAATATCAAATAGTTGCTGTACAACACGGCTGGCATCTTGGCCCCTCTTAAGGGTGAACAATATTCCTTGGCAAGGACCACCGTAGATATTGGCAACACAAACAACAGGCTGATTGTTAACAATTCCGGTTGTGATGTAGTTTAAAACTCCGTTGTCATAGAAAACTTGGAACCTGTTGGAGACATGGTTGCATCTTACTTCAGGGGTGTAGCCAGCACCGGAGAAATAATTGGAAACCCACTTGATGATTGGGTATTTACCACTAGGTGTCCGTACAAAAGTAGTTGGCGCACCGTCACTTTTCTCACAGGAGAAAATGTTACGACTATGATGATGACGAATGGAATTGGGGTGAGAAGTTGGATGATTTTTCGGAGGACAAGGTGCAAAATGTTCGGAATGGCAAGTTACCTCAACATTGACATCACAAGGCTTATTATCCTCCGCAGAACAAGCATGGCTAGGCTCACTGATTACGGCTGTTGCACCAACGGCAATCGCTGCTCCTGTCAGAAACTTTATTAATGATTTGGATTTCATAGTTTACGATCTAATCTTCTATTTTTCTTTGTTAGTAGGATTAATCTTGAGCAAGAGACTGGTGTTTTGCCTTTTCACTGAGCAATCTCAGCACCATTCTCCTGTCTTTAACCCTCGTTTCATATATCCTGAGTTTTTAATAAAGTCCGGACAGGTAATATAATTTTTTTTGTAACCACATCCTCCTTAAGTTCTATTTAATTATTGAGAAACACGCGGAAAGCTAATGGCTAATGGCTAATGGTTAATAGCTAATGGCTAATGGCTAATGGCTAATAGCTAATGGCTAATGGCTAATGGCTAATGGTTAATAGCTAATAGCTAATGGCTAATGGCTAATGGCTAATGGTTAATAGCTAATAGCTAATGGCTAATAAGCTAATGGCTAATGGCTAATGGCTAATAAGCTAATGGCCAATGGCTAATAGCTAATCTCTGAATAAAGACCGAGTCTCCGAGTCAGGAAGCAGGGAAGGCAATACTGCTCGGATAAGCCCTAATTCCTCTTCCCCAGCTCCCTCAGCCCCCTCAGCTCCCCCAGCTTTTTAACCGATAATTTCTCTTAACCGAGCAGTATTGGCAGGAAAGGAGGCGATACTCAACATTTGTGCATAAATCAAAACATTATCCATACTATGAAGAAAACTGCATGAATACTTGCTATTAGAGATAAATAATTTGTTGTTTGAGAATTGGGAATTGAGAATTGGGAATTGGGAATTGGGAATTGGGAATTGGGAATTGAGAATTGAATGTAGAATAATTTCTCTGCTGCGTAAAAAGCCAGGAGCTTGTTGAGAATAGACCTATTGCCAAAATATCTCGCTACCCCTCCCCAACCCTCCCCTTGGTAAGGGGAGGGAGCTATTTCTCCCCTTTCCAAGGGGGGACTAAGGGGGGTAATTCTGACTTTGGCAAGAGATCTAATGATGTATGTGAGGAAGATACCAGAGGCAGTATTCGGGTAGAAAATGTCAAAGCTAATAAAGCTGTCAGCCAACTAAGCGAAATGCTTCTAGCACCAATAGCCGAGCAATTGGGTAACAAACGGCTACTGATTGTTAGTGATGGTGCTTTGCAATACATACCCTTCTCAGCTCTACCCCTACCTGAAACCTCTGGTGAGGATGGGGATTGTGTCACTTCAGCAAGAGGCAAGGGGTTGGTGAGGGCAGGTTTACCTAAATTCCGACAAGCTGGGGAATTTTTTGGCGAACCTGCCCCTACGGGGGATAAACAGGGACTTGATGAATCTCAATTGCCTCATACCATGGGATTGGTAGGGGCGGGTTTCTCTATATCTCAACCAGCAGGGGAAATTCTGCCTAAACCCGCCCTGACGGCATCTGAACCAGGGCAGAACGAATTGGAATTCCCTGATATTTTGGGGGCAGGTTTACCTAAATTCCGGCAAGCAGGGGAAATTTCTGGCGAACCTGCCCCTACGGGGGATGAACAGGGACTTGATGAATCTCAATTGCCTCATGCCATCGGATTGGTAGGGGCGGGTTTCTCTATATCCAAACCAGTAGTCGAAATTCTCGCTAAACCCGCCCTGACGGCAGACAAACCCGCCCCCACAGCTTGCAACGAAGAAACGAAAATTATCCCCCTCCTAGCTAATAACGAAATAGTAAACTTACCCTCTGCCACTACTTTAGGGATTATCCGACAGGAACAAGCAACCAGGAAAACTGCACCTAAAGCGATCGCTATTCTTGCAGATCCTGTCTTTAGCTCTGATGATGAAAGGGTAACTAACAACAAACAAAAGAGCGATCGCAGTTTATCACAACAAATACTCGATCGCTCTGCCAGGGAAACCGATATCGGTGTTTGGCAGAGACTACCAGGAACCCGCACTGAAGCTGAAGCAATTATGGCATTAGTGCCTGATTCAGAACGAGTGCATGGTTTTGACTTTGCAGCCAATCGGGAGATGATAACTAACCCTGAGCTCAGTAATTATCGCATTGTCCATCTTGCCACCCACGGCTTGCTCAATAGCACCAACCCTGAGCTATCAGGAGTAGTACTCTCCCTATTCGATGAACAAGGCGACTCCCAAAATGGCTTTCTACGCCTCCACGATGTGTTTAACTTGAACTTACCTGCGGAGCTAGTGGTGCTGAGTGCCTGTCAAACGGGATTAGGGCAGGAGGTAAAAGGAGAAGGGCTAGTGGGGTTGACAAGAGGTTTTATGTATGCAGGTTCTCCACGAGTTTTGGTAAGTCTGTGGAATGTCAGTGATGCTGCTACAGCCGAGATGATGAAGAGATTCTATCGCTTGATGTTGCAGGAAGGTTTATCGGCAACAGCCGCATTGAGAGCTGCACAGTTGGAAATGCAACAAGAGACTCAATGGAAGGCTCCCTATTATTGGGCAGCTTTTACCCTTCAAGGAGAGTGGAAATGAATTTAGAATTTAGAATTTAGAATTTAGAATTTAGAATGCTTATAGAGTAAGGATTCAGTGGAATAGGTAGGGCTTGCTGAATAAGTAACAAGTAACAAGTAAAAAGTAACAAGTAAGAAGGAATGAAGCATTTATCCTCGTGGGTGAGCACTTCCATTCCCCAAGGTTACTCAGAGATTTCCCATCAAAGTGCAGGTTCACCGATGCTAATCGAATGGATTATAGTATACATTTCTTGTGCTGGTGCGATCAGCTCCACTGATTACTAAGATCAAGCACCCACACTCTGCTAAAGTGTTAATGCTTATGGGTAAACGGTTGCAAGTATCTTAGCGTTATTTAAAAAGCGGATAGCTACCCGTTGAATGTCGTTGGCGGTAACTCCTCCAACGATGAACTTTTCGGGGGTAAGCGCCTAACTTTTGCCCATTTATAAGTTGGATTTAAGGGAGAGGGAAATGATCAGAAAAATTGCCGTACTAGTGCTCATCTTTAGCCTAGGTCTGTATGGCTGCGCTACCGGTGTCAGTGGACTGCAAAGTTATGTCGACAGTACTGATGGCTATGAGTTTCTCTATCCTAGTGGTTGGCTCCCCGTCAAAGTTACTGATGGTCCTGATGTGGTACTCCACGACATTATTGAGATTACAGAAAATGTTAGTGTTGTCATCAGTCCCGTTCCTGAAGGTAGCACCCTTGCTGAGTTAGGAACACCTGGTGAAGTAGGTTATCAGTTGCAGAAAAACGCGATCGCTCCTCCAAATTCCAATCGCCAAGCAGAATTGGTCAATGCAGAAAAGCTTGAGTCTCGTGATAAGAACTACTATATTCTGGAATACAGTGTCAAGCTACCCAACGAACAACGGCATGACATTGCTAGTGTAGGAGTCAGTCGTGGCAAACTCTTTACCTTCAATGTATCTACTACTGAGAAGCGTTGGGAGAAAATGCACGATCTCTTTGAGACAGTTGTTAAGTCTTTTTCTCTTGATTAAGTAGCTAAAAGAAGAATATATAGCAGTTCTCGCATCCGTGAGCTACACCTCTATCCCCCTAAATCCACCTTACTAAGCAGGGCTGTTTTATTCTTAGAAAAAGTCTAGAATTGTAGGGTTTTAGGGAGGTAGAGACTTTGATATTGAATAACCACCGTCACGGAATTATGTCATCCTGAGCGGTAGCGAAGGCTCTCCAAACGGCTAAGAGGATGTTTGAAAAGTCATTTGTTTTGTCTTTTTTGTTGTTAAAAACAAAATCTTTAAATCAATTGAAGAATTATAGTATTTGTTAGATCAACTTTTAAATAAACGAGAATTGATTATTAAGTATCGACAAAAATGCAAAAAAAGGTATTCTTCATATCACAATTTAAATGCCAAACAAGTTAATTTCATTTCTTAAAAATATCTTAAAGTTATATTTTTGGCACTAAAAAACAACAAATAACACTGCCGAAAGTGGTACATTTTGATGAATTAGGCTGTGAAATTACCAAGAGGAAAAGAACTGTGACTGAGAAAAAGCCAGTAATAGTTCATCACGAGTGGGGAGCGCTTAAAGAAGTTGTGGTCGGCGTCCCCAATGTTCGCCTACCAACTAAACTTGCGGAAGCTCCCAAAAAGTTTCTGCCCAAGTGGTCAATTAAGTTTATTGAGGAGAATGGTGGCAAGAGGCTTGAGGAATGTGCCCCGGATTTAAATAGGCAATTCATTGAGCAAGTCAATGGCATTATCAAGATACTAGAGGATCGAGGGATCATTGTTTATCAGGTCGAAAAGCTCATTCCATCGGAAGAAGCTTTTTTGGAAAAAATGAATGATACCGTTATGCAAACCTTTCCGCGAGATCCTATCTTGGTGATCGGCAATAAATTCATCGAAGCCGCCATGTATGAGCCCAATCGTAGGAAGGAATGTTTTGCGATTCGGCGTACGGTTAGTGAGCGATTGATTAACAGTGATGCCCGCATTATCTCAATGCCTCAACCAGAACCATTTCCCGCCGATAAAGATGGCAAATATGGTCCGGGGCCATTTCTTGAGGGTGGGGATGTGATGCTTGTGGGTTACGATATTTACGTGGGTAAGACAGGTAATGCCTCCAACACTGCGGGAATTGCCTGGTTGCAGAACTGCTTAGGTGAAGAATATCGGGTACATGAGATTCCTTTAAGCAATCATTTCTTGCATCTCGATTGCGTGCTTGCTTTGCCACGTCCTGGTCTAGCAGTGATTTGTAAGGAGGCTTTTGTTAACGGCATTCCCGACTTCCTCAAAGATTGGGAGCTGATTGAGGTTTCTGCCAAAGATGCTGAAGAAAAGTTGGGCTGTAATGGTCTTGTGTTGGACGAGAACACTATGATTGTTGGCGAGGACATGCCAACCTTGGCAGAGGAACTCAGTGACGCAGGTATTGATGTCCTGACTACACCAATTGATGCTATTCACTGGCAGGGCGGTGGTTTTCGCTGCTGGCACCACCCTCTCGTTAGAGAAAGTGAGCTCGAAAACGACTAGTGCAAGAATGTAGAAGGCACGAGGTAGGAGGGGTGAGGTGAAAAAAGGTGTGGGAGAGCTTTTTTGAGTAATGAGTTTTGTTCCCCTACAGCCTAACAAATGGTTGTAATATTCATTTTTCAGGAAAATTCATCATGTATCGAAACCAATTTATCAGGGTAACTCTAGCCAGTTTGGGATCTGCACTTTTCTTAGGAGCATTCAACAGTAGTCCTGTAGATAGCCAAAGTTTTGATTTGGGTGCTTTCCAAAAGAGTGCCTTGTCTGAACACAATACCTACCGTGCAACTCACCATAGTCCGGCTATGACTCAAAGCAGTTCTGCAAACAGCACAGCTCAAGCCTACGCAGAGAAAATGCTCAGTACAGGCAGATTTCTTCATAGTTCCGAGAGCGAGCGGAACGGTGCTGGAGAAAATCTCTATTACACCTACTCAGAGTTTCCTCTTGATCCAGCAGATCTTGCTGCTCGGGCAGTAGGAGCTTGGTACGAAGAAGTTGTTGATTATGACTACAATAATCCAGGATTTAGTGTGGACACTGGACATTTCACCCAAGTAGTTTGGAAAAGCACGACTCAATTAGGCTGTGGTGTTGCCCAAGGACCTAAAGTAATTGCAGGTCGTAATGCAACCATCAACTATGTAGTCTGCCATTATACTCCCCATGGTAATTTTTATGGGGAGTATCCTTCTAACGTACTCCAGCCTTAGTGCTGTTAGTCTGCTACACAATCAGTAGTTTCTTGTGGGATGGGCGTCTCGCCCGTCCAAAGTATGCAAGTTACACTCAGATCTTGCACCTCAAAAAACAAAATTCACAACCTCGTTCATTTAACCAGGGTAAAAGTAACTCTAATTGCTTCAGTAGAGAAAGAATAAAAATATGAGGAAAGAGTAAAATAAGGGCTTGTTCAGAACAAGAATACCAATCTAAATTCTCGTAACTGCCTAAATGTAGATAAACCCAATATGCTAATAAATAAGAAATCAAAGAAAGAATTAACCAATAATTTAAAAAGCGACTAATAGCACTTTCAGATTTGGTCGTACAGTGATGAGGACGTTTGACTTGCCCTTCCAGAAATAAACCGAAAATAGATTCCAAAGTTTCTTGTTGGTAAAAGGTTGGCATTAATTGCTTGAGAGTCGAGATTAATTCTTCAACTTGGGGTAGAATGTGATTCATTTACTTCGTTCTCTGTTAAAAGCGATTTTTCCAAAAAACAACAAGAAAGACGAGTGAAGAAAAAGTAGGTCATCGAGTGGAATAGATTAGGGCGCATCCCTGTTTTTTCAAAGGAATTGAAAAATAGTTCTATCTTATACTAGAGAACACACTACAATCCCCTCTACATAAGAACTTTAGCTATCAGTTCAACATACAGCTTTTTTTGGTGCAAGATCTGAGTAATAAGTGCAAGCTTTTTGTATTCTTTTGGTTCATTTTCCTTGCACTTTTGTAGTAAATTCTTAGTTAAATTGAGAATATTTTGGAAAAATAAGCATATTTTTCAAGGAGTAGTTTCGTCTTCCAAACTTAGCCCAAAAGCTTATTCAGCAAGACATAATGAATTCTTTACTTATTACTTATTACTTATTACTTATTACTTCAAAACCCGAATCAATCGACTTATGCAGCCAGCCCTAATTAGTTTGAGGCTCTACAGTTTCAATCAGTGCCAAACCTGCACCTGGATAATAAGTATCTAAAATTTCTAGGTAGTTGTAACCCTGCTGTGCCAAATTTTTGGCACCAGTTTGACTCATCCCCTGACCTTCAAAAACCTTTGCTACAATCTCATCAGTAGCGGCATACATAGATTCAACAACACCCCCTTGATAACTCAGAAACATACCAGTAGTTTCACTAACGGCTTGAGTAGTAGTATTCCACTCACTATTCACTCCTTTGTAAACCTGCCAACGCTGAGAGTCACCTAAATCATACAAAGGGTTAGCAGGTCGAAAAGAATGGACGAGAGCATAAGAACGAGCAGCAATTGCTTGAGCTTTCAAAGCTTCCATTGGCCAATTAGCAGGCATCTCCGCACCAACCACACTCTCCAGATAAGCCTCAAGATTTACGTAGTTAACTGCTAATAAATTATCCTTCTCAACAGTCAATAATACATTACCCCGATACCAGCGATCGCCTACTAACGTTAAACCTTCTTGACTTGGATTCAGCCAAACTGTTTGCGGTAGCTGAATTTCTCCGAATAAAATGCTTTGCTCTCGGATTTGGATGTTGGTTCTAGTTTTTGCTGGTAGTTGTCCTAGTACCTTACCACTGACATCTAATATTTGACCTGGTGTTGAGGTAGCTACAGAGAGGGTACTAACTCCCTTGGCAATAGCAACTCTCATGTCTAGCAGAGGAACAGTTTCGGATGGCTGGAGTGTAGGAGTCTTGCGTTGAATAGTTCTTGAAGATGAGTCTGTTTGCTGGCTCTTGGTTTCAAGACTCTTTGAGGTTGGATTCCGAGCTATGATTTGTGACAATTGTGGCGTTTGGGTTTTGGGTGTAGGGAGGTGGGAGGTGGTTGTACTAGTATCAGTGATAGAGCGTCGTGGCAAGGAAAGACTTTGGCTGACTACGCGATAATGCCACTCTCGCTCTGCCTCTGCTAAGAGATTTTCTGAGAAATTTTGAGGAGATGGTTGGAGCGAGGGTATCGCTGCAGATGATTTAACAGACTTAGATTTGGGTAATAAGGGAATGGCTACCATCACTGAAGCAAACAAGGTAGCTGAAACTAAGGCAATTGCCCATAATCCTGAGCGGCTAAGGCTAAAGATTGATTGCTTGTCAGGTAGACGAGACATTTTCACAACTGAATTCAGCTAATCCAAATCGTAATCTGAAAATGGGGAATTGGGAATTGGGAATTGGGAATTGGGAATTGGGAATTGGGAATTGGGAATTGGGAATTGGGAATTGTTCCCGCATCTTCCCCATCTTCCCCAGCTCCCCCATCTCCCCTATCTCCCCCATCTCCCTGAGTAAAAAGTATCATTTGCTACAAAAATTACTACCTAGCAGTGATAGATAGAAAGTGTCATGCTGATCCTATAAATTAAGAATAGGAAAACAAATGAGGAGTTAGAACCTTGAAAAAGGTAGAAGCTATTATCCGACCATTTAAGCTAGACGAAGTAAAAATCGCCCTAGTCAATGCTGGTATTGTCGGAATGACAGTTTCCGAAGTCCGGGGCTTTGGACGTCAGAAGGGTCAGACTGAACGCTATCGTGGTTCAGAGTACACGGTTGAGTTCCTGCAAAAGCTTAAAATAGAAATTGTGATCGAGGACGACCAAGTAGACATGGTGATAGAGAAAATAATTGCCGCTGCTCGCACTGGTGAAATTGGGGACGGTAAGATCTTTATCACTCCTGTTGATGACATAGTCCGAATCCGAACCGGTGAAAGGAGTGATCTAGCTGTTTAACGGTAGATCAAGGATTAAGGTTATCAATTGCTGATCCTTGCTCCTGAGAGCTCGTTGAGTTGAGTGCTTAAATTTTTGCCCTTAAGAAACAATACCAGCAAAAATTAAGCCAACTTGCTTAACTTAGGCAATAGTGAGGCAAAAGCTTTGCCGCGATGACTGCAAAGCCGCTTTATTTCTGGCTTCATCTCGGCAAAAGTCAACTGTTGCTCTGGAAGATAAAAGATTGGATCGTAGCCAAAGCCATTAGTACCACGGGGAGACTGTAGGATTGTGCCTTGGCAAATACCTTCAACCTGAAGAGATATTTCTCCATTGGGACTTGCTATGGCAATAGCACAAACAAACTGCGCATCCCGATTCCTTTCACTGCCAAGTTCTCTCAATAACCGTTCAATCCTCTCTTCATCGTTTTTCCCATAGCGTGCTGAATAAATGCCTGGAGCTCCTTTGAGAGCATCAACTTGTAAGCCAGAATCATCTGCAATTGTCCACTCTCCAGTAGCTCTGGCTACCTCTGATGCTTTAAGGCAAGCATTGGCAGTAAATGTATCTCCGGTTTCTTCTATTTCTAGTTCTGGTGGCTTTAACTGTAACTTCCAGTCTGAATCAGTAAGATAACTTTGCATTTCCCGTAGTTTACCAGGATTGCTTGTAGCCACAACGAGTACAGTCATTTTTGGAATTTAGAATTTAGAATTTAGGAATTTAGAATTTTAATTTGAATTGTATCAAATCACTTCGAGGGAAATTGACATTACTGCTAGCTGAGTAAGATCAAGGCTGTGAATGTTGGAGTTACCTCGCTCCTTGGTATCCAAGTCATCAAGTAAACTAACGATTAAATCTCCTGGCTCATAGGAAATAATTGGTCCGCTCCGTGTTCCTTGGCGGGAGGCAATCTCCCTTAGTGCTCTCAGGGTGTTTCCCAGTGGCTTGCTACTAGCAATCATTAGTAACTCAAGTACTCCAGGAGGTCCTTGAGTAAAGAAGCGAAAGTTATCTTTGCCAACTTCAGGAACCCTCAGCGTTTGCTGAGCTTCAACTCGCATTACATCATTTGTTGCTGTCCATTGATGAGGAAACAAAACCACTATTTCTGCCTCAGAACTAATCACCAGAATAGAGCAATAAAGCTCACAAGGTTCATTGTTAGTGAGGTGAAATTGAACAGATGTTCCTGGGTTAAGAGTAGGAACAGTGTTACTTACCTCAGCACTTGTCACTTTGTTTGAAGTTAAGTTACTGCTAGCACCTCGAACTGTAACAGCCTCACTAATTACTGCTTGTTCATCACCCTCCAAAGTAAGGTTTGCTGCCACATTCAACCGGGAGGAATTACCATTGAGTGCTAATTTTACTAGGCGAACTGCTAGCAAAGACTTGAGTTTAGCTCGCAGGCGAGTCACTGCCTCTTGTATCGTTTCATACTGAGTACCAAAAGAGTCAGGAATCAGCTTATATGCAGGGGAGAATAAACCAATACTACCGACAGCTGGGAGAGTTGCTTCTAGTGATGATGCTAATTCCTGCTGACGATAGGTAGTCATACGGCTGAGGATATAGTCAACTTCAGCTAGTTGTAGTGGTAAGACTTCGATACCTTTGATCCCTTGTAAAGCTTGCTCTGCAGTTGTTTTGTCCTTTCCCAGGGATGAATCAAGACCAATACGTAAGGTCAAATTTTTGGGAATCCCTCGCACTCTTTCTTGTAGTAAAGCTCCTGGTTCGACAGCATGAGGAGATGCTGCTAATACCTTACCTTTGCCAACCAAGCCTTGGCGAGATTCTAGCTGTACCAGTCCTTGCTCCTGACTAGCTTGATCTACGATCGCTAATACAGAACCGTTGGCAAAAACTGGTAAAATATTTGGCTGAAGTCCACCAAGCCATAACTCTACCCAGTCCCCTTCAACTTGAGTAATTACGGCTTCAGCAGGCGGTGTCTGCTGCTTCAGAAAATAAGCAGGTTGTTGTTGATTACCACTATTAGGTTTAACTGTTAATTCTGGTACTTGATCTGTAGTAGATACCTGCACCACAGAGCGAGTAATATTAGCGATCGCACTTTCTACCCGCTCATTCCCCGTTTGCTGCCACAGATGCTGTGTCATCAGATAAGTAAACACTCCGGCGTGGAAGTCGCTAAAGGGTAGTTCTGAGGCAAATTGGTTGTTTCCTGCTGCTGCAATTAGCACTCCCTTAGGAATTCCGGTTCTACTCAGATGAATAAACTCTGCTGGGGACAACCCCAACTGCGCTAAACATTGCTGCTGATAGGCTTTCTCTTCGGCACTTACCCGAGGTTGAACAGGACTACCAGAAGCCGCAGGCAAAGTTTCACTTCTACCCCAACCAGCATAATTGGTATCAAGCACAAAGGTAACGTTTTCTGTCTTCAGCGCTGCCATTAGCAGCCAAAGGGTGGCTTGGGTGATATCCGATACAGAACCATCTGAATTTACTGTACTATCGAAAGGTACCAAGCTACTGGTGAAGCAATGAGCTACACCACAGTCAGAGTCAGCTAGGTGAACACCCTGTCCAGAAAAGTGAAATACTACCACATCTGCTGGCTGTGCTTGTCCAATCAAATGTTTCTCAAACCCTTGAAGAATACCGTGACGAGTTGCTTGCTCATTAGTCAGGGTGAGAATATCCTGAGGATGAAACCCATAGCGATGGATTAGCAATTGTCGCTGCAATTCTACATCAGTAATACATCCTTGGAGATCAGTAACGCGATCGCTATCGTGATATTGATTAATTCCCACCAACAACGCTAGCTTGCGAGGTTTATACTCAGTAGTACTGACAAAGCGATCGCTGTATTGGTGGTGGAACACACTTAAACCAGCACTTGCCAGCACCGACCCGCTAAACTGTAAAAACCGTCGTCGCTTGATGGGTGTCATAATATTCAAATTTAATATTTGCTACATATGGCAGCAGGAGAGTTGGAGGAGTCAAATCAGATAACCACTGCTTTAGTAGTTATCACTTTTTTCATCACCTTTTACGCAAGCTCAGGGAATAAATAAATAAGTAACAAGTAACAAGTAACAAGTAACAAGGAATGAAGCATTGATCCTCGTTTTGAGCACTTGTATTCCCCAAGGATTTCCCATGAAGGTGCAAGGAAAATGAGCATCTAGATACAAAAACCTTGCACTTATTCGGTCAAAAATTGATTTAAAGCCTTGTCTAGCATAGCTTACAGACTTATTCAGCAAGCCCTAGTTACAGGATGGTTTAGGTTGAAACTTTAAACTACCTTGATTATTCACCACTTCAACCAATTGAGTTCTCCCTCCCAAGCGATCGCCACCATCTTTAAAACGAATCTCTCCCGTAGCTCCATATTTAACTTGAAACTGGGGATTGTCACTTACTAAAATCTGCTGTAGTTCCTGGCGAGTTGCAGGTTTTTGTTTCAAGGCTTCTATCAGTACCAAAGTAGCATCATAGGCAAAAGCTGTGCGCCAACTCACTGCACCTGTCCCCCACAATTTTTTAGAAACTTTTAAAAATTCTGAGTCAAGATGACAGCCACGATACCAAGGTACAGCTAACACTAGACCTTCTTTGAGATTCTGGATTTCTGAGAGTTGGTCATTGTAGAAGCTATCTCCTCCTACTATTTTGATATCGGAGTTGGTTTGATTTCTGACTACATCTAGAGCTTTGGGACGAGTTTTCCCATCTGGCAGTAAAACAATGGCAGTTGCTTTTGCCTCTAGGATTTTTTCGAGATTATCTGGCAAAGAATTATCACTGAATTGTAAATCTTCAGTTGTTTGTCCGGGAAACTCACTACGGAAGCCAGACTTTAAATCACTACTATACTCACTCTCATTGTTGTAAATAACTGCTACTTTCTTATGTCCTTGTCTCGACAGATAATCAGCCAATTTTATCGCAAACTCATCATTTGTCGGCACAGTGCGAAAAGTATATTTTCGTGAGGGAAAGATTTTGACTGCTGTGCTCGTGGGAGAAATCAAGACTAACTGATTTTCTTCATAAAGAGGGGCAACTGCCTTAGTCACGTCACTAGAAAAGTGACCAATAACCCCTTGTATCTCAGTGTTTTTACTTAGATCCTCAGCTATCTGCTTAGCTATTGCAGCTTGATTACCATCATCGGCAATGACGACTTTAAGACCTAAACTATTGATCTTATTACCTAGTTGCTTACCATCGGCTTGAGTAAGCCTATAACCCTGATATTTTTCGGGATGGTTGACTAACTCTTGCGCCTGAGCAATGCCTCTGATAATTTCAATGCCTGAGTTTTTTTGGGTATTGCTGCTGCTAGCATTCAGAGGAGCGACAACTGCAATGGTATAATATTTCTGTTTGTTGTTTTCTAGTTCGGCATTATTGAGGTAAATCAAAGCTTCTGGATCATTTACCTCAAAGCTTCTGGCTGTCTTTAGCAACCCAATTGCTTGGTCATACTCCTGACGGGAAAAATGCTCAGTTGTTGCCTCGACTTTGGCACTCATCTGTCCTTCAAATGAAGCCAATATTTTTTCTCCAGAACTGATGAATGGCGAATCAGCTTGTGTTGGCTGCGATTGCTTACCTTGCCCCCACTTTGAAATATCAACTGAATCGAAATTAATAATTTTTGAGGCGAAAACTATGATTAAGAGTACTACTACTCCTGCAGTGAGCCAAAAAGCAGGAGGGTTTCTGCGGATTAACCTTCGCAAGCTACGCATAGGATAAATTTATTTAAATACCAGAGATAATATTCTATACAGTATAGGGATAGCAATAATCAGGACTACAACAAAAATCAGCCAAATCAATCCGTCACTTGGTTGTATTCCTTGCCTAAGCAATAAAAGTAAAATGATGTTAAGGCAAACACTCAATAAACTGGGGAATGAAGACCAAAAGCTAGAAGAGCCACGCTTGGTACGTTTAATTCCTTGAAGTCTTTGTAAGATATCTTGTGTAGTTTTCGGTCTATTTTTCCAATGCGGCTCTATGAGCCAATCAATTAAATCTGCTAGTTGAGGAGAAACTTGCGCTGCTTGCTCTCGCCAAATTAACTTTCCCGTGCGAGCTTCTTCTTGCAGATTAGAAGGGAGTTGGTTGGTGAGCAGATGGACAAAAGTACGACCTAAAGCAAAAAAATCTGATTGTTTGTTAGCTTTACCATCGATTTGCTCTTGTGGCCAATAGCCCCGTGAACCAATTGTTGTCCCAATCTGATTATTTTGTTGCTGGTGGATGTAGGTTTGTGTATGTGCTTTCACAGCACCAAAATCAATCAAGACCAGTTTACCATTTGGTCTCAGCATGATGTTTTCTGGCTTAATATCTCTGTGTAAACAGAGTGAATGGACATGCTCCAAGATTATTACTAGTTGTTCTAGCCAGTCAATCGCCTGTTGTTCCGTGATAGATTGATTTTGTTGAAGCCACTTTCCTAAGTTTTGTCCCTCAATTTTTTCCATCACCAAGCAGTAAAAGAACTCTTGGCTATTTTGAGGGATAAAGCGAAAGTAGGCATCTTGCTCCACTTGGGGAATTCCTTGATGTTTTAGTCGCTTGAGCACTTCTACTTCTCGCTCAAACAGTTCAACTACTTTCTCCCTGTCACTTTGTTTCCTGAAATTAGCGAGATTTAAAACTTTCAGAACTTGTAGTTTACCAGGAACATTAGGGTTTACACCAAGCCGATCTTCTACCTCAAATGTTTTACTAAAGCCACCCCCACCCAGCTCTTTAATCACTACGTAGCGATTGTTTATTTTATTTCCTGGCTGAATCCCCATAATAAATGATTCTGGCTCCTGGCTCCTTGTTCAACCTAAAACCTAATACCTAACACCTAAAACCTCATTTTATCTAACTTGCCTCAATTTGCCTTACTGCAGTAAGAGCAGAATAGCTGACACCAGCAGTACCTTCTCCAGGATGAGTAGAATCTCCCACTAGCCACAGGTGATTGAGGGGTGTGCGGGTAGCAAAACCAAAGGGACCAAAGGTGGGTATTCTTTGACCAATACCACCAACAATACCTTGCTCACGACCAGTGTAATAAGCAAAGGTACGAGGTGTGGCAGCTTCTTGATGGATAATGGTTTCTGGTTTGAGGTAAAAATATTGATTCAGACGAGCGATCGCATCCTTGGTATATTGGTGCTTTAATTTTTCATAATCTTCCTGAGAACCTTGCCACCATCTGCTAGCATCGGTAAAAGATGAGGCAATAATTGTTGCTTTGCCTAAAGGAGCACGCCCATCTCCTGGTTTACTAACTGAAACAAACAAAGAGTTATTTTCCCCAATTGGTCCCGAGTAGTCATAGAGAAATTGGAGATGAGGGGGACAACCAGCGGGAATTGCACTTTGCTCCACACCTAAATAGATAACAAAGGCTCCCGATGCTGGTGGTAATTTATCTACCCTACGCTGGTAGCTTCTTGGGAGTGAGTCCCCTAATAATTTCACCAGATTTTGCACCGTGACATTAGCAACAACTTCCTCTGCTAGTTCTATCCAAACTTCCCCTGTTTTTTGATTACGAATCCTCACACCAGTAGCTTTGTCACCAGAAGCTTCTACTTTTTCCACAGTATGGCGCATTAGCAGCTTACCACCATATTTTTCCAAAGCTTCAACTAAGCGATCGCTCAGCACCTGCATACTACCAGTCAGATGAAATAGTCCTTGGGGTTCCTGGGAAACTCCTAATGCGGTTGCTGCGTATAGCAAAGCAGTTTCATCAACATCTACCTGGGAATAAAGCTTCAGCTGCAAATCCAAAAACGTCTTCAGACGCTGATTTTTGTATAGTCCATATCCCCGCAAAACATCCCCCACTGTCATAAAAGTAAAGGGTACAGTAATCAAAGTATCAAGACGCACTGCTGATGAGAGCTGCCACAAGTCCCACCAATCACGAGGTGGTAGCACCGGATCACGGGATTGAAACTTCCAGCTAGCATCAAATAACTTCCCCATCAGTTGCCAGAAGGGTTCACTCCCCGGAAACTGTCGCTGTCTCTCTAATACCCATTTTTCTGGGTTGCGCCAGACAGAAATCGGTTCCGTTTCACCCGGTAGAAATACTGCACAAGCAGGGTCACAAAATGTCGCTTCCGGTAAATCAATTTCTAACTCATCAAAAATCCGTTGGTGAATACCACCAGCTTCCAAGCCAGCAACCTGAGTAGCGCCAACATCAAAAGTAAAGCCGCGACGCTTGAAGGTGGAAGCACATCCCCCTGGTACGATAGCTTGATCTAGAACTAACACCTGATAACCTCGACGAGCAAGCAGTGCTCCAGCTGTCAAACCGCCAATTCCTGCACCAATTACCACTACCCGCGATTTCCTGTTGCCACCCTTACTGCTTGGCATGGTTTAATGATCATATTTCTTTACATTACTTAAGTTTATTTTAACTTTCAATGCCCTACCCGAAAAGCTAAGACGCATTTTAAGTAGTTAGTTCAAATCTCCGCATCCCCGTGTCAAGAGGAAGTTCTATACTAGAATCCAGCGATCGCATCACACATTTTACTGTAATGGAATTCCGGATCACGCAACTGAAAATGGAAGCCTTTCGAGGTATCGGTGATTTGACATTAGAGTTTAATCAATCTGGTGCTAATGTATTGATTGGTGTCAACGGGATTGGCAAATCAAGTATCCTGGACTGTCTTGCTTTAATGTTAACCTGGTTTGTTAACCGAATTAGATATGATCCAGATACGCGCTATGTTTCCTCGGGTAACTTATTTCAACAAAAACCTCATCCGACTCAAGGAGATATCTTTGAATATCAAGATGTCCAAAATGAAAGTACAGAAGTTCGCTGTGCAATGTGCGCTGTTGTGGATGCTGAGGATATTCAATGGTATTTATCAGGTATAAAACAAGGTAATGATTTAAGGCATGAATCGAGTGTGGAGTTACGTAGTGTAAAACCACATAGGATAAAGCTAGCTCATTTACGCTCTAATGAGAAAGATAACGATAAGAGCACATTAGAATCAATGACAGATGATTTACGTCAGAAAATTCTGGACGAACAACAGTTAATTGATATTCCTATTATCGTTTACTATCCCGTTAATCGAGCAGTATTAGATATTCCTTTAGATCTTTTAGATAATCAGGCAGCACAAATTTCTATTTATGAAGCTCCACTTACTAGATCTATTAACTTCAAAGACTTTTTCCAATGGTTTAGAACCACCGAAGACCTAGAAAACGAAGAACGACGGGATAATTTTGACCATCGCGATCGCAAGCTAGAAGCCGTGAGAAACGCGATCGCTCAATTCCTGCCAGGGTTCAATAATTTACGGGTTCGTCGCTCGCCTCTTCGTATGACTGTTGCTAAAGCAGAACAGGAACTGATTATCGACCAACTTTCTGATGGCGAAAAGTGTTTATTAGCGATGGTTGGGGATATTGCCAGACGATTGGCGATTGCCAATCCGAGCCTGGAAAATCCCCTTCATGGTAGCGGTGTTGTCCTCATTGATGAAATCGAATTACACTTGCATCCTTCCTGGCAACGCCGTATCATTTCTTCATTAACAGATACTTTTCCCAATTGTCAATTTATCGTCACGACCCATTCTCCTCAAGTGGTCAGCCATGTCAAACCTGAAAGGGTTTATGTATTGGAAAAAGATGACAATGTTATCATAGCCTATCATCCTGAAAGTTCTTTCGGACGAGACAGCAATCGCATTTTGGTAGACCTGATGGGGGTAGATGAACGTCCTGAACAAATCAAAAAAAACTTGTTAACACTATTCCGTCTAATTGATGCTGGAGATTTAGACCAAGCCAGGGAGTTGCGTCAACAGCTAGCTCAGGAAATTGGAGGTGGAGAACCGGAATTTGCGAAGGCGGATATGTTAATCAGGCGGAAGGAAATTATTGGTCAATGAGATGGATTGAAAAAAGTCAGGAACCTGAAAGCTTTACCACCTGGAAAGCTCAAGCCAACGAGGATTGGCAACCCAGGTTCCAATACTGCTCGGATAAGCCCTAATCCCTCTTCCCCAGCTCCCTCAGCTCCCTCAGCTCCCTCAGCTCCCCCAGCTTTTTAACCGATAATTTCTCTTAACCGAGCAGTATTGACCCAGGTTCGATGATTTACGAGGTCAGGAAA
Source organism: Symploca sp. SIO2C1 (assembly GCA_010692635.1). Classification (GTDB taxonomy): domain Bacteria; phylum Cyanobacteriota; class Cyanobacteriia; order Cyanobacteriales; family Coleofasciculaceae; genus Caldora. The sequence goes on along the minus strand of JAAHGL010000009.1, from coordinate 25,310 downwards.
AGCGAGATGTGTATGCAGCACTGTTGCAGGAGCAAGGCTATCTGTGCTGTTATTGCATGATGCGGATTACCAATTCCAACAATTCGGTACAAGCTAATAGGGAAGACTCTGATCCTTGTCATATTGAGCATCTCAAACCGCAAGAAAAATTTCCTCAATTAGCCTTGGATTACAATAATTTACTTGCTTCTTGTCAAGCAGAACGATCTAAAAAACCTCCTCCACCCTCACGATGTGGCTACAAGAAGGATAATTGGTACGATGAAAAGCTTTTGGTTTCTCCATTGCAGCCAGATTGTGAAAGTTTCTTTCAGTATTCCACCAAAGGTGAAATTCTGCCTGTTGCTGATCCTGAAAAACACGCTGCTGCTCAAGCAACCATCGAAGGTTTAGGTTTAAATGTAGATCAGCTTAGAGAAAGGCGTAGTAGAGCAATAGACAGTATTTTAGATATCATTGATATATTGACTGATGAAGAGATTGACAAGTTGATAAAAGGGTTAAGCAGGCGGGATAATCAAGGTCAATATGACCCGTTCAGCACTGCTGTAATCTTTGTTCTCCAATCATATCTGTAATCCTAACGATCGCAATTCTTGTATCCGTGAAGTACAGACAATTTTGACGAGCCACTTCCCCATTCCCTATTCCCCATTCCCTATTCCCCATTCCCTATTCCCCATTCCCTATTCCCTATTCCCCATTCCCCATTTTTGATTGGGAACATAAGTAGCTTTAATCGGGAATGGCAGTTCAATTCCTTCTAATTGATAACGCTTCCGCAATCTTTTAATAAATTCATGCCTAATAATTAAATGAGCAATAAACTCTTTTACTCGTAGATAAACCGTCAAATTAATGCTAAAGTAGTCAAATTGATTAAATCGGACAAAAGGTTCAAAATTAGGAATACCTCCCTCTACTTCCTGCATGACTTCCTTAGCAACTTCAAGAGTTACCATTTCCACTTGTTCCAGGTCACTATCATAGCTAATGCCTAGCTCAATAGTAATTAATTGTTCTTTGTTGGGTAGAGCATAGTTTTTGAAGTTAGAAGAGATGAGTTTTGCATTAGGAATAACAATCAAGTTTTCGTTAAATTCTTTAACTATTGTCTGTCTCCAAGCTATATCTGTAACATAACCTTCTTCCCCAGTATCCAGCTTGATATAGTCTCCAACTCTAACTTTTTTAGATGTCAGAATATTAAGTCCAGAAAAAAGATTAGATAAAGTATTCTGGAGTGCTAAACCGATAGAAACACCACCAATACCCAAAGCAGTTAACAGTGGTGTAATGGCAATACCCAGAGACTGAATGATAATTAATAATCCAAGACTAAAAATTATCAGTCTCGTCAAATTTTCAAACAAGGATGTTAAAGGCGAACCTTCTTCTCGTCGGCTACTGTAGAGTTCAACAAAACCAACAGCAAGTTTGGAGACAACGAGAGTGGCTGAAGCCAAAACAGTAGCTAGAAGAATTTTCTGAATAATTTCAAGGACTGAACTATTTATGGGAAAGCTCAGGGTTGCAGCAAAAATTCCGGCAACGACAAACCAAAGAAGGACAATACCTCGCAGAGCTCTAACAATTATTTCATAGCCTTCCCATCCGGTTTTTCTAGCAATTTTTTTTAATAAATTTAACCCTCGTCTCTCAAAAATAAATCCTAAAATAAAACCACATAAAATCAAAGCAAAAGGTAAAGCATATTTAAGAATGTCAAGAAACTGATTCATTGTCATATTTAAGAGAAATTTCGGGACTGCTGCTGATAAGCTAGTGCAGCGCGGCAAAAGTAACTGACCAGTTTGAGATCGTTAGAATCCTTACTCTATAAGCATTCTAAATTCTAAATTCTAAATTCTAAATTCCGCGCAGCGGCACTAGGTATACTGCCTCTAAGAAGCGATCAACGCCAACCTCCCAGATCCCCTGCTCCATCGGGAGTGTTTACGATAGAGTAGAATGCCAACAAGACCAATCACTGATGACCTCAACTCTGCTGAAGACTCCTCCGCTAAATGCTCCGACGATCAAAAAGCTATCTAATGGTTTAACCATTGTCGCCGAACAGATACCTGTCGAAGCTGTCAACCTGAATGTCTGGATTAATGTTGGTTCTGCTGTAGAAGCAGATGAAATCAACGGCATGGCTCACTTTCTAGAGCATATGGTATTTAAGGGAACACCACGACTGCGCAGTGGTGAATTTGAGCAGCTGATTGAAGAGCGGGGTGCAGTGACAAATGCTGCTACGAGCCAAGATTATACCCACTACTACATCACTACGGCTCCCCAAGATTTTGCTCAACTGGCACCATTACAATTGGATGTAGTGCTCAATCCCAGCATTCCTGACGATGCCTTTGAAAGGGAACGTTTCGTAGTTTTGGAAGAAATTCGCCGTTCAGACGATAATCCTCAGCGTCGCACTTATCGACGAGCAGTGGAAACTACCTTTGAGCAATTACCTTACCGCCGACAGGTACTAGGACCAGCAGAAGTGATTGCTCAACTCAAACCCCAGCAGATGCGAGACTTTCATACTCAATGGTATCAACCTAGCTCTCTGACAGCTGTGGCAGTGGGTAACTTGCCAGTAGATGAATTGATTGAGATTGTTGAAGAAGGAATCAATAGGAATCAAAGCAATTCCTCATTACCTATTCCTAATTCTCAATCCTTCCCGCCTGAAGCTCCTTTCCCAGAAATTGTCCGCCGGGAGTACGAGGATCAAAGCTTGCAGCAAGCAAGGCTGGTAATGGTTTGGCGAGTACCAGGGATGAGGCAGTTAGAAAAAACCTATAGCCTTGATGTCCTAGCAGGTATTTTAGGCCAAGGTCGTATGTCGCGACTAGTGAGGGATTTACGAGAGGAACGAAAGTTAGTTACTAGCATTGGAGTTAGCAATCTGACTCAGCAGCTACAGGGGATATTTTATATTTCCGCTAAACTACCAGTGGAAAATTTGGCAGAGGTAGAAAAAGCGATCGCACAACATATTAGCAATTTCCACACAGAATTAGTAACAGAAGCTGAGATTGCTCGCATCCGCACCAAAGTAGCAAATCGGTTTATCTTTGGCAATGAACGACCAAGCGATCGTGCCAATTTGTACGGCTACTATTATTCTCAGCTCAGAGACTTGGCTCCAGCTATGAACTACCCAGCTAAGATTCTAGCGGTGGAGGCAGTTGATGTTCAACAGGCGGCTCAGGAGTATCTCTCAACTGAAGCTTACGGTGTAGTTACTGTTAAGCCAGTTGACGTTTGATGTTGCTCTGACTCTTTTAAGATTCAAGGGGCCGGTTTAGGGTGAGCGAAATTTTGGTTGTCATTTCTAGCGAAGTATCCTCTTAAATCATTAGTTCTTCTTTGTTTCCCTATCTCCGTATTTCCCTGTTTCCCCATCTCCCCACCTTTTTTTTGCTCACCCCCTAGTGACAGAAGAGGGATATTAGGGCGCACGTCGGTGCGCCCCTACCTTTCATGCAACCTCTTTACAAAATCTCAATGAGATCAAACAAATAAGAATTTTTTGTTGGTTGTGTTTGCCATTATTTTTTGCTATTGTTTTTTTATAATAGGAAAAGTGTGCGCCCATATATAAAGCATGAGCAATTAAACTACTCTTAGGTTGGGTTACTCTACGAGAAGGCTTGCGCTTAAGTTACCTCAATTCAACCTACAAGACTTGCGATCGCTCCACATTTTGCTCACCAGCCCCCAATTCTGGCAGGAGTGTTTCATTCTTAGGAAAAGTCTATAATTGTAGGGTTTTAGGGAGCTAGGGAATTTGGGAGAACAAAATATAGCAATCCTATCTAAAGGCTGAAGCCTTTGTTTTTAGTTTTTATAGCAATTTACGTCTAATGTGAATTAAATGGTACATATTGTAGGGGCGGGTTCACCCGAAACTTGGATACTCAACGATAATTTTGCTAAACCCGCCCCGGTCACCGAAACCAATTATAATGCGTCAAACCGGGGCGGGTTTACCTGATTGGTTTGTTGGTTTCCTTAATTGGTTGGTGAACCCGCCCCTACCGCAATTGATATTGTTTGTTTTGGGGATCGTAATTCACATTCAGATGTAATTTAATAAAATCCAAAAGCTAAAATCTTAAATTCAATGATGTGGACAGAAATAGCTAGCCAAATTAGCAAAGTAACTGGTGAGACATTTGAAATTAAAAATCGCCGTTCTGTTGGTGGTGGCTGTATTAATCAGGGTTACTGCCTCATTGGTGAGACTACCAATTATTTTGTCAAGCTTAACCAGGCATCTCAAGTACAGATGTTTGAAGCAGAGGCATTGGGTTTAAAGCAAATGTATGAAACTGGTACGATTCGAGTACCAAAACCAGTTTGTGTGGGTACAGCGGCTAATTCTGCTTACATAGTTTTGGAGTGGCTAGAACTCGGTGGCAGTAAAAATACTCAGTCTTGGCTAGAAATGGGGCGTCAGCTGGCAGCGATGCACCGCGCAACTATTCCCCAAGAGAATCAAGAAAAGTTTGGTTGGAAGGAAAACAATACCATTGGTTCAACTCCCCAAATTAACACCTGGAGTGCTGATTGGGGCAAATTCTTTGCTGAGTATCGCATCGGCTATCAATTGAAACTGGCAAGGCGTCGCGGTGGTAATTTTCCTCACCAAGAGCGATTACTCGAAACAATTCCCAAGTTACTGGAGCATCAGCCTCAACCTTCGTTGGTACATGGAGATTTATGGGGAGGGAATGCCGCAGTTAGCAAGTCAGGGGAACCAGTGATTTTTGATCCTGCAACCTATTTCGGCGATCGCGAAGTGGATATTGCTATGACAGAATTGTTTGGAGGCTTCCCCTCTGCGTTTTATCGTGGCTATAAAGAGGTGTGGCCTTTAGATAAAGGTTACCAGCAACGCAAAACCCTCTACAATCTCTATCACATTCTCAATCACTTCAATCTCTTTGGCAGTGGTTATGCCTCCCAAGCCACAGGGATGATTGAGCAGATTGTAGGGAAAGGTTAAAAGGGAATTGGGAATTGGGAATTGGGAATTGGGTAAAATTCCGCCAACAAATAACAAATAACCCAAAATCCCACGTACTTTAGTCGTGGGATGAGCTTAACTTACATTTTCTTATCTTTTTGTTGGCGACGACGATCCCGCCACTCAGACGCAGTTAAGTAAAGGATGCCTCCACTAACTATAACCAAGAGTCCGACAGTCACTAAAAACAGACTATTGATAAAAAGGGAACTTTCCACCATACTTCTAGAAACCGTTACGACCCCAAACAACCATAGAAATTGACCAAGTGAACAGAACTAAGATCGTAACCCAACCCAATGTCAGAATATCCATAGCAATATATTACACAATGACTCCAAGCCTTATGATAATTCAATCTGAGCCTTCTTGGGCTTGAGATTGTACTGAAGACTTAACTTACATCTGTTGACATGATTGTCGCTGAGCGCATCGAATCCCTGAAAGCAGGTACTTTGGCAGCTTTCTCTTTTACCGTTACCTACAGCATCACCACTGTTATCAATAGTGGGATGCTGGCAAAGCAGTTTGAGTTATTCACCCCTCTACAAATTACTAATGAGGTTGATTTTTTGGTGAGGGTGGCAGTTGCATGGCTGAGTGGTTTTCTCTTTGGTGTCACTTACCGCTACATCATTCGGCAAGATGACAACTCTCACCTCAAGGGGGGAGCAGTACTAGCTTTCGCTTTAGTCAGGGGATTGACACCAGTGGAAGTGGAGCAAAATTTGACCGAGGCTTTTTGGTTATTGGGGATTTTGGGTATTGAGAGTATACTTTGTTTTGCGATCGCTCGTCTTACTCTCGACTGGGCAATCCACCTCCACTGGCTTAAAACTTTTAACTACACAGAGTAATATCAACTTAAGCTTAGTGCTTCAAACTGTGGTTGACCATACATCTGCATCCGGTCAACAGCGGAGAGGATTTTATTATTAGTAACATCAGAAGATAGACACTGGCAAACTAACTGGGCTACATCAGCACGATGAATTGTCCCAGCTACTGTATAGTCTTCAGTAACCACCCCATTACCAGTTGCTGGTTCGGATTTTAATCCACCGGGTCTAATTACGGTGTAGGTTAATCCACTGGTTATCAAGTATTTTTCTGCCTGCTCCTTCTCTAGCAAAACTGGTTTTAAGGTTTCTAGCGCTTGGGGTGGTAGAGCAACAACACTTTCTCCACTACCAATGGAAGAAATCAGGATGAACTTTTGCACTTGTGCCTTGACAGCAGCATCAATCAGATGTTTATTACCCAAATAGTCTGCTCTTTGCCCATCTTTTGGTAAACCACCGATGGTGCTAATTACCGCCTCAATTGGTTCATCTCCTACCATTGCCTGCTCCACCACAGCAATATCAAGAGCATCTCCCATTACTACTTTGATTCCCATCCCTTCTAATTCTGGGCGAGAATCCTCTGAACGTAACAGAGCCTTGACTTTCCGTTTTTTTTGTTCTATAAGGCATTTAGCTATTTCTCTACCAACTCCTCGACTTGCTCCAGCGAGGAAAATGTAGGATCCGTTAGTCATGTTGAGTATTTTTTGAGTAAAGTTGTTTGTTTAATTATCAGTGCGATCGCACCAATTTTGTAGAATGCATTGTTCTATACTTGCCAATTCCCTAAACTACAGGCTCTTGTTTGTCCAAACAGACACAAGCAGGGTATGGAACAATATGCTGTAGGGGCGGGTTCGCCAACCATCAAGGATATCGACAAGCTAATAAACTAAACCCGCCCCTTGTATCTTAAAAGAGTCAGAGCAACAGGAAAATTGTCTCACCATCTCCCCATCCCTCTTTACGTTTTTCTACGCAAAACATCAATTCCTTCCCACTTGAGAGGTAGTCCAGTTTTTTGTGATACTTCACAACGATGGAGATAGAGACGGGCAGCTAAATCTTGATCATTTACTTGCAACACCCGCTCGAAACGTTGCTGTGCCTCTGTGAAATTTTGCTGGTAATAGAGCCAAATGCCGTGCTCAAAATCAGTGTGAGTTTGGTTTTTGTGTTTTTGGAGGGACACAGAGTCACCGTCGTAAATTTCAAATACAGCTACTGGATCTTGTTTTCCTTTTACTCTAACTCGGTCAAGAAATCGGCAAGTATACTTTTGAGGGTCATCTAACTGAGATAGGGTTTTAACACTAGTGATGATACCTGCACCATAGAGCTTAGTTAAGCCTTCTAGGCGAGATGCTAGATTCACTGCATCAGCAATCACCGTGCTTTCCAATCGCTCCTCTTCCCCAATGATGCCTAACATCATACTGCCGCTGTGGACTCCAATACCAATAGTGATGGGTTGGTAGCCAGAGTTTTGGCGCTGTTGATTATAGATTACCACCTGCTTTTGCATTTCAATTGCGGCTCTGATAGCATCATCAGCAGTTTCGGGAAACAGAGCCATCACTGCATCACCAATATATTTGTCAATAAAGCCATTGTGCTGACGAATGACTGAGCCAACTTGGTGCAGATAGGAGTTGATAAAATCAAAATTCTCTTGGGGAGACAGGGTTTCTGAGATGCTAGTAAACGAGCGAATGTCGGCAAACAGGATAGTCATTGTTGCCTGTACCCAGTCTCCCAGTTTGACATCGTTAATACTTTCTTTGTGCAGAAAGTGCAAAAATTGACGAGGTACAAACCGTGCTGCGGCTGCTGCGACTTGTGTCAGTTCCCTTCTACTATCTTCTAGCCTGGTGAGGGTGCGAAATGATCTTAAAGCACTGACTATGGCAGTAAAGAGTTTGCGCGTGGTTAGTTCAGTTTTAATTTTATAATCATTAATATCATAGTGAATAATGACCATATCTTCTGGTGCTTGTCCTGGCTGACCAGTACGTAAAATAATCCGCACCAAGAAATTACCTAGTACATTACGGATATATTTTACTACTTCCAAACCTGCATCATCGCTTTCCATGACCACATCCAGTAAAATCAAGGCAATATCTGGATGTTGTTTGGTTAATTTTTTTGCTTCTTCTCCTGAATAAGCACTAAGAAAGGTTAAAGTTTTGCCACCAAATGTAAAGTCATTCAGCGCTAGTTTGGTGACATTATGAATTTCAATTTCATCATCGACAATTAGTATCTTCCAAGTGTCTTCTTTAGTTGAAGATGAATTTTCAGGATAGGTGACAATTAATTCATCATCTTCTTCCATAAGGATTAATTCACTATCATCTTCATCAGCAAAGATTAATTGATCATCATTTTCAATAATTGGCTTTTTTTTAGTTTCTTTTTGCATTATTATTTAATATTGTTTAGGGGGCAGAGAGCAGGGAGCAAAGGAGAGGAAATACAATTTTTCTGACCCAAGATGTATTTCTATCTATAGATATAGGGTTTTTTTTAGATACCAAAAGCTATATATGGGACTTGATAAAATGCACACCACTTTAATTTATCACTAATGCCTAACATCTAACACCTATAGGACTTATGCCAAATCTGCTTTAAATAGACTACGAATATGTCAACTATAAGCCTTGTATATCAAGCTTTTCTCAATAATATCTGTGGTCTGTAGTAACCGGATTTGGTATTACGCACCTTAACGAAATTATCTCATCCTGAGCGATAGCGAAGGATCTCCCAGGGTGCCCAGATGCTTTACTAGGACCTCAGCATGACAGTTGAGTGTGTAAGTCCTAATCTGCAAATAGGAGGCAGGAGCTAGTCTAAAAACAAAAAACTTGCCAACCAAGCGGCGGGCGGCTATCCCTCCCATACCTGAAGGAATGGGCTTCCCGCCGCTTTCGGTAACTTTATTATAAATTTTGTGCCCACATCCACTTGAGATTCACATTCAATCGTGCCACTGAGTTTTTGCGTGACAAGGTTGTAGACAATATGTAAACCCAAGCCTGTACCCCCTTTATCCCGCTTGGTGGTGAAGAAAGGGTCAAAAATTTTGCCTAAACTTTCTTGAGAAATACCTTTGCCATCATCAGCATATTCAATCACCACCTGCTTATCTTCTTGTTTCCAGTCAAATACTAAAACTCCGGAATCTTCTGGTGAGTAGGCATGGGTAAGGGAGTTCATTACTAGATTGGTGACAATTTGAGATAATGCACCTGGATAAGTATCTAGAGTAAGAGTTTCATCCCCTCGAATTTCCACCCGATGTTGAGTGGTTTTCAGTTTGGATTTGAGGGGAATCAAAATTTCTGCGATATACTGTTTAAGTTGGAAAGCTCGTTTGTCTTCAGTGGATTGGTCTACTGCTACTTGTTTGAAACTCTGAATTAAGTCAGCCGCACGGTTAAGATTGCTCAAAACCATACTACTACTCTGCATCGCGATATCCAGAAATTTTTCTAGTTGCGATCGCTTCATTTTGCCACTTTTATAAATCTCGAAGAAAGCGGTAGTTTTTTCCGCTAACAGGGAAGCCGCGGTAATGCCAATACCAACAGGGGTGTTGATTTCATGAGTAACCCCAGCTACCAAGCTGCCTAAGGCTGCCATTTTCTCAGATTCTACCAGTTTATGTTGGGTGGCTTGAAGTTCTGCCAAGGTATCAGAGAGTTTTTGGGTGCGTTCGACGACTTTCTGCTCTAAGTTATGGTAAAGTCGGGCATGATCGATTGCGATCGCAGCTTCCCCAGATAATAGTTGTAGGATTTGCAATCTTTCAGGAGTAAAGGCTTTAGTAGTTAAATTATTCTCCAAATAAACGATACCACTGAGTTGACCTTGATTAATCAGAGGTGTACAGAGAATCGACTGAGGCTGATGCTCCTTGATATGACGGTCATTAGTAAACTTACCTTCCACAGTAGCATCATTTAACAGCACTGTTTCTTGAGTGCGCCAGACATAATTAACTATACTGCGAGCAAGGTAAGGAGTATCTTTAACACAGATAGATTGGAGTACGCTAATGTGCTCATTATTCACCTCTCCTGATGCTTCTACTAGTAATTTTTTGTCAGTTTCCAGTATCAAGTAGCCAAATTGCGCCCCAGCATTCTCGATCAGAATATGCATTAAGGAAGTAAGTAACTTATCGAGGACAATTTCACTACCAATGGCTTGGGAAGCTTTCATCACCGCGGCTAAATCCAAAACTTCTCCTCAATTCCCCATTTTTGCCCACCAATCGGGATTTGGTATAGTGAAATAAAAAGTTGTCCCCACACCCAGCTCAGATTCTATCCAGAGCTGCCCTTTATGCCTTTCAACAATCTTCTTACAGATGGCTAGACCCATACCAGTACCAGGGTAGTTAGCAGCAGTGTGTAAGCGTTTGAACATTTGAAAGATACGCTCAAAATGCCTAGCTTTTATACCAATGCCATTATCATGAACTCCAAAAAGCCATTCACCGTTTTTTGCTTCTATCGAAATCTTAATACTAGGTGGAACCTCAGGGCGATGAAACTTAATGGCATTGATAATCAGGTTTTGAAACAATTGTGCTAATTGCACTGAATCCCCCATTACTGTTGGTAGAAATTCATGGGTAAGTTTTGCATCAGTCTCAGCAATCACTAGTTGCAAATCCATTAGTACATTTTCTAGCACAATGTTGCAGTCAGTCGGTTGAAATTCTCTACCCTTTGTTCCTAAGCGAGAATAGGCTAGTAAGTCCTTGATTAACTGCCTCATCCTAGTTGTCCCATTTAAAATGAAACCGATATACTCATTAGCCTCGACATTGAGACAGCTTTGATATTTCTCTGCTAGCAACTGTGTAAATGAACTTACCGCTCGCAGTGGTTCTTGCAAATCATGGGAAACTATATAGGCGAATTCTTCTAGTTCTCGATTGGATTGTCTTAGTTCATCGTTCAATTTTTGCAAGCGTAGATTTTGCTGCTGTAGTTGCTTTTGCAGGCGACAAATAGTCAATTGATTTTCAATACGGGCTAACACTTCATCCATCTGAAATGGTTTAGTAATATAGTCTACTCCACCACTAGCAAAAGCTTTGATCTTATCAGACACTTCATTGAGAGCACTTAAAAAAATGACTGGAATCTCACGAGTTCGTTCATTAGCTTTGAGATACTCGCAGACTTCATAGCCATTCATTTCTGGCATTCTAATGTCAAGCAAAATTAAATCGGGAAGTTCATCAGCAACTCCAAGTAGAGCCATTGAACCGGAGATAGCGCATTTAACTTCATACCCCCGAATAGTCAGTCCATTGGCTAAAAAATGCAAATTCTCCGGTGTATCATCAACAATTAGAATATTTCCCTTAGGTGTATTAACTTGCTCACTCTTCATCACTCCAAAACTTTTTCGGTTACACTTATGATTACGTCATAGCGAAAGTCTCTCGCCAAATTAGCGATCGCTTGAGCTAGGTAATCATATTCAGGAGGAATTTGTTCTATAATTTGGAAAATCGGTTGACCATGAAGTTGGCATGCTGCTTGATGTAACTGACTCACCCACTCAGTAGGCATGACATTTAAGTGTGAAGTTTTAAGAACGAAGTCTGGAGTGGTTTGTTCATCCTTCATCCTTGTTACTTCATCTTCATAGATATAGCATACTCCCAAATGTTGAGCCATTTTGGTAAAGATATCCTCCTGTCGGAAAGGCTTACGTACAAAGTCATCACAACCAGCTGATAAAACTACTGCTCGCTCGTCCTCAAAGGTACTAGCAGTTAAGGCAATAATTACTGTTGTTGGTTGTTGGTTGTTGGTTGTTGGTTGTTTGGGAATTGGTATGCTTAATTCTTCCCTATCTCCCTTGTTTTCTGTATCTCCCTCATCTCCCCATCTCCGCGTCCCCGCGTCCCCGCGTCCCCGCGTCCCCCTCTCCGCCTGTCTGGCTTGAATACATTTACTAGCTTCATAGCCATCTATCACGGGCATCCGCATATCCATCCAAATCAAGTGCGGTTGCCAGCTCTCCCACAAATTCACTGCTTCTTGACCATTTGAGGCTTCTTGCACTTGGAAACCTACGGGAGTCAGTAGCTTGATTAGTAGTTGGCGATTCGTTGGGCGGTCATCCACAATCAGGATACGATAATTGGGTTGGTTTGGGGCTAAGGCTATCACCCGTTGTTTATTAAGTTGACTAGCTTGGCTCTCAATCCCCTTGCTTCTAACCACCTGGATATCAAACTTAAAAATAGTTCCCTTACCCAACTGACTACTCACGGTGATGTCACCTCCCATCAACTGTACAAATTGGCGGCTAATCGGTAAACCCAAGCCGGTGCCTGAGAGAGATTGCTTACCGGTTTGGGTTTGGACAAAGGCTTCAAACAATTGCTCCATCTCATCAGCACCAATGCCAGGACCAGTGTCTTCTATTTCAAAGCGCAGACAATCTACTGGTGCTGATGAGGGAGCCTGCTCCTGTACTGTGTGTACCAAAGTTGCTTGACAATCCATCTGCTCTAACTTGGTGCGCAAGCTGACACAGCCAGATTCTGTAAATTTGATGGCGTTGCCCAGGAGGTTAATCAATACCTGGCGTAATTTCTTCTGGTCAGTTTTGATATATTGAGGGATATCGGTCGAACGGTCAAAGATCAGCTGTAATCCCTTAGACTCAGCTTTGAGTTGGAACATCTCTTCTAGGGCATGAAGCAGGTAATACAAATCAAAGCTGATAGGATTGAGAGTGATTCTGCCTGCCTCAATTTTGGACAAATCCAATACGTCATTAATCAACTCTAGCAAATGTTCACCAGAGCGACTAATAATTGCCAGACTTTCTTGTTGCTCTTGGGTAGTTGATGACTCGTGGAGTATGAGTTGAGTGAAGCCAAGGATAGCGTTGAGGGGGGTGCGCAGTTCGTGGCTCATGTTGGCAAGGAATTGGCTTTTGGCAGTATTAGCCACTTCCGCTGCTTCTTTGGCTTGCTTGAGTTCGGCAGTGCGTTCCTCTACTCGGATTTCTAGCTGCTCGAAGGACTCTTGCAACTGTTGTGCCATTTTGTTAAAAGACTCAGACAGAGTCTTTAGTTCATCAATGCCTTTCACCTCGACTGTTTGGTCTAATTCCCCGCTGGCAATAGCTTGAGAAGCTTGATTCAAACGGAGAATAGGTTTCGTAATCCAGCCAGAGGTGAAGATTCCCAGTACCGTAGCTACTACCAATGCTGCTAGACACAGAGCAATAGTGATGCGGGTATTAGCTTGGATTTGCTCCATGAAGTCTGCTTCTGGAACCACTACCACAATTAGCCAGTCTAAACCCAGATTCTGATCCAGGGGAGTAACTTGGAGGAATTGCTTTGCTCCGTCGAGCTTAAACTCAAGCTGTTGAATTTTGTCAATTTGGCTAAGGTTGCCAAACTCTTCCTCTAGATACTGAGCAGTTAGGCTGATTAAGTCATTCTCACTGTCTACTGCTCTAATGCGCTTTGTTTCCTCACCTTTAGTAATTGAAACTGGTGTAAAGGTTGATGTCACGACCAAATCTCCTGATCGCTCTATAATAAAAGTCTTTCCTGACTTACCAATTTCCAATTCCCTCAGAAAATGATTGACTTGGTCAAAGAACAGGTCACTCCCCAAAACTCCCAGGAGATTACCCTCCTCATCATATAAAGGTTGAGCAGCAGTAATGCCTAAACGTTTGGTGACAAATTCAGGATAAATTGGACTCCAGGTGGGTTTGGCTGCTGCTACAGCTGCCTTATACCAAGGACGAACTCGTGGATCATAGTCAGGCAAGACTGTTAATAATTCGGCTCGTCCCCCTTGATTGTTGGTGTAATAACGTAGGAATTTACCACCGGTAGAAGGATGCTCTGTAGCAACAGTTAGTGAAAGATCCGGCATCCGTCTAGCTGAGATCATATAACCGTCAACAGTCCCAAAATAAGAGCTGGTTAAGGGAGGAAATAAACGCAGTTGTCCCCAGATATGGCGCTCCAAAGTTTGAGGCTCATCAGGGTTAACCTGACCAAATTTAATGGCATTGGCATTGAGTTGATTGACTAAGTGAGGAGCTTTTACCTCAACTTTGAGGTGATCTTCAATCCGAGCTGTAATTTCACAACGCAGTTGGGTAGCGACATCGTTGACTGCTTTCTGCCCATTACGTAAGGAGAGCCATCCTGTCAACCCCACAGCTGCAAAGATTTGTAAAACAAAGGGCATGACAACAACCAGACGCAATGGCAGCGGTTGAGAAGTCTTGGAAATATTACTAGTCAGAGTTTTCCACAACATTAGCTTTGCCCACTACTCTGTTTTGGGAATTGTTGTTTGTTGTTTGTCTTTTGTTGTTTGGGAATTGAGAATTGGTAAGAAGATATGGCTACATTGTCTCCCCATCTCCCCATCTCCCCAGCTTCCCCATCTCCCCACATTCACCATCCCCCTATCCCCCTTTTTTCGTTAAATTAATGATTGTGTCAAAACGAAAGTTATCGACCAAATCCTTCAGTATTTTGGCTAGTTGAGCATGTTCTTCAGGAATTTGCTTAGTCAGTTGGACAATTTCCTTTGCTCTAAGTTCAGTAGCTGATTGATGTAATTGTACTAACCACTCAGTAGGCATTACACTCAGTTCTGAAGTATCAAGTTTCAAGTCGGAAGTGGTCTTTTCCTGTTTGATCTTTCCTACTTCATCCTTTTGTACGTAAACATAACGGACTCCCAAATGCTGAGCCATCTTTTCCCAAATTACCTCTTCCCGGAAAGGCTTGCGTACAAAATCATCGCAACCTGCTGCGAGAATCTCTGCTCGTTCCTCTTCAAAAGCACTGGCAGTCACTGCAATGATTATGGTGTTGATTTGTTGTTTGGGAATTGGGAATTGGGAATTGGGAATGTCTCCAGCAGCTCCCTCAGCTCCCCCAGCTCCCTCAGCTTCCCCAGCTTCCCATCCCTCCATCTCCCTCTGTTTAGCTTTAATTTGTCTAGTTGCTTCATACCCATTCATAACTGGCATCCGCATATCCATCCAAATTAGATGTGGTAACCAGCTTAACCACAGTGCTACCCCTTCTTTACCATTCTCAGCTACCCGCACATCGAAACCCAAAGGTGTGAGCAGATCAACTAGCAGTTGGCGATTCTCCCATTGATCCTCCACCACCAAAATTCGATACACAGGTTGGTTCGGTGCGATGCTAATCACCCGCCTATTAGGTTGTTTTCCTTCAATATCAATTGCTTGTACTTTGCTATATTTAACATCAAATTTAAAAATTGTGCCTCCATTAAGTGGACAGCTAATAGTTAGTTCCCCTCCCATTAGTCTCACAAATTCTCTGCTAATGGGTAAACCTAAGCCAGTTCCTTGATTAGATTTGCGACCGATTTCAGTTTGGACAAAAGCTTGAAACAACAAGTCTATTTCATCGGGGATAATACCAGGACCAGTATCTTCTACTTCAAACTCAATTGTCCTTTGTTGTTTGTCCTTTGTTGTTTGTCCTTTGTTGTTTGAGAATCGGGGATTGAGAATTATTTCCTTGTCTGCTTGTCTTCCCGTCTCCGCCTCTCCCTGTCTCGCGATCTCACGCTCTCCCGTTCTCACTCGCAAGGTAACATTCCCCTGTTGGGTAAATTTAATAGCATTGCCTAGCAGATTAATCAATACCTGGCGCAATTTTTTCTCGTCAGTTTGGACATATTGAGGAACATCTGGGGTCCGTTCAAAAATGAGCTGCAAGTTCTTGGATTGAGCCTTGAGCAAGAACATCTCTTCTAAAGAATCAAGCAGGTAATACAAGTCAAAGGTAATAGGATTAAGGGTAGTTCTACCTGCTTCAATTTTAGACATCTCCAAAACGTCATTGAGCAATGCTAATAAATGCTCACCAGAACGACTAATAATTCCCAGATATTCCTGCTGCTGAGTCTCCAGGGACTCGTAACGAGCCATCAACTGACTGAAACCAAGGATCGCGTTGAGGGGAGTACGCAGTTCATGGCTCATATTTGCCAGGAATTGGCTTTTGGCACGGTTAGCACTCTCTGCTGATTCTTTAGCTGCCGCAAGTTCGTAAGTTCGTTCAATAATTAGTTCTTCCAAATGGTTCCGGTACTGCTTAAGTTGTGATTCGATCCGTTTGCGCCTTTCAATTTCGACTGTGAGTTCAGTGTTGTGTTGCTGTAAGCTATCGCGAGCTAGTTTCAGCTCCTTGAACATATCTTTGAGCTGTTGATCAATGGGTTGAGCGATCGCCATACTCAAGAATATCCCTAAAATCATAGCCGTACTAGAACCAATAATAATACTCCCAACAGCCCATACTTTACTCTGCTTTGTATACTGCTTAGCTGTATCCTGAACTCCTGCTGCTAAATCTTGATTAATAGCCAACAGGGCCGTAATTGACTTTTCTACTCGTGCATCTAAATTTTTGTCTTTTAATTTAAGTTTTTGTAATTGATCTCGCAATTTTAGAGCTGCTTTAACTTCTGCCATTTTTGGTGTATTTTCTTGGTTTTGGCGGATAAGTTTAGCTTCTTCTTGCTCAGGATTAGTGATGCCATGTTGATGGTATTTTTCTTCAATTATTACCAACTCACGATGTCTTTGCTTCCATACCTTCAAAGATGACTGCAATTTTTGATATAGTCTTGGCTCATCCTCGTTAGTAAAGGGGGCTGCTGATATTTGCTCAAACCCTTCGTCAATTTGTTTCCAGGCTTGTTCAATTTTTTTCAATTCAAGCTGCCTCTGTTTTGGCGACACTTCCATGTCAATCAGCCAATGTTCTGCTGATTCGATTTGGTCTTGTCCCTGTTTAATTTTCCACAGTCCATCAACACATGGTAGATTCTTATCAGTTAAAATATTGACATAATTAGCTAGTTGAGGAACAGGGCTATAACCAATCAAGGTAACAGCTAAAAAAATGAATCCCATTATTAAGAAAGCAGCACTTATCTTGTTTTTGATGTACATTTTATGAAAAACAACTCTCTAACCTATTGATTGATCTCTATGCTAAGTTAATCAATTACCTTAAAACGCAGATTGCTATAAGTATGCCTAAACAGCCCAACCGCAAGTCATCTCTTATCCTCTGTCTTTCCTATTTTCTACAAACAAACTCTGTTCATCTTGCGATTGTAACTATTTCGTTAATGTGGACTTTACCCACCGTTGGCTTATTTATCAGTTCCCTACGCTACCGGGATGATATCCTCAGCAGTGGCTGGTGGACAGTCTTTCAACATCCTTTCGATTTTACCCAATACCAACTAGGGAATTATATTGAAGTACTAACTGCTCAAAGCATGGGAGAGGCATTTCTCAACAGCCTTGTCATTTCCATCCCTGCTACAATAATTCCTCTCACTATGGCTACTTTTGCTGCCTATGCTTTTGCCTGGATGAAGTTTACAGGTCGCCAGGTCTTGTTTATAGTGGTGGTAGGCTTGCTAGTAGTACCCTTGCAGATGACCCTAATTCCTGTGTTGCAAGCCTATAGGTTCTTGGGGCTTTCCGGGACATTTTTAGGTATTTGGTTAGCCCACACAGGTTACGGTATGCCTTTAGGAATCTATCTATTGCGCAACTATGTTGGTGGGTTGCCCAAAGATTTAATTGAGGCAGCAGCAGTTGATGGTGCTTCCCACCTCCAGATATTTACCCGATTAATTGTACCCCTTTCCCTGCCAGCGATCGCATCTTTTGCTGTCTTCCAATTTTTGTGGGTTTGGAACGACTTGTTAGTAGCCTTGGTTTACTTGGGAGGTACACTAGATGTTGCCCCTCTCACCATACGTTTAACCAATATGGTTGGTTCTCGCGGACAAGATTGGCACATCCTTACTTCTGGTGCGTTTATTACTATGATTGTGCCGCTGATTGTCTTTTTCTCCTTGCAACGTTATTTTGTTCGGGGTATTTTAGCTGGTTCGGTTAAAGGTTAAAGACGATCAACAACACAAAATAGAATTAGGGTACTTGGAGAAAAAGTTATATTAACTCCAGTTAATTACTCATAGTTCCAATTTTTGTACATCATGCTTTGATGGTATTTTTATTCTGCCGTTAAACAAGACTTGATATTATCTCTATTTTATGTAAAAAAAAGAAAGTTTTTACCTCTAAAATATTAGGTAAAAATTCTTTAGCTTAGCTTGGGAATGATCTACTAAAATATGGCTTACCGTGATTTTACCCTTAGCGAACTTGTAAAAATTTTTAATTTGAATATTAATCAAACTAAGGGTTTATTTGCCGCTGTTGACGAAGTAGAATGCAGCGAATATTTAAAATTTAGTGTAGAAGAATATCTTGCTTTCACTCAAGAAATTCATCTACACAAACCTAATCATAAATTAGTTACCTATTCAGTGTTAATGGAAGCGAAATATCAAGTAGAAACACAAATAAGCTTATTTTCAGAAGTAAATTTTAATGTAGATTCAGAAATGGGATTGAAGGGAACTTGTGATTTTTTGATTAGTCTTTCTTCTGAAGAATTTATTAGCAATCCAGCGATTATTATTGTTCAATCAAAAAATGAAAATCTCAATCATTGGTTAGGACAATGTGTTGCACAAATGCTGGCAGCTCAGTTATTTAATGAATGGGAAAACAATGATATAAAAACAATTTATGGTGTAGTAACCAATGGAACTGTTTGGAAATTTATGAAGCTAGTTGCTCAAGTTATTTATATTGATGTAACTGCCTATCATATTAGTTATGTGGAAAAAGTTTTAGGTATTTTATCTAGTGCAATTACACACACAGCAGTTTTACTTAAATAAACTCAAAAGGGAATTGGGAATTGGGAATGCGATCATTAAATGACTTGAGTAGTTTATCAATGGATAATGGATAATGGATAATGGATAATGGATAATTGATAATTGATAATGGATAATGGATAATTGATAATTGATAATTGATAATTGATAATTGGTGAGTTTGGTCTAAAACCTCTTCATTATCGCACTAGTGCAGCGCGGCAAAAGTAACTGACCAGTTTGAGATCGTTATAATCCTTACTCTATAAGCATTCTAAATTCTAAATTCTAAATTCTAAATTCCGCGCAGCGGCACTAGGTGACAAAACTTCTGAATCTCCTGCCACATTTCAGGCATGACATTACTTAAGGAGTGATCACTTTCTAGTTCTATCAGTTGTACCCAAGAACGTCCACTAGCATATTGGCGGCTAGCTTCTATGGGAATTGTCTCATCGTGCCGCCCATGCAAAATGAGAGTTGGTACTGCCCGCCACAGCTCCTCAGATTGATAGTGACGGGCATCTTCAACAAAGTGGTAATGTAAGGGGAGCGATCGCTTTTCCCGGTAGTGATATATTGGCAAATATCCTGACTCTTGCCACTGCTGCAATTGTGCTTCACTAAGTTGGGGTAACCAGTGCTCGAGAAACCTAAATGCTGGTGCTAACAGGACAAGCCTTTGTATTTGCGATCGCTGTTCTCCTAACCAAGCAGAAGTCAGTCCTCCCAAACTAGAGCCGATCAAAGTTACTGGCATCCCAGCTTGGGGTAACATAGTTTCCAGTTGACGCAGCTGGCGTGTGATGGTTAAGTGGGAGAAGTCCCCTTGGTTGAGGTCAGGTACTTCTAAAGAAATTGCTAGGTTAGCAAAGGCTTGGTGTAGATACACTGCTTTGCGAGACTTCGGACTAGAAGCAAAGCCGTGGAGGTAAATAAACTTCAATGCTCATGCCCTCTTTTGTCGGGAATAGGAAATAGGGAATGCGATCATTAAATCACTAGAGAAGTATAGGGCTGATTTTATGGAAAATGGAACTACCTTTCCCCAGTTTCCCACATCGCACTTCCATTATCCTTCACTCTCTCCTCAAACCTTGTCCCAGTTGAAACAAGAGGAAAAGTAGTGCGAGCGTCTCGCTCGCGAGCAATCAGTTACAGTCGGTTCCCACGTTTCGCTATGCTAAGGCTATCTGCTGGGGGTGTTCAGATACCCGACTTCTTCAAGAAGTCGGGTATCTTGGAGTTGCGATTGCCTTCTTCCTTAAACGTGCGATTCAACCCAAACAATATCAAATATTAACTCATAAATCCGATTATAAACTTTGATATATCCCCCTTCCTTCACTACCAAACCCGACAACAACAATTCCTTTTCCTCTGAAGTACCAAATTCCCTGCCTCGTCAGACCCTTATTACTTAAAAAGCATGGATTATGGTTTCTCCTTGCTTGAGCTTTACCACAAGATCACCACTACCATCTTTTCCCAACAACTTGACTTTATCTACCCGCAAAGATATCACCCGCTCACTATTAGTAACCAAGGTAACTTCTGAGGCTAATGATGCTGATAAAATTCCTACCAACATATCCTTAGCAGTTTTGAACTGTAGTGCTTGAGTACCAATTTCTCCCCGATTCACTAGCCTAACTGCACTTACTGGTAGGCGTTTTCCATACCCCTGCTCAGAAACCAATAGGAGATTGCCATCAGCTTTAATTGTCACACAACCAACCAACTGCTCTCGACGCCGCAGCCTAGAAGCTTGATTTCCCTGAGCAGTACGTCCCATCAGCGGTAACTGTTGGTCATTAATCTCAAAGCGCAATAGTCGCCCATTGCTAGTAGCTAAAACTACTTGTTCGTTTGGTTGCGCAAGACGGACATACTTTAACTGGTCATCATCCTTCAACTTAAGCAAAGTCAACCCACGGGTAGTAAGATGTGTTAACTCAGAAACCCCCAGGCGCTTAATGCGTCCTTGCTGGGTGAGTAATATCAGATTGAGGTTCTCCATCCCATCAACCAGAATAAAATGAGTTACAACCGCTTCTGATTGCACGGACTTAGGTAGCAACTTTACTAAAGCAGTTCCTTGCCTACGTCCTGCAGCAGGGGGAATATCTCTTACTTTGACTGGGTAGGCTTTGCCACCGCTAGTAATCACTACTAATTCTTGTTGAGTGAATGCTACTTGAGTTTGAACAACAAAGTCTTCCCCATTCTTGGATGTTGTTGTAGCACTGGAGCCACTTCGCTGAGATTTGGTTTCTTTTGTGGGACGTTGCCGTTGCACGTACCCTTGGTAACTAAATTCTATAACTGTCTCTTCTTCAAAATGGTTAGGATCTGAATCAGTTGTTGATATAGAAAGAGGCAGGGATGGAGATGAAGAAGAACTTTTTTCCTTTTTTTGTCCCTTTTTCTTCTGTTTGTTTCCTTCCTCAACCTGCTTGCTATCACCTTTCCTAGCAGAAAGAGAGCGTATTTTTGTACGACGAGAATCAGTGTACTTACGTTTGAGCGATCGCAAATCTTTCTTGAGAGCTTTGAGCAACTCCTGCCGATTTCCGAGTAATTGCTCCAACTCCTCAAGGCGCTCTCTCAATTCATCATATTCTGTCTGTAGTTTTTGCTGCTCTAAACCAGTGAGGCGTCGCATAGGCATTGCCAGAATAGCATCTGCCTGAGTCTCACTCAGGTTTAACTGCTCTTGTAGAGCTACTTTAGCCGTTGTACCATCGGGAGCATTTCTGAGGATATCAATGAGAGTATCTAGTTGGGCTAAGGAAGCTAATAAGCCTTCAACCAGGTGTAAGCGTTTTTGCTTTTGCTCCAGTTCATAGGTATATTGCCGGGTAAGAGTTTGCTCTCGGAACCTCAAGAACTCTTCTAATAATTGCCTCAGATTAAGCTGACGGGGCTGTCCGTCCACTAAAGCTAGCATGATTGCTCCAAAGTTCGTTTGGAGTGCGGTTTGCCTGTATAGCTGATTAAGAACCTCTTGAGCTTTAGTTTCTCGCTTGAGTTCCACCACCACTCGCATCCCAGAGCGATCGCTTTCATCCCGGATATCGGCAATTCCTTCAACTCGTCCCTGGTTAACCAAAGCCGCTATTTTTTCAATCCAGCCTGCCTTATTCACTTGAAAAGGCAACTCGGTTACGATAATTGCTTTACGACGCCGACGTCCTCGACTCCCTTGAATTTCCTCTACTCGTGTGATTCCCCGCAACGGGATACTACCACGACCGTTCAGGTAAGCTTCCCGAATACCGGAAGTATCAACAATTTCTCCCCCTGTGGGAAAATCTGGCCCCGGAATGAGTTTCCACAACTTCTCGTCTGGTAGATTGGGACGGTCAATCAGCGCGATTAAACCATCTACCACCTCTGATAAGTTGTGAGGAGGAATATTAGTTGCCATCCCCACTGCAATACCAGAGCAACCATTGAGTAATAATACAGGTAGCTGAGCCGGTAACACTACTGGCTCTGCACCGGAGCTATCAAAGTTGTTGATAAAATCAACAGTTGCCTCACCAATTTCTGAAAGTAGGGCTTGAGCGCCTATGGGAGCCAGTCGCGTTTCAGTGTAACGCATGGCAGCCGGTGGGTCATTATCCACCGAACCAAAGTTGCCATGACCAGCTAGCAAAGGATAGCGCGTCGAAAAGTTCTGTACAAGTCGCACCAGAGCATCGTAAACTGCTTGGTCTCCATGAGGATGATATTTACCTAAAACATCCCCAACAACACGAGCACACTTGCGGTAAGGTCGATCTGGTGTTAGACCTAATTCATACATGGCATACAAAATTCGCCGATGGACAGGCTTGAGTCCATCCCGAACATCAGGTAAAGCACGCCCGATGATCACACTCATAGCGTATTCCAGATAAGACCTTTGCATCTCCACATGCAGGGCTGTGGGGATAATCTGACCGGTCTCTAGCAAGTTTAGCTGTTTTGCCATGAGTTAAAGTTCCCTATTTCTGACCAAAATTTTATGAAGTATTGAGATATGGATGGCAACATTGCCAAGTCCCTGTCAGACTTAATATCAAATCGCACTAATGAAAAGGACGAATTTCTTGAGACAACGCCCATGAAAACCGTTTTGATTGTAGAAGACGATCCAATTAATGCTCGTGTTTTTTCCAAGATTCTCACCAAGCGGGGGGGCTTAAATGTCAAGCATACTGAAGATGTGGAAGAAGTGATGGAAATAGCGCAAGCTGGGGGAGCTGACATCGTCTTGATGGATGTTTCCCTGGCTCACAGTGTTTACCAGGGTAAATCAGTAGACGGCATCAAAATTACACAGATGCTTAAAGCTGATACTCAAACTTCCAATCTGCCAATTATTCTAGTCACGGCTCACGCAATGGAGGGCGATCGCGAAAAGTTCCTCAAACAGAGTGGTGCTGATGGCTACATCTCTAAACCAGTTGTTGACCATCAGCAGTTTGTAGATCAGATTATGGCTCTACTACCAAAAGATACATGAAACCTCTTTTCCAAGACGATACTTATATCAAAGAATCTCTTGATAGCCTGTTCTAGATTCTCTACTGATGAAAGTTTGACAGGGAGTAAATTCCCCATAGACTTATCCCCTAAATTCTATTTATGGGATAAAGCCTCTGATTTTTTGTCATTATCACCGTTTGAGTTACTTGTGTCCACTAAGGCAGTATAGACTTAATCCATAAAAGAGCCATGGCAATTTCTCCCTATGGATTTATTGCCCTAGGTACATATGTACTAAAAAAAGACACTTTTAGCAACCCCAGGAGTACAAGTTGATACTCAGTTTGCCTTCAAAGATTCAGTTCAGGTAATGATTAGAGGGAGAAATCGTTCATTTGGACACAAAGGCTTAGGGAATAACGGCTTCAATCCTGGGAATTGCTAGAAACTTTTGAGTTTCCGCTAGCAGACGTTCACCCCAGAGATTTTCCTTGAGAAAATCCAAATCGGCATAGCGACTGTCTAGGCGAAGGGCTGCTGCTCCCATTACTATAGCCTTTTCCCTCTCACCTTGAGCGTATAAAGCCACTGCCACTGCCAGCTGGGGTTCCGCTGCCTCTTCATCAATTGAGATCGCAGCTTCCCATTTTTCAATTGCCCCATTTACATCACCCTGTTCATACCTTACCAATCCAATGTTGTTGATAGCAGGCCAGAAGTTTTTTTCCTCAGCCACAGCCTTCTCATAAGCACTGACAGCTTTGGGATATTGCTTAAGCTGATAATGAGCGTTACCCAAATCAAACAAAGCTTCTGGAACATCAGGTTTGAGCTTCAACCCTGTTTCCAATTCACTAACAGCTTTAGCATACTCACCTTTTTGGAAATAGGCTGAGCCTAAACTAAATAAAATTCCTGATTCATTCGGTTCTAGAGATAGGGCTCGCTTTAAAGCAACAAGCCCCTTATCTAACTCTTTGTTTTGTACATACAAAGTTCCCAAAATAAACCAGGTTTGATAGCGCTTAGGAGCCAGTTGTGTCGCCAATTCAGCCCTAGGCAATGCTAGGTCATATTGTTGAAAGCGCACCAACTGAACCGCATCCTGAGCCAGATTCAAGCCTTGCTCCTCTAGCTCCTCTGAATCTAGCTGTAGGGTATAGGGTAGGAGTCCTTGTCCAGAAACTGGTGTTGGTACAGCTAGTAAACCTAGGAGAACAAAAAGGGAAATTAAAGGAATACGCTTGGACACGGGCTTTGCCTCGAACGACAATAAGGAGATAATCCTTAGCTTAACGTGCCAGAAGTCAGACGCTATATCTGCAAGACCAAGACCAGCCCTTTCAAGGTGGTGAAATCCTGAAGGAAGATTGGTTGTTTCAACTTTGCCAATGATCTAAACTACCATCACGGTCATAATGATTGAGTAATCTAGACGCAAATGATCGCTTACTTTGGAGTGCAAGTCTTGTCGCTGTCCTACACTTCCCTTAACGATCGCACCCACTGAAAATCACTATCACTCAGCGCTGGCACTGGCTGCACTGAATAATCGATCGCAAAATCTAGAGCCGCCTCCTGGTAAACTTGTCTCAAAACCTCAGATAAATTCACAACAGGTTCCTGATCTCCAGACTGCAAAGGAAGCAAGAATTGGGGAATCGACTCCCGCACATTAAACGGGTATAGTTCAGCTTCGGGACGGAGATTAGCCCGACTGACCAGAATACGGTAATCTGATGGAATCACTTCCACCATTGGCATAGAGTTTCCCGTTCTCAGCAGATCGATTTCCACTAAGTGAGTAGCACTATGCAAAACCTTTTGTCGCTTAGTTAGATATTGCTCTCTACCTTTACCGCCTCGCTTATTCTTAGGTGAGAGGACTTCTACAACTGTTACCACCCTCCCTGTCTTGAGTTCCCTAATCTCCAGATAGCGTTCAGTAATTTCTTCAGTCAGGGGTACTGTTACCCGAACTGGCTTGCTTAAAACCTTAGAACCCCCTATTCGCCAGCAGTATCCTTCAAGAAGTCGGGCATCTGAACTCCACGAGAATAATATGAATTTGTTATAAATAAATAATGCGATCGCCTAAATACACCCAGAAACCCTGGA